>CANCLK010000049.1 GCA_947378785.1 Comamonadaceae bacterium
CAACAGGTCAAAGACGATGCTGCCGATGCAGCTGTGTCCGCTGGGAACACCGGCGCACTGATGGCGATTTCACGGTACGTTCTAAAAACACTGGACGGCATTGACCGCCCAGCCATTGCCACTCAGTTGCCAAATGCCGCCGGCGGTGCCACCACCGTGCTGGACTTGGGCGCCAACGTTGATTGCAGTGAGCACCATCTGTTGCAGTTTGCTGTGATGGGGTCTGCTTTGGTGTCTGCCGTGTCTGGTCTGTCAACGCCCAGCGTAGGCTTACTCAACATCGGTGAAGAAGCGATCAAAGGCAGCGAAGTGATCAAAAAAGCCGGTGAGCTGTTGCGGTCTGCATCGCAGTCGGGCGATCTGAATTTTTTCGGCAACGTCGAAGGCAATGATATTTTCAAGGGAACGACCGACATTGTCGTTTGCGATGGTTTTGTCGGTAACGTGGCGCTTAAGGCTAGCGAAGGCTTGGCCGGCATGATCGGGGGGTTCATCAAGGCCGAATTTTCTCGCAATATCTTCACAAAAATGGCGGCATTGGTTGCTTATCCGGTGTTATCTGCATTTAAAAAGCGCGTTGACCATCGTCGTTACAATGGCGCTGCCTTGCTCGGCCTGCGCGGCCTGGTGTTTAAAAGTCACGGGTCGGCAGACGCTTTTGCCTTCGAACGCGCGCTGAATCGAGCTTATGATGCAGCCCGTAACAATCTGCTGGGGAAAGTGAAAGAACGCATCGCCCACGCCGCACCGTTGCTGGCCCATGCCGCAACAGTGAGTCCGACCGATGTCACAGCACCAGACCTTATGTCTGCTGTGTTTTCAACTCCGGTGCAGAACCCTGTCCACTGACGATCCTTCGTCTCTTGAGTGAGCCCTGAATGAGCCGTTTTTCCCGCATCACGGGCACGGGCAGTTATCTGCCGCCGCGCCGACTGACCAATGCCGATCTGACCACCGAACTCGCCGCCAAAGGCGTCGAGACTTCGGATGAATGGATTATTGAACGCACCGGTATCCGGGCTCGCCACTTCGCTGATCCGGGCGTTTGCGTCAGCGATCTAGCCTTGCAAGCCTGTCAGCGGGCGCTTGAAGCCGCTGGCCGTGACGCAGGGGAAATTGATCTCATCATCGTGGCGACTTCAACGCCCGACATGGTGTTCCCATCTGCTGCCTGTATTTTGCAAAGCAAGCTGGGCAATGTTGGCGCTGCGGCCTTCGATGCGCAGGCCGTCTGCAGTGGTTTTATTTATGCCCTGACCCTGGCCGATTCACTGATCAAGACCGGCACCGCGACCAAAGCGCTGGTGATTGGCGCAGAAGTATTTTCGCGCATTCTTGATTTTTCGGATCGCACCACCTGCGTTTTGTTTGGTGATGGCGCCGGTGCCGTCGTGCTTGAGGCCTCTGATGTGCCGGGCATTTTGGCCACCGACATTCACGCTGATGGCCAGTATTCCAGTATTTTGTGTGTGCCCGGCCATGTCTCCGGTGGCCAGGTCACAGGCAGCCCGATGCTGACCATGGACGGCCAAGCCGTGTTCAAGTTGGCCGTTGGTGTGCTTGAAGATACGGCACGCGCAGTACTGGAGAAAGCTGGCAAAACCCAAGCCGACATTGATTGGCTGATCCCGCATCAAGCGAATATTCGCATCATGCAAAACACGGCCAAAAAGCTCAAGTTGGCACCTGAAAAAATGATCGTGACGGTGGATCAGCATGGCAACACCTCGGCTGCTTCCATACCGCTGGCCCTTGATGTGGCTGTGCGCAGTGGCAAGGTCCAAAAAGGTGACACTCTCTTGCTCGAAGGCGTCGGTGGTGGCTTCACTTGGGGTGCTGTGTTAGTTGATTATTGAGATGTTTGTACGCAGGCTGATCATGGTCAGCGATTGTTCATCGGAGACTTCTTTTTGAAACCGTTCGCTTTTATTTTTCCCGGTCAGGGATCCCAGTCCGTTGGCATGCTTGACGCTTGGGGTGACCACCCTGTGGTGGCCCAAACCATGGCGGAAGCTTCGGACGCCTTGGGTGAGGACCTTGGTCTGCTGATCAAGCAAGGCCCCAAAGAAACGCTGGCGCTGACCACCAACACGCAGCCCGTGATGCTGGTGGCCGCTGTCGCCGCCTACCGCGTGTGGATGGCTGAAACAGGTGCTCGGCCTGCCGCTGTGGCAGGCCATTCGCTCGGCGAATACTCTGCGCTTGTGGCGTCCGGTGTCCTGACTTTGACGCAAGCCACCCCGCTGGTGCGCTTTCGCGCCCAAGCCATGCAGGATGCCGTGCCCGTCGGTGTCGGCGCGATGGCTGCCATTTTGGGCATGGAGGCTGGCAAGGTCATGGAAGGTTGTGCGGAAGCGGTGCGTAGCTTTGGGCCGAAGACGGTCGAAGTGGTTGAGGCTGTTAATTTCAATGACGCCGGGCAGACCGTGATTGCGGGCAGTAAGGCCGCCGTCGACAAGGCCTGCGAAGTCCTCAAGGCCAACGGTGCCAAGCGCGCGCTGTTGTTGTCGGTGTCCGCGCCTTTTCACTCCAGCCTGATGAAGCCGGCGGCTGAAAAACTCAAAGAAAAACTCGCAAGCGTGAGCTTGGCTGCGCCGCAAATCCCGGTGGTCAACAATATCGATGTGGCGGTCGAGACAGATCCAGATCGGATTCGCGACGCTCTTTATCGGCAGGCTTTTGGCCCGGTGCGCTGGGTTGAATGCGTGCAAGCCATCAAGGCCCGAGGCGTGAATACGCTGGTGGAATGTGGGCCTGGCAAAGTGCTGGCTGGTATGGTCAAGCGCATTGATGCCGAACTCACGGGCGCGGCCCTTTTTGACCCTTCGAGTTTCACGGATGTGAAGACTCTCTTAACGAACGACGCAGCATGACTGACAAAAAATTAGAAGGCCAGCTCGCGCTGGTCACCGGCGCTTCTCGCGGCATTGGCGCGGCTATTGCCCTGGAACTTGCCAAGCGTGGCATGAAGGTCATAGGCACAGCGACCACCGACGAAGGCGCTGCCAAAATATCCAGCACGCTGTCCAGCTTTCCGGGCTGTGCAGGCAAAAACTTGAACGTCACCGACGGACCCGCCATCGAAGCCTTGATCGACAGTTTGGTCAAAGAACACGGCGGCTTGCAAGTGCTGGTCAACAATGCCGGCATCACACGCGACATGCTGGCCATGCGGCTGAAAGACGACGACTGGGATGCCGTTCTCGACACCAATCTCAAGGCCGTGTTTCGCATGAGCCGCGCTGTGATGCGCACCATGATGAAGCAGCGCTATGGTCGCATCATCAGCATCACTTCAGTGGTGGGTGCTTCTGGCAATGCCGGGCAAGCCAATTACGCCGCAGCCAAAGCGGGTGTCGCCGGCATGACCCGTGCGCTGGCCCGTGAGTTGGGTTCACGCGGCATCACTGTGAATTGCATTGCACCCGGATTTATCGAAACAGACATGACCGCGAACCTGCCTGAGGAACAACAAAAAGCCTTGCTGGGTCAGATCCCGCTGGGTCATTTAGGCAAGCCGCAAGACATTGCGCATGCGGTCGCGTTTATAGCGAGTCCTGAGGCAAGCTACATCACTGGCCAAGAGATTCACGTCAACGGCGGTATGTACATGTAAGTTGGGGAAAACCCTAAAAATCAGCCGGTTCGCATCCGTCCGGCAGGCCTGTCGAGATTCACGTCTCGAACCGGCTAAAATCACGGATTAATTCACAACCCTTAGAGGGAACTATGAGCGATATCGAATCACGTGTTAAGAAAATCATTGCTGAGCAACTGGGCGTTGAAGAAGGCCAAGTCACCAGCGAAAAATCGTTTGTTGCCGATTTGGGCGCAGACTCTCTTGACACGGTTGAACTGGTGATGGCACTCGAAGACGAGTTCGGCATCGAGATCCCAGACGAAGATGCGGAAAAAATCACGACCGTCCAGAACGCGATTGATTACGCCAATACCCATCAAAAAGCCTGAACTGGCTTCCCTCATCACGTCAAAAGGCCGTTCGCGGCCTTTTGAGTTTTTCTTCAGGATTTGCGCATGAGCCGTCGTCGCGTCGTTGTGACAGGTATGGGGTGTATCAGTCCCGTGGGTAACACGGTGTCTGAAAACTGGACCCATCTGCTCGCCGGACAATCCGGCATAGACTTGATTTCCAAATTTGACACCAGCGCCTTCACCTGCAAGATTGCGGGCGAGGTCAAAGGCTTTCAGATCACCGATTACATCGCTGAAAAAGAAGCCCGTCACATGGACACGTTCATTCATTTTGGTCTAGCCGCTGCCTGCCAAGCGGTGGTGGACAGTGGCTTGCCCACTGGCGATGCTCTGACAGAAGAGCAAGCCGTGCGGATTGGCTGCGTTATTGGCTCGGGTATTGGCGGTTTACCGCTGATCGAAAATACCCACGCTGAATTTGTCAGCCGAGGCCCACGTCGCATCACGCCGTTTTTTGTGCCCGGCTCCATCATCAACATGATCGCAGGTCATGTGTCGATGAAGTTTGGTTTCAAGGGACCCAACATCGCCATCGTCACAGCATGCACAACCGGGCTGCATTGCATCGGCGATGCAGGTCGCATGATCGAGTACGGCGACGCTGACGTGATGATTGCCGGTGGTTCCGAAGCCACCATCTCAGCCTTGGGCGTTGGGGGTTTTGCCTCTATGCGGGCGTTGTCCACGCGCAATGACGACCCGAAAACAGCCAGCCGCCCGTGGGACAAAGACCGTGACGGTTTTGTGCTGGGCGAGGGCGCCGGCATGATGGTGCTGGAAGAATACGAACACGCCAAAGCCCGCGGTGCCCGGATTTATGCCGAGCTGGCTGGGTTCGGCATGAGTGCGGACGCTGGTCACATCACCGCGCCGAGCATGGACGGCCCGCGCCGCGCCATGCAGAGTGCCTTGAAAAATGCCGGCATCAATGCGGATGAGGTTCAATACCTCAATGCGCACGGTACGTCGACGCCGCTCGGTGATATCAACGAAACCCAGGCTATCAAGGCCGCTTTCGGCGACCACGCCTCGCGCATGATGGTCAGTTCGACCAAGTCCATGACGGGTCATTTGTTGGGTGGCGCTGGTGGCATCGAATCGGTTTACACCGTACTGTCGCTGTATCACCAGAAAATCCCGCCGACCATCAATATCTTCAATCAAGATCCGGCTTGCGATCTAGACTACTGTGCCAATACGGCGCGGGACGCGAAAATTGATGTGGCGGTCAAAAACAATTTTGGTTTTGGCGGCACCAATGGTTCGCTGGTTTTTTTGCGTGCTTAAGCTGACATTCTGACCTTGGCTCTGCACAGCGCCCCATCGGTTTTTTATCCGCTGGGGCGTTCGCGTTTTCTGGGCTGTTGGCTGCTTCTGACGTGGTTGATTGCCGCTGGCGTCAATGTTTGGTGGTTTCTGGCGACGGCTGCTGCTGATTGGCGACCCCTGTTGGGCTGTGGCGCACTGTTGGTTTCAGCTTGGGTGATGACAACCGGTTGGCGCCACTCGCCAGTAGGGCTACTCCAGTGGGACGGCCAGTGCTGGCGCTGGAGCAGTTCGGTTTACCGCAGTGGGACAGCGCTGGAGCCACCCGTTGTTGTGCTCGACGTGCAGTTCGCACTTTTGCTCAGGCTGGACAATCTTGCTGGCGCGGTGTGGTGGCTATGGGCTGAGCAGTCAGCATCTCCTGCGCGCTGGCTGGACTTACGCCGCGCGGTCCATGCCAAGCCCAGACCTGAAACTTTGCAGGACTCTGAGGCCACCGCTAGTGTCCCTAGCGAGCAAGCGGCTACAGTGGAGAACACTCACTCAGCGCTTGCCCGACATCTTTGATGAATCCCGACAAGCCCCTACATTCAGTCAGCAGCGGTGACAGCGATGCCATGTTGGTCGAAAGGACCGTGGCCGGAGATCAAAGAGCTTTCGAATTGCTGGTCATCAAATACGAACGCCGCATTCAGCGTCTGATTGGCCGCATGGTGCGCGACGTTGATCTGGTTGAAGACATCGCCCAGGAAACCTTCATACGTGCTTACCGAGCGCTGGGGCAGTTCAGAGGGGACGCCCAGTTTTACACTTGGCTGTACCGGATTGCCGTGAACACGGCTAAAAAATTCTTGATGGACCTCAAGCGAAATCCGACGGTTTCTGAGAATTTCTTCAAATCAGCAGACGATGATGAAACTTCATCGGTGGAAAACGAACTAACAAGTCCGGAGACGCCTGAAGCGGTGTTGGCCAGCAAAGAAATTGCTCAAATGGTCAATAGCGCGATGGACGCTTTGCCTGAAGAGTTGCGGCAAGCTATCACCCTGCGTGAGATTGAAGGCCTGACCTATGAAGAAATTGCGGATGCCATGAGCTGCCCCATCGGAACTGTGAGGTCACGAATTTTCAGGGCCCGTGACGCTATCTCGCAAAAAATCAGGCCGATGCTGGAGAATCAGTCTGGGAAACGTTGGTAAATGTCGGTCATTGTTGGTCATTAACATGAAGCCTTGAGCCTACTTCGAATTTTATGAAGACAACCCTTTCTAACGCCATCGTTGGCGACAGCCTGTCAGCGCTGGCCGATGGCGAGTTGCACGGCGATGCAATCGCTCAGACGCTGGCCGCCTGTGAGTGTGATCCGGCCTTGATGTCCAGTTGGCATGACTATCACCTCATTGGCGATGTATTGCGCTCGCCAGACTTGGCCGCAGTCCGGAATTCTGCTCAATTTTTGACACGCCTGCAAAGCCGTTTGGCGCAAGAAGCGTTGACCCCTAGCGAAGTGGTTGACAAGCCAGTTTCAGTTCAATCCGCACGATCAATGCCGACGGTCGTTAGGTCGTTGATCACTAATAAAAAGGCAGTCAACGATCCCGTTTTTTTCTGGAAAATCTTGGCCGGTGTGGCCTCTATGGCTGCGGTCTTTGTGATGGTCTGGACCTTGGCTGTGCCTAGGTCTTCCACCGGTTCGCAACTGGCTCAGGGCGCTATGGTGCGTGATTCCCGACTGGAAGAGTTATTGGCAGCGCACAAACAAGTGGCGGGTAATTCTGCCCTGCAAATGCCGTCCGGATTTTTGCGCAATGCTACTTTTGACACCTCGTCCAATGCGCGCCGCTGAGCGACTCTGCGTGCGTGCTTGGCTCGGTTTGGCCTTGACCGTTGTCGGTGCCGTGGTTGCGATGCCTGCGGTAGCAAGCCCACCCGTGGGCGTGGCACTGCACGCCGTGGCTCCGCCAACAAAAAACGCTGAGCCGCCTAACATCACGGCTTGGCTCATGCGAATGCACGAGGCCTCGCGCAAACGCTCTTATGTCGGTACTTTTGTGGTGTCGTCGGCTGCGTCTATGTCGAGCGCCCGCATCTGGCATGTCTGCCAGGGCGATCAGCAAGTTGAGCGTGTTGAGACGCTGACCGGCTCGCCGCGTTCGGTCTATCGGCACAACGATCAGGTGCACACCTTCATGCCTGACAGTCGGGTGATGCTCAGTGAACGTCGCGAATCCTTGGGCATGTTCCCAGACTTGTTGAAGTCTGTCGGCGGCGACATCGCCGGTTTTTATACCGCCAAAGCGATTGGTCACGAGCGCGTCGCCGGGATTCAGACTGACCTCATCGAGTTGCGACCGAAGGACAATCTACGCTTCACTTACCGTATCTGGGCTGAGGAAAAAAGTGGCCTTGTGCTCAAGCTCCAAACGCTGACAGATGATGGTCAGGTACTTGAGCAAGCGGCATTTTCTGAGCTGCAGCTCGACGTGCCATTGAAGATGGGCACACTGCTGCAGATGATGGCTAGCACCGACGGTTATCGGGTTGAGAAAATTCAGCTACACAAAACTACCGCCGACGCCGAGGGCTGGGTGCTGAAGACCTCCGTGCCTGGCTTCAAGTCGGTCAGCTGCTACAGGCGCCCCACGTCGGCCCGCGTTGCTGGGAACCACGCTGAGTCGATGCAATGGACCTTCTCTGACGGGCTGGCGTCCGTGTCTATGTTTGTAGAGCCTTACGACAGTCAATATCATCAGCAGGCCTCAAGCTTATCGATGGGTGCGACCCACACCATCACCCGCCGCGTTGACGCGTATTGGGTCACGGTCATGGGCGAAGTGCCCCTAGGTACTTTGCAATTGTTTGCCTCCGGTCTTGAACGCAAACGCTAGTGTCACCAAATAGGACTCCATGTTTATGGACAAGATCTCCCTTGCCGGTCCCGATCGTTACGACCGGCGCAGTTTTGGCCCCATTCTTTTTTCTCACCTCGATTTTTCAGAAGGCTCATGATGCTTAAATTCAACCGAATCGGTCTGCACTCCTATATCTTGATGGGATTGCTGACTTTGGGCATAAGTGGCGCAGTTGTTCCTTTGCAGCCCGTCTGGGCGCAGGCCCGCGGATTGCCTGATTTTCCGGATCTGGTGGATCAGGTCGGTCCTGCGGTGGTGAATATTCGCACGCTTGAAAAAATAAAACCGAGCAGCGATACCGGCAACGATGAGCAAATGTTGGAGTTCTTCCGTCGTTTTGGAATTCCAGTGCCGCCTAATTTACCCCGCACGCCGCGCCCAGACAAAGGGCAGCCAGAAGAAGGTCAGCCGCGCGGGGTTGGCTCTGGCTTTATTTTGTCGGCCGATGGCTTTGTCATGACCAATGCCCATGTGGTTGATGGTGCGGACGAGGTTCTTGTCACGCTGGCTGACAAGCGCGAGTTCAAGGCCAAGATCATTGGTGCGGACAAGCGCACTGATGTGGCGGTTGTGAAGATCGAAGCAACAGGTTTACCCGCCGTCAAAATTGGGGATATCAACCGAATTCGGGTGGGCGAATGGGTCATGGCCATTGGCTCGCCATTCGGCCTCGAAAACACGGTCACGGCCGGCATCGTCAGCGCCAAGCAACGTGACACGGGTGACTATCTGCCGCTCATACAAACCGATGTTGCCATCAATCCTGGTAATTCCGGCGGGCCACTCATCAATATGCGTGGCGAGGTGATCGGTATCAACAGCCAGATCTATTCACGCTCTGGTGGCTTCCAAGGTATTTCGTTTGCGATACCGATTGATGAAGCTATTCGGGTCTCAGAGCAGCTTCGTAATTCAGGACGCGTCACCCGCGGGCGCATTGGTGTGCAGATTGACCAGGTCAGCAAAGAAGTTGCCGAGTCGATTGGTTTGGGTAAACCACAGGGTGCGCTGGTGCGTGGTGTTGAAGCGGGCGCACCGGCTGAAAAAGCGGGCGTAGAAGCGGGCGACATCATCATCAAGTTTGACGGCAAGGTCATTGAGAAGTCCAGCGACTTGCCGCGACTGGTTGGTAGCGTCAAGCCCGGTACGCGCGCCACTGTCACGGTGTTTCGCCGTGGTACGACGCGTGATCTGGCGGTCGTGATTGCTGAAGTTCAGCCTGAAAAATCTACTCAGCGCGCACCGTCTGCCCAGCCAAAACCACCGGCTGCTGGACCCGCTCAGTTGATGGGCCTGGTGGTCAGCGAATTGACTGAGGCGCAAAAGAAAGAACTGAAGTTGCGTGGCGGCGTTCGCGTGGAGGCGGCTGATGGCGTGTCTGCGCGTGCGGGTTTGCGCGAGGGCGATGTGATCGTGGCGATAGCGAATACGGAAGTGTTGAGCGTTAAGGAGTTCGAGCTAGCACTCGCGAAGACGGATAAAAACAAGCCAGTCAATGTCCTTTTCAGGCGCGGTGAGTGGGCGCAGTACGCTTTGATCCGCCCCAGTCGCTGAACTTAGCCCCGGCATACCCCGTCAAAAATTGGGGTTTTTCATGGCTTTATCGTTTTCCAGAGCTTCTTAAATATTTATTTTTAAGCCCTGGGGGATCCGGAACTTGTGGGTAAACGCTAACTTCCAAAGATGACGGCTGGCCTTGAACCGCTGCCTACATTACTTTTGGTAGAATAGACCTCGTGTTTCGGGTCTTTCTGCTATATGCGGGCGCAAGGAATGGCGCAGATCAGCCTGTTTTAAACAATTCATCAACGATCCACAGTTCACCCACAAGTTGTTCAGAGTCGCATTTTCAAGATTGTTAATAAGTTGTGCATAACTTTCCTGTTGCGGGTCTGCAACGTCAACGAATTGCCCTTTTTCGAGCGACGCAAGGCCGGCTTTTTGCCTACAATGAAGTTCCAACTATCGCAGTTGCCATAGATTGTTGGTTCAGGGCGCGTCGCAAACCGACGCGCCCTTTTTTATGTCCGTTGCGAAGTGGGCCTGCACTGTTCGCAATATTTTCAAGCACTTAGGCGTTTCCTTTGATGAATCACATCAGAAATTTTTCGATCATTGCCCACATTGACCACGGCAAATCAACACTTGCTGACCGCATCATCCAACGCTGTGGCGGATTGCAGGACCGCGAAATGAGTGCGCAGGTTTTGGATTCAATGGATCTTGAAAAAGAGCGTGGGATAACCATCAAAGCGCAGACCGCTGCACTGCGCTACAAAGCGGCTGATGGTCAGATTTACAACCTTAATTTGATCGACACCCCGGGTCACGTCGACTTCTCATATGAAGTGAGTCGTTCATTGTCAGCCTGCGAAGGTGCGCTGCTTGTGGTGGATGCTAGCCAAGGTGTTGAAGCGCAGACGGTGGCCAATTGCTACACCGCACTGGATCTCGGCGTTACCGTTTTGCCAGTGCTCAACAAGATGGATTTGCCGCAAGCCGATCCGGACAATGCGAAGCAGGAAATCGAAGATGTGATCGGCATCGACGCGACGGATGCGATTCCGTGCAGCGCGAAAACCGGTATGGGGATTGATGAAATTCTCGAGGCGGTTATCGCACGTATTCCGCACCCCAAAGGAAATCCTGACGGCCCGTTGCGCGCCATGATCGTGGACAGCTGGTACGACGCCTACGTGGGTGTTGTCATGCTGGTGCGGGTGGTTGACGGGCGCCTCGCCAAGGGTGACCGCATCAAGCTGATGGCGACTGAAGCGCTTTACAACGCTGAGCAACTTGGCGTTTTCACGCCGCACACCGAAGCGCGTCAGTCGCTCGAAGCTGGAGAGGTCGGCTTTGTGATTGCCGGCATCAAGGAACTGCAAGCCGCCAAGGTTGGCGATACCGTGACCATGATCAAGCCCGGCACAGGCGGTGCCGCTTTCGCTGCGACCGAAGCGTTGCCCGGTTTCAAGGAAATCCAGCCGCAAGTTTTTGCGGGTCTGTACCCAAGCGAAGCCAGCGAGTACGATTCGCTACGCGATGCACTGGAAAAACTCAAACTCAACGATGCCTCATTGCACTACGAGCCTGAAGTCAGCCAGGCGCTGGGTTTTGGTTTTCGCTGCGGCTTCCTGGGCTTGCTGCACATGGAAATCGTGCAAGAGCGCCTTGAGCGCGAGTTCGACCAAGATCTGATCACCACCGCCCCGAGCGTGGTGTATGAAGTGGTCATGCCCGGTGGCGAAGTCTTGATGGTGGAAAATCCTTCGAAGATTCCAGACGCCGGTCGGATTCAAGAAATCCGAGAACCCATCGTCACCGTGCATCTTTATATGCCGCAAGACTATGTGGGTGCGGTCATGACCTTGGCCAACAACAAACGTGGCATCCAGCAAAACATGGCTTACCACGGAAAACAAGTCATGCTGACGTACGACATGCCGCTCGGTGAGATCGTGCTCGACTTCTTTGACAAACTCAAATCAGTCTCGCGCGGCTATGCCTCGATGGACTACGAGTTCAAGGAGTTCCGTGCGTCAGACGTTGTCAAGGTCGATATCCTGCTCAACGGGGAGCGCGTCGATGCGCTGTCGATCATTGTTCACCGCAGCCAGTCGCTATACCGTGGCCGAGCCGTGGTGTCCAAAATGCGCGAGATTATTTCGCGCCAGCAGTTCGACGTTGCCATCCAGGCGGCCATTGGCGCCAACGTGATCGCGCGTGAGACAATCAAAGCCCTGCGCAAAAACGTCATCGCCAAGTGCTACGGCGGCGATATTTCGCGCAAGAAGAAGCTGCTTGAAAAACAAAAAGCAGGCAAAAAGCGCATGAAACAAATCGGCTCGGTCGAGGTCCCCCAAGAGGCCTTCCTGGCCATATTGCAGGTGGAAGATTAAATGGTCGGTGTCATGAGTTCAATCACGGCCTTGGTGCTGGCAGCTTTCGTCGGCTATGGCGGCGCCTGGTACATGGGCGCGGTAGACGGTAATTTTTCGCTGCTGCTGTTTTTGGCAACGGTGGTGACGGGTATTTACTGGCTGGCCGAGCGTTTTTATTTTCTGCCGCAACGCCGTCAGGCCGTTCATGTGCTCGAGCAAAGTACCGCCAAGCGCAACGTAGAGTTGGCTAAGCTGGGCGTGCCATCGGTGCAGCCCGATGTGGTTGACGCGCGCGCGCGTCTGATGATGCAGCCTTGGTGGCTGGACTGGACGGCTGGACTCTTTCCCGTCATCATCGTGGTCTTCATTTTGCGGTCTTTTTTGTTTGAGCCGTTCAAGATTCCCTCTGGCTCGATGATCCCGACTTTGATGATCAACGACCTTATCCTTGTGAATAAATTCCACTACGGCGTGCGCTTGCCAGTGGTCTTTACCAAGATTCTCGACAACCACAGCCCCGAGCGTGGTGATGTCATGGTTTTTCGCTATCCACCGCAACCCAGCCTCGACTACATCAAGCGCGTGGTTGGTTTGCCAGGCGACGAGGTGGCCTATCTGAACAAGACGCTGACCATCAACGGCCAACCGCTCCTGAAAAAAGCACTGCCGGAGTTTTTTGATGAAGACTCACTTCGCTATACCAAGCAATTCGAAGAATCAACCGCCAGTGGTGAGCGGAAATATCGCATCTTGAATGAAGATGACCGACCGTCCTTTATTCAAGCTACGGCTGACTTTCCGTTTCGGGACAATTGCCGCTACAGCAGCGAAGGCGTGGTGTGCAAGGTGCCGGTGGGTCACTATTTCATGATGGGCGACAACCGCGACAACTCGCTGGACTCGCGCTATTGGGGTTTTGTGCCTGAAAAAAATATTGTTGGCAAAGCCTTCTTTGTTTGGATGAACTTTGGCAATTTGAAGCGCATTGGCGGTTTTGACTAAGCCGCCCCGTTGTCACCAGCAAGCGTCATGAGTGCTCAACCCGATACCGCATCAGCGTCCAACCCGCACAAGCTCAGCCTGCCTTTGCAGGGTCTGCAAAAGCGGCTGTTGCACGAGTTCGCTAGCCCCCAACTCTTGCAGTTGGCGCTGACGCACCGTAGCTTTTCGGGCGACCACAATGAGCGGCTCGAATTTCTGGGTGACTCGGTGCTCAACCTCGCTGTCGCTGCACTCTTGTATGAGCGGCTGTCTGAATTGCCCGAGGGCGATTTGTCGCGTGTGCGCGCCAACCTCGTCAAGCAAGAAACATTGCATCAACTGGCAATCACTTTGGGCTTGCCGATGCTGCTCCGCCTCGGCGAAGGCGAAGCCAAATCGGGTGGCCAAAAACGGCCTTCTATTTTGGCTGACGCGCTTGAAGCGGTGATCGGTGCGGTCTACCTCGATGCCGGTTTTGACAGTGCGTCGGCCTTGGTTAGACGGCTGCTTCAAGATGTTGACATCACGCCGCAAATGCCGGCCATCGACAAAGACCCCAAGACCGAGTTGCAAGAATGGCTACAAGGCCGAAAAATGAACTTGCCCATTTACCGGGTCGTCGCCACCTCAGGTGCCGCTCATCAGCAAACCTTTGATGTTGAATGCGAAATTGTCGAGCACGGCCGAGCCGAACGCGGCATCGGGGGCTCGAGGCGTGCGGGGGAACAAGCCGCCGCCGCAGCCATGCTGTCTTTTCTCAAGACCCTCGGCACTTAACTCGCTAAACCTCGCTGCCTGAAAGCAGCTGAAGATGGACTCACATGACTGACGGCAAAAAAGCCCCCCCCCCACTTCGACCGACCTGTCAACGCAGTCCCCTGATGCGCTTGAAGCCATGCTCACCCAAGCCATGTCGACCCGCGCCAGCAATGCACCAGCGGTGCCCACGGAGGGGCAGCGCTGTGGCTTGATCGCCATCGTTGGCAAGCCGAACGTTGGCAAATCCACCTTGCTGAATGCGCTGGTAGGTCAAAAAATCAGCATCACGTCGCGCAAGGCCCAAACCACACGGCACCGCATCACCGGCATGCGCACGGTGGGGCCGACGCAGTTTGTTTTTGTCGATACGCCGGGTTTTCAAACCCGCCACAGCAATGCGCTGAACCGTTCTCTGAATCGCACCGTGGTGGGCGCTGTCAACGACGTTGATCTGATCGTTTTCGTGGTCGAGGCGGGCCAGTTCAATCAGGCAGATGCCAAAGTTTTGTCTTTGTTGCCAGCCAACACGCCAGCCATTTTGCTGGCGAATAAGTTTGACCTGATCCACCGCCGCGCCGAGATTGCTCCGTGGCTCAAGGAGATGCAGGAGCGGCACAACTTCGCTGAGTTCGTGCCGATGTCGGCCAACAACGCCCGTGACGTTGAGCGTCTGTTCGGTATTTGCGACAAGTACCTGCCCGAGCAGCCGTGGATGTATGGCGCTGACGAACTGACCGACCGCAGCGACCGCTTCATGGCAGCAGAAATCATCCGTGAAAAACTCTTTCGCTTGACGGGTGACGAGTTGCCCTACACCTCGACCGTCATCATCGACAAGTACGAAGAAGAGGGCAATTTGCGCCGCGTCGCCGCCACCATCGTTGTCGAGCGCGATGGTCACAAGGGCATGATCATTGGCGAGAAGGGCGAAAAGCTCAAACGCATTGGTACCGAAGCGCGCCACGAACTCGAGACCCTGACCGGCGGCAAAGTCTTTCTGGAGATCTGGGTCAAGGTTCGTTCCGGGTGGGCAGATGACGACGCCCGCGTCAAAACCTTCGGGTATGAATAAAGCCCCCACGCTTGTCACTGCGTGTACTGCGCTGCCCCCCGAGGGGGCTGGCCTTGCTTGGGGCGGCCCTGCGGAAAAACAGTCCTTCGTTTATTCGTAGAGCTAAGACGTGGCTGTTAAACGGATTGCAGATGAACCGGCCTATGTGCTGCATCGTTATGACTGGAGCGAGTCGAGTCTGATTCTGGATGTTTTCACGCGGCAGCATGGCCGCGTGGCGCTGGTGGCGCGGGGTGCCAAAAAGCCGAGTTCGAGCTTTAGACCGGTGTTGCTGCCACTGCAGTTGTTGCATCTGGCCTTTGGTGGCGATGCCGAAATCCGTAATCTCAAGAGCGCCGAATGGCAAGGCGGTCATGTCATGCCGACGGGTGATGCCTTGTTGTCGGGTTACTACCTCAACGAATTACTGATGCGTTTGCTGGCCCGCGATGACCCACATCCGGTGCTGTTTGATGCCTATGCCGCCACGGTGCAGCTTCTCGCCAGCCAGAACCTAGACACCTTGCAGGTGGCCCTGCGCGCCTTTGAGTTGCGTCTGCTGCGCGACATCGGTTTGCTGCCGACGCTCAATGCCGAGACCGCCACCTTGCTGCCGCTTAAACTTGAAACGCGTTACGTGCTGGTGGCCGAGGCCGGTCTGCGTGAAGCCCATGACGATGATCGGGCCAGTTTGTCGGGGGCCGAATGGCTGGGCTTGCAGCAGGCATTGGAACATCACGCGACCTTTGCTGACACTGTGCAGGCCTGCGTTGACAGTGTTTCGGAGCTGAAGACGCAGCTGCGTGCCTTGCTGCACTACCATTGCGGTGTGAAGGTGCTCAAAACTCGGCAAATGATGATCGACCTTCAAGCGCTATAGCGTCAAACTTTCATCTTAGACTTATGCCTATCAAAAAAGAGCTTCCATTGATGCCGTCGATGCCGTCCGTGCCGTCATTACCGGATTTGGCCGCTGCGGTTTCCGGTGACGAACTGCTGAATGTTGCCGCAGCCGATGCCACGCTGCCCGCGGCCGAACTCGCCGCTATTCTTGGCCAGACCACGGGTCGCACAGCCTTGTCGGTCAATGTCAACAAAGTCGCGTTGCTCCGGAACACGCGGCAACTCGGCATCCCGAGCGTATTGCGCGCCGCTCATCTGTGTTTGATGGCGGGTGCCCGGGGCATCACCGTGCATCCCCGGCCAGACGAGCGCCACATCAAACGCCATGACGTCTACGAACTGTCAGCCATGATGGCCGACTGGCCGGGCCGCGAGTTCAATATCGAGGGCAACCCTTTTCACAACCTGATGGAGTTTGTGCGCGAGTTGCGGCCAGACCAATGCACCTTTGTGCCTGACAGCGAAGACCAGTCGACCAGCGACCACGGCTGGTCTTTCCCGGCCGATGCTGAGCGCTTGCGGCCACTGATTGAAGAAGCCCATGCACTGGGTGTGCGCGTCAGTCTGTTCATGGACCCACTGCCCGAAGCGATGGCTGCCGTCCAGGCGGTGGGGGCTGACCGCGTTGAGTTCTACACCGAAACCTATGCGCGGGCCTGGCCCGGTCTGCACAAAAACGAAGCCTTACGACCCTTTGTCGAGGCAGCGCAGGCTGCTGCGCTGTGCGGTCTGGGCATCAACGCCGGCCACGACCTGAACCGCGACAACCTCACCGAATTTCTGCGTGAGGTGCCGGGTGTGCTGGAAGTCTCGATTGGCCACGCCTTGATTGCCGACGCGCTGGAGTTGGGCTACACCGCCACCGTCAAAGACTACTTGCGCTGCATCGACGCCGCATTCACCCCAGCCACTGACGAATGATCTACGGAATTGGCACCGATATTTGTGATGTTCGGCGTATTCGCACGAGCATTGAGCGCCACGGTGATCGCTTTGCCTTGAAGATCCTGAGCGATGCGGAATTTGCCACGTGGAAGCAGCGCAGTGCGCGTTGGCCTGAGCGCGGCATGCGTTACTTGGCGACCCGCTTTTCGGCCAAAGAGGCCTTTAGCAAGGCGATCGGCATGGGCATGCGCATGCCCATGACTTGGCGTCATTGCGAGATCGCGAAAGCGCCAAGCGGAAAACCCAAAATCGTGTTGCACGGCGCGCTGAAAGTTTGGTTTGAAGCGCAACACCTGAACGCGCACGTGACCGTGACGGATGAGACCGACTATGCGGTGAGCTTTGTGGTGGTCGAGCAGACGGAGACTCCCTCTCAGCCTTGACACCAATTCATTTCGACTAAATTCCCATTCGAATTTCATCCTGACTTCTGACTCTAGAAAAGCCAACCATGACCATTCACACCTCTGGCCAGCACGCGCCGCTCATCATCGACATTGCCGGCCTCACGCTGACAAAAATTGATCGGCAACGGCTCAAACATCCGTTGACCGGCGGTGTTATTTTGTTCGCCCGCAACTGGGAAAACCGTCAGCAGCTCAGCGCTCTGTGTGCCGAGATGAAGAAAGTCCGTCGCGATTTGTTGATCTGCGTCGACCATGAAGGCGGCCGCGTGCAGCGCTTCAAGACCGATGGTTTCACGCACCTGCCGCCCATGCGCGCCTTGGGGGAAATGTGGCTCAAAGACGGCCAAGACGCTGAAGGCGCAGGCGCCATGGCAGCCACCAATGCGGCAACAGCTTGCGGCTATGTGCTGGGTGCCGAGTTGCGCGCTTGTGGCGTTGACTTCAGTTTCACGCCGGTGCTGGACTTGGACCACGGCGAAAGCGGCGTGATCGGCGATCGCGCTTTCAGCCGCGACCCGCGCATCGTCGCCTTGCTCGCCAAGAGCCTGATGCATGGTCTGCTGCAGTCTGGCATGGGTAACTGCGGCAAGCATTTCCCCGGCCACGGCTTTGTCAAAGCTGACTCACACACCGACATTCCGGTCGACCGCCGCAGCCTCAAGGCCATTCTGGCTGATGACGCCGCGCCTTACGACTGGCTCAACACCACACTCACCAGCGTCATGCCGGCGCATGTGATTTACCCCAAGGTCGATTCCCGTCCAGCCGGTTTTTCAGAGAAGTGGCTGGGCTTTATTTTGCGTGGTCAGCTCGGCTTTGGAGGCGCGGTGTTCAGCGACGATCTGAGCATGGCGGGTGCGCGTTTGATTGACGGCAAACAGGTCAGCTATACCGAGGCCTCTGTGGCAGCACTGAACGCTGGCTGCGACATGGTGCTGCTGTGTAATCAAAGCTTGGACGGCGGTGCGGCGGTCGACGAATTGCTCGACGGTATGACACAGGCTCAGCTCAAGGGAATCTGGGAGCCGTTGGAATCTAGCGAAGAGCGCCGTCTCGCTCTGCTGCCCACCAAGCCTGCCGTGGTGTGGGACGACTTGATGCTGGAGCCGGCCTACATGCATGCGCTGGGCTTGGTCCCCTGACTTTTTAGTCAGCTCAAGACTTGAAAACTCAGCGACTCGACCAATCCAACTTGCCCACCGCATCCAGGTGCGTGAGGTACACACGCAGGTCGAATTCGTACTGGTGGTATTGCGGTTCCATGTAGGTGCAGAGCTTGTAGAAGGCCTTGTCGTGCTCGCGTTCTTTGATGTGCGCGAGCTCATGCACCGCGATCATTTTCAGGAACTCGGCGGGGCCTTCTTTGAACAGGGCGGCGACACGGATTTCGCGCTTGGACTTGAGCTTGTTGCCCTGCACGCGCGAGATGGTGGTGTGCGTGCCGAGCGCATGCGCGATGACTTGCAGTTTGTTGTCAAACAGCACCCGTGACAGCGGATCTGAGTTGCGCAAAAAGCGATTTTTCAGATCCATCACGTAGTCGTACAAGGCCTTGTCGGTGCGCACGCCGTGAGCATCGGGGTACTTTTTTAAAAGCACGGCACCGAGCTGACCTTCGGTGAGCAGCTCTTGCACTTGATCACGCAAGTTGTCGGGGTAGCCAAGCAGGTATTTCATGACAGCCTGGCCGTCCCAACGTCGCTCAATTCTCGCGGCGCAGCGCCGGGAACAAGATAACGTCGCGGATGCTGGCGCTGTCTGTCAGCAGCATCATCAGGCGGTCAATGCCGATGCCGCAACCGCCAGTCGGTGGCATGCCGTATTCGAGCGCACGAACAAAGTCGGCGTCATAAAACATGGCTTCGTCGTCGCCGGAGTCCTTGGCGTTGACCTGCGCTTGGAAACGCGCGGCTTGTTCTTGCGCATCGTTGAGTTCGCTGAAACCGTTGCCGAACTCGCGGCCGGTGATGTAGAGCTCAAAGCGTTCGGTCACTTCAGGGCGTGCATCGTTGGCGCGTGCCAAGGGTGAGATTTCGGTCGGGTGTTCCATGATGAAGGTCGGCTGCCAGAGCTTGTCTTCGACCGTTTCTTCAAAGTACAAAACCTGCAAGCTGGCCAGTGAGCGTGTCGACAGGCGGTCTTTTTGCTCGGTGCAACCGAGCTTTTTAACGGCGTTGATGAGCCAAGCCGCGTCGTCCACACTGGTACCGGCGTCAGTGTGTTTCAGGATGGCTTCGCGAATTGTCAGGCGTTCAAAAGGCTGGCTCAGATCGACGGCTTTGCCGCCGTAGCTGAGCTGCAAGGTGCCGCAAGATTTCTGGGCAGCGTCACGGATCAGCGCTTCGGTGAAGGCCATCAGGTCGTTGTAGTTCCACCACGCGGCGTAGAACTCCATCATGGTGAATTCGGGGTTGTGCCGAACGCTGATGCCTTCGTTGCGGTAGCTGCGGTTGATCTCAAACACGCGCTCAAAACCACCGACGATGAGCCGCTTCAGGTACAGCTCGGGCGCGATGCGCAAAAACATTTCTTGGTCTAGTGCGTTGTGGTGTGTCTTGAAAGGTTTGGCATTGGCGCCGCCCGGAATCGGGTGAAGCATTGGCGTTTCGACTTCCAGAAACTCGTTGGACACCATGAATTCACGCATGTTGCTGACGGCTTTGCTGCGGGCTACGAAGCGTTTGCGCGCGGCTTCATCGGTGATGAGGTCGACGTAGCGCTGGCGATATTTGACTTCCTGGTCTGCCACGCCGTGAAACTTGTCTGGCAGGGGGCGTAGGCTCTTGGTCACCAGTTTGAGGCCGGTGGCGTGAATCGACAGCTCGCCGGTTTTGGTTTTGAACAGCGTGCCTTCTGCGGCCACGATGTCGCCCAAGTCCCAGTGTTTGAAGGCGCTGTGCAGTTCTTCGCCAACGCCTTCGTTGTTGATGTAGACCTGAATGCGACCGTGCGATGGGCCGAAGGAGGCGTCTTGCAGAGTGGCAAAGCTGGCCTTGCCCATGACGCGCTTGAGCATCATGCGGCCGGCAACGCTGACGCGGATGGCCAGAGGTTCGAGCTCTTCTTTGGTCTGGCTGTCGTACAGGGCAAACAGGGCTTCGGCCCGGTGTTCGGGTTTGACGTCATTGGGAAACGCCACGCCGGCGGCGCGAATGTGTTTTAACTTTTCACGGCGCTCGGCCATCAATTGGTTGTCGTCAGATGCGGTCGCGGCAGCGGTAACGGAGGGCAGGGCGGTGGGTGTGGACATAGGGGAGAAACCGAAAGAGAACAGGTCAGGGGTAAGGAGCTTAGCCGGGTAAGGGCGAGCTTCTGATTTTAGAACGAGATGTCGCTGCGGTCCAAAATGTCGTTGACCAACTCAAGTCGCAGCAGCGGGTTGTCGAGTTCCATGAATTGCTGCTTGAGCGCGACCGGAATGGGCAGTAACTCACACCATCGGTTGGCGACCCAGCCGCAGTCATCGAATCGGTAGGGCGTGAGGATCGGCATTTGCTCAGCAGGCACGTCGCGTTCTTGCAAGGTGAGGATCAGCTTTTTCAGGGCATCCGCTGCCGGCTGCAGGTCATTGGGAATCGGCACGGCAAGGTCGTCGGCCAGCAGCGTGACATCGGCGACCCACAGGCCGTGCTTGAGCTTTTCACTGCGGCTGATCTGGAAGCGTTGCGTGCCAGTGCAGCGGACCACCATCAAGCCCGGTTGGGGCGTTGCATAGTCGGTGATGGTGGCCAAGGTACCAACGTTGTGAAACGACTCATGCGCAAAACCGTCGCCCGAAGGCTCGGCATTCGGCCGTCTCACTTCTGTGCCTTGCGTGAGTGAAACAACGCCAAACGGCGTTCCGTTTCTGTGGCACTTGCCGATCATGTCGAGGTAGCGCACCTCAAAAATTTGCAGCGGCAAGAAGCCGCCCGGATGCAGCACCGTGCCCAGCGGAAACAGCGGCAGAGCCGTTAAGGGCAGGCCCTCAGTCGACGGCATCGGCTGGTTGCTTTAGCAGCATGGCCAGCGTGTTGGCAACTGTTTTACGCAACTCGCGGCGATCGCAAATAAAGTCGACTGCGCCTTTGGTTTGCAAGAACTCTGCACGTTGGAAACCCTCAGGGAGTGTCACCCGCACCGTCGATTCGATCACGCGCGGACCGGCAAAACCGATCAGGGCTTTCGGCTCAGCAATCACCACGTCGCCTAGAAAGGCGAAGCCGGCGCTGACGCCGCCCATGGTCGGGTCGGTCAGCACGCTGATGTACGGCAGGCCTTTTTTGGCCAGGCGTGTCAATGACGCATTGGTTTTGGCCATCTGCATCAGGCTCAGCAAGCCTTCTTGCATGCGGGCCCCACCGGTAGCGGTAAAGCAGATGAACGGTACTTTTTGCTCGATGGCCGCATGCACGCCGCGCACAAAGCGCTCGCCCACCACGCTGCCCATACTGCCGCCCATGAAGTCAAACTCAAAGCAGGCCACCACCACGCCCATGCTATGAACTGCCCCGCCCATGACGATCAGCGCGTCGGTTTCTCCGGTGTTCTCTAACGCTTCTTTCAGACGTTCCGGGTATTTGCGGCTGTCCTTGAATTTAAGGGCATCGACCGGCAGCACTTCTTGGCCGAGTTCGTAACGGCCTTCCGCGTCTAGAAAAGCGTCAAGCCGCGCCCGTGCGCCGATGCGGTGGTGGTGGCTGCACTGCGGGCAGACGTTTTGGTTCTTTTCAAGGTCGTTCTTGTACAGCACGGCCTCGCAGCTCGGGCATTTGATCCACAGCCCTTCAGGGACGCTGCGGCGCTCGGTCGGGTCGGTCGGCGTGATTTTGGGGGGGAGTAGTTTTTCTAACCAGCTCATAGGAGCTCCTTAATGCATGGGGTTGACCCGGATTATGCGTCCAGCGCGTTGCGGATCTCGCTCAGGAAGGCCTGCACCACCGGCACCACTTGCTCACGCGGCTGCTGGTCGATGAGCTGGATGATCTTGCTGCCAATCACCACGGCGTCGGCGACGCGGCTGATGGCCTTGGCGGTGGCGGCGTCTCGGATGCCGAAACCCACACCGACCGGCACGCTGACGTGCTCGCGAATGCGTGGCAGCATGGCTTCAACGGCGCCCAAGTCCAACGCGCCGGAACCGGTCACGCCTTTCAGCGAGACGTAATAGACATAACCGCTGGCCACCTTGGCGACCTGCGCCATGCGTTCGGGCGTACTGGTCGGGGCCAGCAAAAAGATCAGATCCATGTTGTGACTGCGCAGCTGGGCGGCGAAGTCGACACATTCTTCAGGCGGGTAGTCGACGATCAACATACCGTCGACGCCAGCCTCAGCTGCGTCGCGCACAAAGCTGTTGGCTCCGTGCTTGTGGTTGTAGGCCTCGATTGGATTGGCGTAGCCCATCAGCACGACCGGGGTTGTGTTGTCCTTGAGGCGGAACTCGCGCACCATGGCCAGCACTTGAAGCAAACCAACGCCAAAAGCCAAGGCGCGGTCACCGGCTTTCTGGATCACCGGGCCGTCGGCGCTGGGGTCTGAAAACGGCACGCCGAGTTCGATCACATCCGCACCGCCAGCCACCATGCCGTGCATCAGTGCTGGCGTGATGTCAGCGAATGGGAAACCGGCTGTAACGTAAGGAATCAGGGCTTTGCGGTTTTGCGCCAGCAGGGCGGTCATGACGGGTTGAATGCGGCTCATGACTTGTTAGCCCCCACGCTTGTCGCTGCGCGTACTGCGCTGCCCCCCGAGGGGGCTGGCGCGTCTTGGGGCGGCCCGGCGTCGAGCCTGAACCCAATCACTTGTTCGCCGGCTGGGCCGCCTTTGATGCCTTGACCTTGGCAGGAAGGTCTGCAGTAAAAACTGGCGTTCGACAAATCGGCCACCGTGCCGATGTCTTTGTCGCCGCGGCCTGAGAGGTTGACCAAAATCGACTGGTCAGCGCGCATGGTCTTGGCCAGCTTCATGGCGTAGGCCACGGCGTGGCTGGACTCGAGCGCCGGGATGATGCCTTCGGTGCGGCACAGGTAGTGAAAAGCCGAGAGCGCTTCGATATCGGTGATGCCGACGTATTCAGCGCGGCCAATGTCTTTCAAAAAAGCATGTTCGGGGCCAACGCCCGGGTAGTCCAAGCCGGCGCTGATGCTGTGGGTTTCAGTTACTTGGCCGTCTTCGTTTTGGAGCACATAGGTGCGGTTGCCGTGCAACACGCCGGGTGTACCGCGCTGCAAGGAGGCCGAATGCTTGCCGCTGTCCATGCCTTCGCCAGCGGCTTCAACGCCGATCAAACGGGTGTTTTCGTGGCCGATGTAGGGATGAAAAATACCCATGGCATTGCTGCCGCCGCCAACGCAGGCGAGCACCGCATCGGGCTGTTTGCCGCCGGTCATCTCGGGCATTTGCGTCAGGCACTCTTCGCCGATGACGCTCTGAAAATCGCGCACCATCATCGGGTAAGGGTGCGGGCCAGCCACGGTGCCGATGATGTAAAAAGTGTTGTCGACGTTGGCGACCCAGTCGCGCATGGCTTCGTTGAGCGCGTCTTTCAGCGTTTTGCTGCCGGACTCGACCGGCACCACAGTGGCGCCGAGCAGCTTCATGCGGTAGACGTTGGGGCTTTGCCGTTTGATGTCTTCGCTGCCCATGTAGACCACGCATTCGAGGCCGTAGCGCGCGCAAATGGTGGCGGTGGCCACGCCGTGTTGGCCGGCGCCGGTTTCAGCAATGATGCGGGGCTTGCCCATGCGACGCGCCAGCATGGCTTGGCCGATGGTGTTGTTGATCTTGTGCGCGCCGGTGTGGTTCAGGTCTTCACGCTTGAGGTAAATCTGCGCGCCGCCTTGCTCGCGGCTCATCCGGGCCGCATGGTAAATCGGCGACGGCCGGCCGACAAAATGCTTCAGTTCGTAGTGAAACTCGGCCAAAAAAGCCGGGTCGTGCTGGTAGCGTGCATAAGCCGCTTTCAGCTCATTGATCGCATGGGTCAGTGTTTCGGAGACGAAACTGCCGCCGTAGATGCCGAAATGGCCGCTGGCATCAGGTTGTTGGTAGGGGTACATGGTCTTTTAATCAGTTGGGGACAGAGCAACTCATTCGCTGCGCTCATGTAGTTTGGTCTGTCCCACAAGGTTTCACGTTTTCTTGTCAGCAGCACGCACGGCTGCCACGAATTGCTTGATTTTGTCGGCGCTTTTGACGCCCTTGGACACCTCCACGCCGGAGCTCACATCAACGGCCAGCGTTTTGCAGCGCGGCCTGACCTGCAAAATGCCATCGGTCACATTTGCAGGCGTCAATCCACCAGACAAAACGAGGTGAGCGTTGACGTTTGGAGGAAGCAGTGACCAATTGAATGTTTTTCCGCCACCACCAAAACCGTCGACATGGGCGTCGAGCAATATGGCTTGGGCTGCGTTGAA
>CANCLK010000050.1 GCA_947378785.1 Comamonadaceae bacterium
CTGCAAAAGAGGCTGTCATGCTCAGTTTTGCGCCTAATGCAACCCATTATTTTACTCTGAAAGAGCTTTTGCGAGCAGGCTCTTCAGTTCGCAGGCTCGATCAGCAGTGCAGCCATCACGTGGCGTCCCTCACCGGCGAGGATGTTGTAGGTCCTGCAAGCAGCCAGTGTGTCCATGGTTTCTAGACCAATGCGCTGCGCCATCAAAGTGCGTAAAAACGCGGGTGGCGGAAAGCGCAAACGCGAGCCACTGCCAAAAAGTACCAATTCTGGATGGTAGCTGGCCAGTTGGTCAAAATGCTCGGAACTGAGATCTTCAAAACATCCGCAATCCCAGTCAATCAACTCGCCGCGTGAGCCGATGATGACGCTGCGCTCAATTTTTTCGCCCACACCGTTTCGGCCCAAGCCCACCCAACCAGGCCCATACCCAAGGATGGACTGGACGTCAAGATGGTCTGGTTGAAGTTTCATGGGATGTCGCTGTGTTTTAGAGTGGAATTTATGCGGTGCTGCAAATGAATATCAAGCATGCCACTTTGGCGGATTGCCCGCTCTTGGAATGTTATTTTATGTGGTCAAATTATGGGTTCCGCTTAGCCGGGTTGGTTACAAGCATTCCCATAACGACCAACTGGGCTCAGGCCAAGACTTGAGCGAAAGATTTTATGCAAACGCAACCCAAACCCATCACTAAATCAGCCAAGCTGGCGAACGTCTGCTACGACATCCGTGGTCCGGTGATGGAGGCGGCGCGTCAGATGGAGGAAGAAGGGCACAAGATCATCAAGCTCAACATCGGTAATTTGGCCGTGTTTGGCTTTGATGCCCCTGAAGAAATTCAGCAGGACATGATCCGCAATCTGCCCAACTCGGCCGCGTACTCTGACTCCAAGGGCATTTTCGGCGCGCGCAAGGCCGTCATGCACGAGACCCAAAAGCAGGGCATCAAGGGCGTCACGCTGGATGATATTTATCTTGGGAATGGCGCCAGTGAACTGATTGTGATGGCGACCAATGCGTTACTTAACGACGGAGATGAGTTGCTGTTGCCGGCCCCTGACTACCCGCTCTGGACGGCTGCTGTGAGCTTGTCAGGCGGGACGCCTGTGCACTACCTCTGCGATGAAGCTAATGGATGGATGCCTGATTTGGCGGACATCAAACGAAAGATCACGCCCAACACCAAGGGTATCGTGGTGATCAATCCGAACAACCCTACCGGAGCTCTGTATTCTGATGAGCTGCTCCGCGAGATCATCAAGCTGGCGCGTCAACACGATTTGGTCATCTTTGCCGACGAAGTTTATGACAAAGTGCTGTACGACGGCCGTAAGCACACCGCCATCGCCAGTCTTTCAGAAGACATCCTCACACTGACCTTCAATTCTTTGTCTAAAAGCTATCGCTCCTGCGGTTACCGGGCGGGTTGGTTGGTGGTGTCGGGCGACAAAAAGCGGGCGCGTGACTATATCGAAGGCCTGAACATGCTGTCGAGCATGCGCCTGTGTGCCAACGTGCCGGGGCAGTGGGCGATTCAAACCGCGCTGGGCGGCTATCAAAGCATCAATGACTTGGTGGGTGAGGGCGGCCGTTTGCGTCGGCAGCGCGACATTGCGCATGAATTGATCACGGCCATTCCGGGTGTGACTTGCGTCAAGCCGAGTGCTGCGCTGTACATGTTTCCTCGACTGGACCCGAAGATGTACCCGATCGCCAACGACCAGGAATTCATTTTTGAAATGCTGCAAGAAACCAAGGTCTTGCTGGTGCAAGGGACGGGTTTCAACTGGCCATCGCCAGACCACTTCCGCATCGTGTTCTTGCCCCATGAAGATGATCTGCGTGAAGCCATTGGCCGTATCGCCAAATTCCTAGAAGGCTATCGCAATCGCACGGTTGCGGTGCCCACCCTCACGGCGGTTAAAGCCGCGGCTTAACTCGCTTTTACTTTCCGCTTGGCCATCTCGGTCACGTGCTACCGGCTTGCCGGGTAGTCGAGGCGGATCGGACCTTTTTACTTTACTGAATCAAGCATGAAATCAAGCAATCTGACGCCCATCAAAGTGGGCCTTCTGGGCATTGGAACTGTCGGCAGTGGTGTCTTTAACGTACTACAGCGCAACCAAGAAGAAATTCTGCGGCGCGCAGGCCGTGGCATTGAAATCGCCATGGTGGCGGACTTGGACACGGCGCGCGCGCAAGCGGTGGTCGGTCCTAACGTGCAAGTGGTCAACGACGCGCGGGCTGTCATTGCCAATCCTGAGATTGATATCGTGATTGAGCTGATTGGTGGCTACGGCATTGCGCGACAACTTGTGATGGAAGCGATTGAGGCCGGCAAGCACGTGGTGACCGCCAACAAGGCGTTGATCGCTGTGCATGGCACCGAGATTTTTGCCGCCGCGCACCGCAAGGGTGTGATGGTCGCGTTTGAAGCCGCGGTGGCTGGCGGTATCCCGATCATCAAGGCACTGCGCGAAGGCTTGACAGCCAACCGCATCGAATGGATCGCCGGCATCATCAATGGCACGACCAATTTCATTTTGAGCGAAATGCGCGACAAAGGCTTGGACTTTGACGTCGCCCTCAAGGATGCGCAACGGTTGGGCTATGCCGAAGCGGACCCGACCTTTGACATCGAAGGCGTGGACGCCGGGCACAAGGTCACCATCATGTCGGCCATCGCTTTTGGCATTCCGGTGCAGTTTGACAAGGCTTATGTCGAGGGCATCACCCAGCTCAATGCACAAGACATCAAATATGCTGAGCAGTTGGGTTACCGGATCAAGCTGTTGGGCATCACCAAGCGTGTTGCCAATGGCGTTGAGTTGCGCGTGCACCCAAGTTTGGTGCCGGCCAAGCGTTTGATTGCCAATGTCGAGGGCGCGATGAACGCCGTCATGGTGCAGGCTGACGCCTTGGGCACGACCCTGTATTACGGCAAGGGCGCCGGTAGCGAACCCACGGCCAGCGCGGTGATTGCTGATCTGGTTGATATCACCCGTCTGAACAGCGCCGATGCTGCCCAACGCGTGCCGTACTTGGCCTTTCAGCCAGACGCCATGAGCGACGCGCCCATACTGCCGATGAGCGAGGTGGTGACGAGCTACTACCTACGCCTGAAAGTGGCTGACGAAGCCGGCGTGTTGGCACGCGTGACGGGCTTGTTGGCAGAGGCCGGCATCAGCATTGACGGCATGCTCCAGCGCGAAGCAGATGACGTTGGTGGCGCAGGTTCTACGCAGACTGATTTGATCATCCTCACGCATGACTGTGTCGAGGCGAAGATGAATGCGGCTATCGCGAAAATTCAAAATTTGCCGACGGTGTTGGCGCCTATCACCCGCATCCGCAAGGAGGAGTTGGCCTGATGCGCTACCTCTCCACACGCGGTCATGCTGAGCGCAAACGTTTTTGCGAAATTTTGCTGGAAGGCCTAGCGCCTGACGGCGGCTTGTACTTGCCCGAACACTATCCGGTGGTTGACGCGAGCACGCTGGCGGCTTGGCGCGAGGTCTATCTCAAGCAAGGCTACGCCGACTTGGCCTTTGAAATCCTCTCGCTGTACATCGACGATATTCCTGTCGATGATCTGCGGGCGCTGTGCCGCAAGACCTACACCTCGGCAGTTTTCGGTAGCCTTGAAATTGTGCCGCTGAAAAAATTGCAAGATGCGCAACCACAGGTCGGGCAGTCTGGTTTTTATTTGGAAGCCTTGTCGAATGGCCCGACGCTGGCGTTCAAAGACATGGCCATGCAGCTGCTCGGCAATCTGTTTGAATACGAGCTGGCCCGCCGCAACGAAGAACTCAATATTTTGGGCCCCACCAGTGGTGACACAGGCAGTGCCGCGGAATACGCCATGCGCGGCAAAAAAGGCGTACGTGTTTTCATGACATCGCCCAACGGTCGCATGAGCCCTTTTCAGCAAGCGCAAATGTTCAGTCTGCTGGACGAGAACATCCACAACATCGCGATTGATGGTGTCTTCGACGATTGTCAGGATATCGTCAAGGCGGTCTCCAACGACTTGGCTTTTAAGCGCCAGTACAAGATTGGCACCGTCAACTCGATCAATTGGGCGCGTCTGTTGGCGCAGGTGGTTTATTACTTTGCGGGCTATTTCCAATTGCCCGAATCGGAGGCGGGCGGTCAAGCCAGCTTCACCGTTCCCTCGGGAAACTTTGGCAATGTGTGCGCCGGCCATGTGGCCCGCATGATGGGCTTGCCGATTCACCAGTTGGTGGTGGCGACCAACGAAAACGATGTGCTCGACGAATTTTTCCGCACCGGTGTTTACCGTGTGCGGGTCGGTGCTGACACCCACGAGACTTCTAGCCCGTCAATGGATATTTCAAAAGCCTCTAACTTTGAACGTTTTGTGTTTGACCTCTTGGGCCGTGATGCCGTGCTGACGGCAGATTTGTTTGGTCGCCAGCTCAGCGACAAAGGCTTTTTCGATCTGAGCGCACACCCATCTTTTCAGCAGGCCGCCACGCGCTACGGATTTGTCAGTGGCAAGAGCACTCACGCTGACCGACTGCACACCATTCGCGAAACCTATCGGCGCTATGCGACTGTCGTCGACACGCACACCGCCGATGGTGTCAAAGTGGCGCGAGAGCATCTCACGCCGGGTATCCCAATGTTGGTGTTGGAGACCGCTTTGCCAATCAAATTTGCAGCGACCATTGAAGAAGCCCTGGGTCGCCCGCCAGAGCGTCCGCCCGGCTTCGACGGCATTGAGGCCTTGCCCAAGCGCGTCAAGATCATGCCGGCTGATGTTGCTTTGATCAAGGCTTACGTGGCTGAACATGCGCACTGAACTGAACGCTACACACCGCATGCTTGATCGCTGCGCATGAAAGTTGTTGGATTCGCCGGTTACTCCGGTTCCGGTAAAACGACGCTGGTTGAACAAGTGATTCCAGCGCTGAAACAACGCGGACTTCGGGTCTCCATCGTCAAGCACGCTCACCACAAGTTCGACATCGACAAGCCCGGCAAAGACACCTGGCGGCACCGCGAAGCCGGTGCCTTTGAAGTGGTGGCGGCATCCAACATGCGCCTTGCGCTGATGCGGGAGTTTGAGCAGCCGTCAGAGCTTAGCGTGCACCATTTGATTGCCGAGTTGTACACCGGCGTTGACTGGGTTTTGGTCGAAGGCTTCAAAAGCAGTGATCTCCTGAAGATAGAAGTATGGCGTGCACCGACCGCTGATTACGCGCCCTTGCCGGTGCGCTATCCCAACGATGATTTTGTGGTTGCTATTGCCACCAATGCGCCGCAGAATTTGCCCGTGCCAACTTCGCTGCCGGTGCTAGATTTGAACGACCCAGACAGCATTGCGGAGTTCCTTGTCCAAAATCAGCACCGCTTTGAATACGATGCTGACAACTATCAACTTTGAACGGTCCTGTACTTGACTAATCCTGCGATATCTCACGCGCCAGTTCGGCAGCCATTGCGACCGCTTGATGAAGCGCTGGCAGAGTTGTTGGCCATGGCGTTGCCGCTGGCGGACACGGACAACGTATCGACCTTTGATGCCGATGGGCGAGTGCTCGCTGAAGATCTGATCTCCAGCCTCGACGTGCCGGGTCATGACAACAGCTCGATGGATGGTTACGCTGTGCGCAGTGCCGATCTGTCCACAACGAATGTGTTGCAAGTGACTCAGCGTATTCCTGCGGGCAGCATTGGCCATGCACTTGAGCCCTTGGCTGCCGCGCGTATTTTTACCGGTGCACCGATTCCGCCGGGTGCTGACGCAGTGGTCATGCAGGAAGATACTGAAGCCCTGACAGAAAGTGCCAGCGTGCGCTTGTTGAATGTTCCCAAGGCCGGCCAATGGATCAGACGCCAAGGCGAAGACGTGGCGCGTGGGGCGGTGGTGTTGGCTTGCGGCCAACGTCTTTCGCCAGCGGCGTTAGGGCTGGCTGCCAGCATTGGCTTTGACCGATTGCAAGTGACTCGCCCGGTCCGCGTGGCACTTTTTTCGACTGGCGACGAACTGGTCATGCCGGGCGACGTGGCGCCAGCTGATATGCCGCCGGGCGCTATCTACAACTCGAATCGTTTTTTCTTACGGGCCATGCTCAAACGCCTGGGTTGCGAGGTAACCGACCTTGGCATCGTGCCCGACCGACTGGATGCAACGGTGCAGGCACTCGCTGCGGCTTCGCTCCAGCACGACCTCATCCTCACCAGCGGCGGTGTTTCGGTGGGTGAAGAAGACCACATCAAACCTGCCGTGCAGACACTGGGCGAGCTCAAGCTTTGGCAACTCGCCATCAAGCCAGGCAAACCCTTTGCATATGGCCGAATTCAATCTTCCAGTGCCGACCCATTCGCGCATTTCATTGGCTTGCCGGGCAACCCAGTGTCTAGCTTTGTGACCTTCATGTTGCTGGTGCGCCCATTTGTACTTAAGTTGTTGGGCGTGACGGCATTGGCACCGCAAGCCATGACTGCCGTTGCGCAGTTCAGCTGGCCAAAGGCCGACAAGCGTCGTGAATTTTTACGCGTGAGGCAGTTGGTCGACGGCAGTCTTGCATTGTTTGAAAATCAAAGCTCTGGCGTTCTCACCTCCGCCGTTTGGGGGGACGGGCTGGTGGACAACCCGCCCGGTCAAACCATCGCGCCAGGCGACGAGGTGCGTTACATTCCATTTTCGGCATTGTTGTCTTGAGGCCCTTTTCACGGCCAGCACAACGCACAAAATTCAACTGATCCGTTTCATGAAAATCACCGTCAAATATTTCGCGTCCATTCGTGAGGCTCTGGGTCAGGGCACTGAGCAGCGCGACACCACGGCCAGCACACTGGCTGACTTGCGCGACGAACTGTTGACCATCAGCCCATCGCATGCCATGGCTCTGGCCCGTGGCAAGCCGGTGCGCATGGCGCTTGACCAAGTGATGAGTGACGAGTCAGCCGCTTTGAGTGATGGTTGTGAAGTGGCTTTTTTCCCACCGGTCACCGGAGGCTGAGATGCTCCCCCGTGTCGCCGTTCAGCTCGAAGACTTCGATCTCTCCACCGAAATTGCGATGCTGCGCGAGAGTGACAATCGTGTCGGTGCGGTGTGTAGTTTTGTCGGTACCGTGCGGGACCGCAACGAGGGCGATCAGGTTGCCACTTTGGAGCTCGAGCACTACCCCGGCATGACCGAAAAAGCCATTGAGGCCATGATCGATGCGGCGATGGCGCGTTTTGATATTTACGCGGCGCGGGTGATCCATCGTGTCGGGCTGCTGCAGCCCTTAGACCAAATTGTCATGGTGGCCGTCACGTCGGCGCACCGTGGGGAGAGTTTTCAAGCCTGTGAATTTCTCATGGACTACCTGAAGACACAGGCGCCTTTTTGGAAAAAAGAAGTAACACCTGCTGGTGCCCGCTGGATCGATGCACGCGTCAGCGACGACACAGCGTTGGCCCGTTGGGGTCTGCAAGCGTCCAACGCTTGAAGCTGTTTCAGTATTTTGGAGCACCGCGATCATGAGGGACAAAAGCTTCCCGCGCATCGCTTTCAAGCCCGACAGTCAGCGCTTGTAACAGCTTCACCTGCTGTGATTGTTGTTCGTCGTTGAGCGGCGCCATCAGCCTCTGATAAGCCCCCTCCACCGGATCTTGAGCTTGCAGCAGCAAGGCGCGCCCTGCGTTTAACATCAATAGCGCCAAACTGCGCCGACTGATGGCCGGCGTGGTGCGCATGATAAGACCTCGCGACTTTAATCCGCGCAACACCCGCAGTACTGTGACCTTGTCAAAACCGAGCGCCCGAGCCAAGCTGGACTGATAAAGTCCAAGACTGGCTTGCAACACGCTGATGACGCCAAATTGAACTGACGTCGGCCCCACATTGCGACATTCGTCCTCAAAAAAAGCGGCAGAAATCTGGTGTTCTCGTCCCTGTAAAAAAACGGGGCGTGCGTAGAGTTGGGCGAGTTGGTCGATGGCTGGCACGAGTAAGGGGATCTTGATGCGAGGGGTCGATTGGCGCGGTAAACACATGTTCCTCTGGAGACAGAAGTTGGCTTAGGGATTTCATGGATTGTCCATGATGAATTATTCAGAACAATCGTTAGCATGCAAACCAGCGGGCTTTCGACATGACAATTTCTTTCAAGTATGCGTCGCAGCGACTGAGGGGCGAAACCCGTCTTGGGAGGCTGATGCTTTCCTTTGTGTTAGTGGCATTGGGCGGCCTTTGCGTGGGGTCTGCCAGTGCACAAACGCCTGCAGCCACGCTGTCTTCTTCACCACCGCTCAGGCTGATCGTCCCCTTCACGCCGGGCACGGGCATAGACATCGTGGCCCGCACGGTCGGTCCTAGGTTGGCGGAGCGTTTGGGGCGGCCCGTGGTGGTTGAGAACCGCGCTGGCGCATCCGGCAACATTGGCACCGAGGCGGTGGTGCGCGCAGCCCCCAATGGCTCGACGCTGCTGGTCAGCGTTAACACACTGGTGATGAATGCCAGCCTATACCCGCAACTGCCGTTTGACCCTGTCAAAGACCTCACACCGGTGACCTTGACGAGTTGGGGACAATTGTTACTGGTCGCGAGTCAAAAGAGTGCATTCAAAACGGCCGCAGATTTGATGCAAGCAGCCCGTCAATCACCGGGACGGGTGAACTACGGTTCGCCGGGTGTCGGCACGCCGCACCACTTATCCATGGAGCTTTTCAAGGCCACGGCGGGGGTGTTCATCACGCACATTCCTTATCGCGGCACCGGACCCGCATTGACGGACTTGTTGGGCGGCCAGATTGACGCCATGTTCCTGCCCATTCATGTGGCTTTGCCGCATGTCAAATCGGGCCGCTTGACTGCGCTCGGGATTGGCAGTGACAAACGGCATCCCTTGCTGCCTGATCTGCCGACACTGGCTGAAGCCAAAGCGGGCAATGTGAACGTGGAAATGTGGTTCGGCATCTTTGCACCGTTGGGTATGGCCCCCGAGATGGTGGCCATGTTCAACCGCGAAATCCGGGAGATTTTGCTCACTGACGAGGTCAAGAAGGCCTTTCAAGCACAAGGTATGGACCCCAGCGGCAGCACCCCGGCCGAGTTCAAGCAACTGGTCGAAAAAGATGCACAGCGCTGGTCTCATTTGATCAAGAGTCAGAAAATTTCAGCTGAATAAAAGTCGTACGAATCATGAAAATAGCTATTGTGGGTGGTGGCATTGGTGGCCTGAGTTTGGCGTTGGCTCTGCATCAACGGGGTTTGTTATGCCAAGTTTTCGAAAGTGTTCCCGATGTCAAAGAATTGGGCGTCGGCATCACGTTGCTGCCGCACGCTGTGCGCGAACTCGCTGCGCTGGGTGTGTTGCCGCAACTAGAAGCCATTGGCATCGAAAACCACGAGAGCGTATTTTTCAACCGCTTCGGCCAGTTCGTCTACAAGGAAGCGCGCGGCCGGCATGCGGGTTACGAACTGCCTGAGCTCGGCGTACCGCGTGGCAAGCTGCATCTGATTCTGTACGAGGCGGTGTTGGCTCGCTTGGGTCCTGATGCCGTACGAACAGACCACCGATGTGTCGGTGTTGACCAAAGTGACACCGGTGCTACGGTGCATTTTGTGCAGTCATCCACGGGTGCCCAGTTGCCGTCTTTTGACGCTGATGTGGTGATCGCCTGTGATGGCGTGAATTCGTCGATTCGCCGTCAGTTTTACCCAGATGAAAAGGTCGCCTTTGCCGGCATCAACACATGGCGCGGCGTGACTCGGCACAAGCCGATTCTCACTGGCAACAGCTACATGCGCATTGGCTCGATCGAAACCGGCAAGATGGTGATTTATCCCATCGTTGACCAGGTGGATGAGCACGGGAATCAACTGGTCAACTGGACAGCCGAGATTCAGCAAAACCTTGAATCCAAGAACGATTGGAACCGTCCCGGCCAACTGGAGGATTTGTTGCCAATTTTCAAAGACTGGCGTTTCCCATGGCTTGACGTTGCCGAGTTGATTGCCAATGCCGACAAGATTTTGGAGTATCCGATGGTCGACAAAGAACCGGTCGCGCAGTGGACGTTTGGCCGTGTCACGATGTTGGGCGATGCGGCGCACCCGATGTACCCGCGCGGTTCGAATGGATCAGCGCAGGCCTTGATTGATGGCCGCATATTGGCCGAATTGTTAGAGAGCCTCGTTAGAGAAGGTAAACCCCCGCAGGCGGCGCTACTGGCCTACGAGGCGATCCGCTTGCCTGCGACGTCCAAGGTGGTGCTGACGAATCGCACAGTGCCGCCAGACTTCATCATCATGAAGGCGGATGAACTCAGTGGCGGCAAACCGTTTGGCAATATCGATGAGCTCATCAGCCAAGACGAGTTGCGGGCGATTTCAGACCACTACAAGCAGGTGGCCGGGTTCTCGTTGGAATCCCTGAAGTCTTAGTTCAGGTAACGCGGCTTGTCTGCATCAAGCGCAAGGGCCATCGGCTCATGCTCAGCGGATGAGTTGCCCGCATTGATTTTGACCGCTACGCCGATCTCGGTTTCCAGCCAATGCGAGGTGTTCAAGGCTTGGTTCATCAATGACACCAAGCCACGCGTCATCTGCGCGTCTAACTTGACTTGCAAGTGACGCGTCTTTTCAGCGAGCTTCTCGAGCATATTGAGTTCGAGCTCACCCTCCGCGAGGGGGGTCATCTTGACTTCAGTCACCAACAGTGGTTCCGGACCCAGCGGCAGCGCTGTGAGTTTTTCCCGATAAGGCGTTTCGTAGTCGCCGTTGTAGCTGGCAGCTTCTTGTTGGAAGTTCTCTAGCAGTCGTCTGCGCTGTTCGTCCAACGGAGCGGCTGGGTTCAGCGGGCTGGCTTGCCGTGTGATTTGGTCGGTCGATGCTTTTTCAAGCAGTGGCAGCAGACCCAGGGTCAAGCGGCGTGTGAACCAAAGCCGAACCTCTTCATCGCTACGGGTGTTGATGCGGACCAATAAGCGGTCGTGCTCTTGGCTGTAGCTAACGCAAACCTGGTGGATATTCATGGCTTTATTTTAGGGTGAAGCTCAACAATTCGGTGTGCCTGTTACGTTCACGTTTGTCCGCTATTGAAAAATATAGAAAGCCCCCACATCTAGACGTACTAATTTTTCGGAGTTCGCATGCGTCAAGACAAACTAACCACCAAGTTTCAAGAAGCCTTGAGTGATGCCCAATCGTTGGCTTTGGGCAACGATCATGGCTACATTGAGCCCTTGCACCTGCTGTCCGCGATGCTGCGTCAAGAAGAAGGGCCTCGGGCCTTGCTGCAGCGCGCTGGCGTCAATATGTCGGCGCTGCAGTCTGCTACAGATGCGGCGGTTAAGAAGTTACCGCAAGTCCAAGGGCAGGAGCAAATTCAGATCAGTGCGGAGCTTGGCAAGTTGCTGCAAGCCACAGAAAAAGAAGCTATTAAACGTGGCGATCAATTCATTGCGGGTGAGCTTTTCTTGCTGGCGCTGACTGACAGCAAAAGTGACGCAGGCAAGGTGGCCCAAGGCAACGGCATGACGCGCAAGTCGCTGGAAGCCGCCATTGAAGCCGTCCGGGGTGGTCAAAACGTCAACAACCCAGAGGCTGAAGGCCAACGCGAAGCCCTGAAAAAATACACCATGGACCTGACCGAACGCGCCCGCATGGGCAAGCTCGACCCAGTGATCGGCCGCGACGACGAAATTCGCCGTGCCATTCAAGTGCTGCAACGCCGGACCAAAAATAACCCGGTGCTGATTGGTGAACCGGGCGTTGGCAAGACCGCGATTGTGGAAGGTTTGGCGCAGCGAATTGTGGCTGGTGAAGTACCGGATTCGCTCAAGGGCAAGCGTGTGTTGTCACTCGACATGGCTGCGTTGCTGGCGGGTGCCAAATTTCGCGGTGAATTTGAAGAGCGTCTGAAAACCGTGCTCAAAGAACTGGCTAAAGACGAAGGCCAGACCATCGTTTTTATTGACGAACTGCACACGATGGTGGGTGCGGGCAAGGGTGAGGGTGCGATGGACGCCGGCAACATGCTCAAGCCCGCATTGGCGCGTGGCGAGTTGCATTGCGTGGGCGCCACCACGCTCGACGAATACCGCAAGTACATTGAAAAAGATGCGGCCTTGGAGCGTCGTTTCCAAAAGATATTGGTGGGCGAGCCGACGGTTGAGGCTACGATTGCGATCCTGCGTGGCTTGCAGGAAAAGTACGAAGTTCACCACGGTGTGCAAATCACCGACCCGGCCATCGTGGCTGCTGCCGAGCTCAGCCACCGCTACATCACCGACCGCTTTTTGCCCGACAAGGCGATCGACCTGATCGACGAAGCCGCAGCCAAGATCAAGATCGAGATGGACTCCAAGCCCGAGGTCATGGACAAGCTCGACCGCCGGCTGATTCAGCTGCAAATCGAACGTGAAGCCGTGCGCCGCGAAAAAGACGAAGCCTCGCAAAAACGCTTCAACTTGATTGAAGAAGAAATCGTCAAATTGCAAAAAGAAATCTCCGACTTCGATGAAATCTGGCAGGCTGAAAAGGCGCAAGCCTTGGGCTCCAAAGACGTCATGGAAGAGATTGAGCGGACACGTTTTCAAATTGAAGAGCTCAAGCGCAAAGGGGACTTCAACAAAGTCGCTGAGCTCCAATACGGCAAGCTACCCGAGCTTGAAAAGCGCTTGAAGGCGGCCAAGGACCATGAAGCGCAGAAAGGTGCAACCAACGCACCGCGGCTCTTGCGCACGCAAGTGGGCGCTGAAGAAATCGCCGAAGTGGTGAGTCGTGCCACGGGCATTCCGGTGTCCAAGATGCTGCAAGGTGAACGTGACAAATTGCTGCAAATGGAAGTCAAGTTGCATGAGCGCGTGGTCGGTCAGAACGAAGCCATTGGTGCTGTGGCCAACGCCATTCGCCGGTCTCGTTCGGGCCTGAGTGACCCGAACCGTCCCACGGGCTCTTTCCTTTTTCTCGGGCCCACCGGCGTTGGCAAGACCGAGCTGTGCAAGGCACTGGCCGGTTTCTTGTTTGACAGTGAAGACCACTTGATCCGCGTCGACATGAGCGAGTTCATGGAGAAGCATTCGGTCGCTCGCCTGATCGGTGCGCCCCCGGGCTATGTCGGTTACGAAGAAGGCGGCTACCTGACCGAAGCCGTTAGACGCAAGCCCTACAGCGTGCTGTTGCTCGACGAGGTTGAAAAAGCGCACCCAGATGTTTTCAATGTGTTGCTGCAGGTGCTCGACGACGGCCGCTTGACCGATGGTCAAGGCCGCACGGTGGACTTCAAAAACACGGTGATCGTGATGACCAGCAACATTGGCTCGCCCATCATTCAGTCGATGGTTGGTCAAGTTTATGAGGACATCAAGGATGCTGTGACCGACGAGTTGAAGAACTACTTCCGGCCAGAGTTTTTGAACCGCATCGACGAGACCGTGGTCTTCCACGCTCTCGATGCAAAAAATATCGAGTCGATTGCCCGTATCCAGCTCAAGGTGCTGATGGCGCGCCTGCAAAAGATGGACTTGACGATGGAAGTTTCGGAAGCAGCCATTGCCGAGTTGGCCAAGGTGGGCTTTGACCCGGTGTTTGGTGCCCGACCCCTGAAGCGGGCGATTCAGCAGCGAATTGAAAACCCCTTGAGCAAGTTGCTGCTGGAAGGACGCTTTCCGCCCAAGAGCACGATCCCGGTAGACGTTGACCCAATTCGTGATCCTGGCGTGTTCAGCTTTGGGGACGTGCTGAAGGACGCTGCTCACCCGGTCTGATGTATGGCGACTGAGGCTCCCGCTTCAGTGGTGAATGATTGGCATCTGCGCGAAGTCCATGACTTGGCTCGTGCCCACGAGGTAGATCTGGCAAGCGGCTTGGAAGCCGCTCAGGTCGCTGAGCGGAGTTTGCTGCACGGCCTCAACGAGTTGCCTGCCAGCGATGTGCGAAGTTTCTGGCGACTGGTGCGTGAACAGTTCAGCGACTTTATGATTTTGGTGTTGATGGCTGCCGCGCTGGTCTCAGGCTTCATTGGCGACTGGATCGACAGCGTGGTCATTCTCGCCATCGTTTTGTTGAATGCCATGATTGGGATCGTCCAAGCGTGGCGGGCTGATAAGGCGCTGGCCACGCTCCGTCAATTGTCGACACCACAAGCCACGGTGCTGCGTAGCGGCAGTGTTCGCCAAGTCCCTACGCCGGAATTGGTGCCGGGTGACATCGTCTTGCTCGAAGCCGGTAACGCCGTCCCGGCTGACTTGCGTCTTTTTGAAATTTACCAACTCAAGGTCGATGAATCGACGTTGACCGGGGAGTCCGTCACGGTGGCCAAGCACCCGCATGCACTGCAGGCGGCAGTGCACGCTTTGGGCGACAGGCTCAACATGGCTTTCAAGGGCACAACGGCAACACATGGTCGGGGTCGTGGCTTGGTCGTCGCGACCGGCAGAGCCACCGAGTTGGGCAAGGTGGCGGAACTGTTAACGCAAGACCTTGACCGCAGCACACCGCTGCAAAAACGCCTGGCTGCTTTTGGTCAGCGATTGGCGCTGGTCATTTTGGGTGTTTGTGTGGTTATTTTCGCCATCGGTGTGTTGCGCGGCGAGTCTGTCTTGCACATGGTTCTGGTGGCGGTGAGTTTGGCCGTTGCCGCAATTCCTGAGGCCTTGCCGGCGGTTGTCACCATGCTGCTGGCGCTGGGCGCGCGGCAGATGGTGGCCGTTAAGGCGCTGGTGCGCAGACTGCCATCGGTCGAGACGTTGGGCTCGGTGACCTTTATTTGCACAGACAAGACGGGCACGCTGACGCAAAACCGCATGCATGCTGAATGCGTCTGGAGCCCTGATGGACGTTTATCGTTACCGGCCCAAGGTGCCGCTGTAGATGTAGAGCTGCTACGCGCGCTGGCGTTGTGCAATGACGCTTACCGCAACCCACAAGGCCATTGGCAGGGCGACCCGACCGAGATTGCGCTGGCAGAACTCGCCGACCGCGCTGGCATTGAAGGGCTCGACAACGCCGCGTTGATGCGCCAATGGCCGCGTGTCGGTGAGCTGCCTTTTGATGCAGAGCGCAAGCGCATGAGCACCTACCATCCACTGCCGTTGGCGACTGCTGACGGCTCGCGCTTTGTGGCCTACACCAAAGGCGCCCCCGAATCGGTGTTGCCGCGCTGCACCAGCGCCGGCTCAGATGGCCACGCGTTCAATGCCGCTGAGTGGTTGCTCCGTGCCGAGACGCTGGCTCAGCAAGGCCTGCGTGTGTTGGCCGTGGCCATGCGTCACCACCCCAGTGTGTCGGCTAAGGACGCGGATGAAACCGGGCTGCACCTGCTTGGATTGGTCGGCTTGATGGACCCACCACGCGCCGAAGCTGCCCAAGCCGTGCGTGAGTGCCTGACGGCTGGCATCACGCCTGTCATGATCACCGGAGACCACGCGGCGACAGCCCGGGCCATTGCGTTGCGCTTGGGCATCGTCAGCGAGACCAACGCAGCAGTACTCACAGGCGAAGACCTTGCTGCGTTGGATCAAGCGCAGTTGCAGGCGCGAGTGCATCAGGTCCGCGTGTATGCCCGTGTTGACCCAGCGCAAAAAATTCGCATCGTGACGGCGCTGCAGGCGAGCGGTGAGTTTGTGGCCATGACCGGTGATGGCGTTAACGATGCACCGGCACTGCGTCGTGCCGACATCGGTGTGGCGATGGGTCTGGGCGGCACCGATGTGGCGCGTGAAGCCGCCAGTCTGGTCTTGCTCGACGACAACTTCGCGACCGTGGTCAAGGCGGTGCGCGAGGGGCGGCGTATTTTTGACAACATCCGCAAGTTTGTCAGGTACGCCATGACGGGCAATTCTGGCGAAATTTGGACCCTTTTTTTGGCGCCCTTGATGGGCTTGCCAATTCCGCTTTTGCCGATTCATATTTTGTGGGTGAACTTGGTCACCGATGGTTTGCCTGGCTTGGCGTTGGCGGCGGAGCCTGCCGAGCACTGTGTCATGCAACGGCCGCCGCGCCCGCCGACAGAAAGCCTGTTTGCTGACGGTCTGTGGCAGCATATATTGGGTGTCGGGTTGCTGATTGGTTGCTTGTGTCTGGCGCTGCAAGCTTGGGCTTTGGAGCATGCCGGAGCGCACTGGCAAACCATGGTCTTTACAGTGCTGACGCTGTCTCAAATGGCCCATGTGCTGGCCATTCGATCAGAGACCGAATCTCTGTGGCGCCTCGGCCTAGGTACGAACAAAGCCTTGTTGGGTGCTGTCGCTTTGACCTTTGCCCTGCAGATGGCGACGATTTACGTGCCTTTTTTGAACCCAGTGTTCAAGACGCAGCCTTTGACTGCGTCTGAACTCGGCTTGTGCTTGGCCGCTGCGGCCGTGGTGTTTGTCGTGGTCGAGATTGAAAAAGCTTGGCGTCGACGTCAGCGAGCTTGATCCCAGCTCGAGCGCGGGTTAAATGATTTGAATTGGCGCTCCATTTCTGTGTAGTGCGTCTTGTCGCTTTCAGTGTGAGCGGGTGGCGTGGTCAGTTGCAGCACGAAATAAAAATCGCCGGGTGTACTGCTTGGTATGCCCCGACCCTTCAGGCGTAACTTGCGCCCCGAGCTAGACGCCGGTGGAATCGTGACCTCGACAGTGCCGCTGGGCGTGGGCGCCTGCACCTCAGCACCCAAAGCCGCTTCCCAGGGCGTGATGGGCAGGTCGAGGTAGACATCGTGTCTGTCAACGCGGTAGTTCGGACTGCCCTCAGCGCGCGGCCGAAAAGCCACTTCCAAGTACAAGTCACCCGCCTGCCCTCCGCCTGCCCCCGGCGAACCTTGACCGGCGAGTCGGATGTGTTGCCCCGCACGAATGCCCTTTGGTACGTCGAAGCTGATCTGGTGATTTTGGTCGATGCTGTGACCCCGTGCGTCAAGCTGTGGCACGCGCAGGCTGAGTGTTTTCGCTGCGCCGCTGTAGACGTCTTCAAGGTCGATCAAGATCTTGGCGTGGTGGTCTTGACCTTTAGCACTGAACGTTCCGCGACGCGTATGCCCGTTGCCGCGTGTGCCAGCACCGCGACCGGGCGGTGCAGCGAAACCTTGGCTGAAGAGCGAATCAAAAAAGTCGCTGAAGTCGGCGCCTTGGCCTGCATTTTTAAAGCCCCAGTCGAAGCCGCGCCCGGCATGTTCAGCGCCTGCATGCCAGTCGGGTGGTGGCCTGAAATCCTGTCCTGCTTGCCAATGCGCACCCAATTGGTCGTAGGCCGAGCGTTTTTCAGGGTCCCGTAAAACTTCATAGGCTTCCGACAAGTCTTTGAAGCGAGCCTCGGCATCCTTTTCCTGACTCACATCCGGGTGGTACTTGCGCGCAAGTTTTCGATGTGCTTTTTTGAGCTCATCAGCGCTGGCGCTACGCTCAACGCCCATGATTTTGTAGTAATCCTTGTATTCCATGGATGGCCTGAAGTTGACTCATCGCAAGGTAGCAAAAATGGGTCTTTGCGCGTGTAAGAAGTCATGCCGTTCCGGGTGAGGTACCGGCTCATTTCGGCAAACCAAACACCTGTACCCAATACACACCACCATCGCTCTGTGGATTGACCGCAAAGGCCAGTCCCATTTCGGTGTAGCTGGACATCATCAGGTTGGCGCAATGCGAGGGGCTTTTCAACCAGCCCTGCACAGCCAAGTCTGCATGCATTTGGCCGGAGGCGATATTCTCTCCAATGGCACGCCACGCGTAACCTGTCCGGTTGGCGCGTTCGGACACATGAAACCCGTCGCGGCCGGTGTGGCTGAAGTAGCTATAGTGCGCCATGTCCTCGGCATGAGCGGCAGATGCGGAGTGAAGTTTGGCATTCAGACGCACGGGCTGTGCTGCGGGCAAGGCCTCGCTGCCACAGTTGCGCGCTTGGCTGCGCGCCTGGTTCACCAAATACAGCACTCGGGCTTCTATTTGATCTTTGTCTGCGGCCAATGGGGGCAAAAACGGCACTGCCAGAACAATCCAGACCTGTGGGCCTTTCGCAAAAAAGCCCATCTCTTTGAACTCAGCATCCATGACCGTCTGGCATGAATGGCTCACGGTACCTTGTGCAATGGCTGGCGCACCGGCATAACCGCTGAGCGAGATCAAGGTCGTACGCGGCGAGCGGTAAGTGGCTGCTTTGAGTGCGATGGCCAGCGGGGTGCCTTCCGCGACGCGTGCCGCAGCTGCTGAAAGCCGCGGGTCCATGCGCAAGTCTGCCGTTGCCTGAGGGCTGCCGTTACAACCACTGGCGCGCACCTTGTTCAGGGCCTGCAGCAAAGACTGTGGATCAATGGTGGCGCTTCTGTTGTGTGTTTGTGCCGCAACCGTGTGAAGTCCTGCAAGGCAGGCCAGCAGGGCCACCAAGGTGACCATTGGCATGTGACTTGTGGCTGGGGTCATGAAAGAAAATCGCAACAGGCGTTCATGAAGTTGAAGTGCAGCGAGAACAACACGCTGGCGGAGTGACAAAATAGGCCGGCTAACGTTTAAAGACGTTGATTTAATTTTCCTTATATTACGATAGCCACATGACCACCTTGAGCTCGCCGAACAACAGTGTCCCTTTGAGTCGTGACATCGGCGTCATTGGGTTGGTTGGCCTGTCGCACATGGTCAGCCACTTTAGCCAGTTGCTGCTGCCGTCGCTTTTTCCTTGGCTCAAGGATGAGTTCAACGTCAGCTACGCCGAGCTAGGTTTTTTAATGACGATTTTTTTCGTCGTGTCGTGTGGCGTTCAGACCCTATCCGGCTTTGTCGTCGATCGCTTTGGCCCACGTCCCATTCTTTTTGCCGGGCTGATCCTGCTGAGCCTGGCGGCTTTTGGCTATGCCATCAGCACCAGTTACTGGATGCTGGCCGGCTTTGCTGTGTTGGCTGGCATTGGCAATGGCGTGTTTCACCCGGTCGACTACACGTTGATCAACCGCAAGGTGAGTCCGTCCCGTCTGGGCCACGCCTACAGTGTGCATGGCATCACCGGTAGCTTGGGTTGGGCCCTCGCGCCTGCACTGGTGGTCAGCTTGACGCTGGCTTATTCGTGGCGGACAGCGCTGATGGCGGCTTCTTTGGTGGCCTTTGCCGTGCTGGCTGTGTTGGTGATGAATCGCAGCAAACTAACGCTGCCGGCGGCGTTGCCTTCAAAGGTGCCCGCGGCGGTCGAAGGCAGCTTGGAATTCCTGAAAATTCCAGCGGTTTGGATGTGCTTTGGCTTCTTCTTTGTTTACGCCATGGGTCTGAGCATCGTGCAGGCGTTTGCACCTGAAGCGGCACGTCGTTTGCATGATGTTCCACTTTCTTTAGTGGCCCTGTGCCTCACGGTCTACATGGTGGGCAGTGCCTGCGGCATGGTCAGCGGTGGTTTTTTGGCGGCCAATCCAGTGCGTTGTGAACGCATTGTGGGCTTGGGTTTTGGATCTGCCGCACTGATGACCCTGACATTGGTATTCGGTGTTTTTTCGTCCCCTGTCGTCGTCCCTGTGCTGTTTGCTTTGATGGGTTTTTTCTCGGGCCTAGCGGGACCATCGCGCGATTTATTGGTTAAACGCTCAACACCTGACAACGCCACCGGTCGTGTTTATGGCGTGGTGTACTCAGGGCTGGACGTTGGGCAGGCCCTGTCGCCACTACTTTTTGGTGTGCTGATGGATGATGGAAATTTTCGAGGCGTGTTGCTCGGTTTAGCGCTGGTGCAAGGCGTCTTGATCGTCGGTGCCTTCACGGTTCGTCGTGTGCGGCGAACGACGCTGGTCACGGCCTGAGGGTTCCTACCAAGCCATGAACTAGGCGGCACAATAGAGGCATGACCAAACAACTTGCCGGCCACCTTATCGTTGACTGCCTGATTGCGCAGGGCGTGACGCACGCCTTTGGCGTTCCGGGCGAAAGTTATCTCGCCGTGCTGGACGGGCTGCATGCGCGGCAAGGCCAGATCGAATTCGTGATTTGTCGGCAAGAGGGTGGCGCAGCCTTCATGGCCGAGGCCCATGGCAAGCTCACCGGCAGACCCGGCGTCTGCATGGTCACCCGCGGGCCAGGCGCGACCAATGCTTCCATTGGCGTGCACACGGCCTTTCAGGACTCCACGCCGATGGTGCTGCTGGTGGGGGATGTGGCCAGTGACTGCCGAGACCGCGAGGCCTTTCAAGAGGTCGATTTCGCCAGTTTTTTCGGACCCAGCACCAAGGGTTTTGCCAAGCGCGTCGAGCGGATTGACGACGCCAACCGCATTCCTGAATACATTGCCCGTGCTTTCGCCACCGCCATGAACGGCCGACCCGGCCCAGTGGTACTGGTCTTGCCGGAAGACATGCTGACGCAGATGACGGCCGCCCAACCTTTGCCTCGGGTTGAGGCGGTGCAGGCTTGGAGCGATCCGGGTGCTTTGCGCACATTGCGCGAAATGCTCTTGGTCTCAAAGCGGCCGCTGGTGATCGCGGGAGGAGGTGGTTGGACGCCGCAAGCGGCACAAGCACTGCAGCGTTTCGCTGAGAACTGGCAACTGCCAGTGGGCAACGCGTTTCGCTTTCAAGACATCTTCGACAATCACCACCCGCTGTACGCCGGTGATGTGGGGATTGGTCTCAATCCCAAACTGGCCGCTCGCATCAAAGAGTGTGATCTGATCATTGCCATCGGCCCTCGTTTGGGTGAAATGACGACTGGCAATTACACACTGCTTGAAGCGCCGAAACCACGCCAAAAACTGGTGCACATTCACGCCAGCGCTGAAGAACTGAACCGTGTCTTTCAGGCCGACTTGGCCATCAACGCGACGATGAATGCGGCCGCTCGTTCTCTCGAGGTATTGACGGCACCTGTGTCCGTGGCGTGGGAGGCCTGGACCGCGTCCGCCAATGCGGACTATTTGGGGAACTTGGTACCTCAAGCGCTGCCGGGCGATATCGACATGCCTGCCATTGTCGGACTGCTGCAAAAGCATTTGCCTGAAGATGCGGTACTCACCAATGGTGCTGGAAACTTCGCCAGTTGGATTCATCGTTTTTACAAACACCATGGTCTCGTCAAAGGTCACAAAACCCAGCTGGCCCCCACTGTCGGCGCTATGGGCTACGGTGTCCCCGCAGGCATTGCCGCCGCCATCACGACCGGACGGGTGGTTTTCACCATCGCCGGTGACGGTGATTTTTTGATGAATGGTCAGGAGTTGGCGACAGCTGTTCAGCATGGTGCCAAAACCATCATCGTATTGCTCAACAACGGCATGTACGGCACCATTCGGATGCATCAAGAGCGTGAGTACCCTGAGCATGAAAGCGGTTCGCGTTTGAAGAATCCAGACTTTGCCGCACTGGCCCGCGCTTACGGTTATGCCGGCGTGCGCATCACACGCACAGCCGAGTTTGAAGCGGAGTTGTTGGCCGCGCTGAGTCGCGCTGAGGGCACGTTGATTGAGGTCATGCTGGACCCTGATGTCATCACCACGCGGGGCACACTCTCGGCCATCACGCGCAATGCCAAGAGCGCTGCCGCCTGAGCTGGCTTAGCGCTTGACCTCAAAGGGGGCACCACCTAGGCGGCTGCCAGCCTTGATGCCTTTTTTTGCAAACCAGCCTTGGTTCATTTCAAGCACATAGCGCACCGGTTTGGTCGAGCAATGGGCGTCGGTGGTCTGCGGCTTCATGTCTGCGAGGTTGACGATGGTGCCATCGTCCGTCACGAATGCCGCCGTCAGCGGCAGCAGTGTGTTCTTCATCCAGAAGCACTGCTGCGAAGACTCTTCAAATACAAACAGCATGCCCTCTTGTTGCGGCATGTCTTTGCGGTGCATCAGACCGATTTGACGTTGCTGAGGCGTGAGCGCGACTTGGGCCGTGATCTGGTGCATGCCCGCATTCAGCGTCGTGCGTTGCAGGTCGAGTTGCGGTTCGTCTTGTGCGAAAAGTGCAGCGGACCCTAAAAGGGTCAGCGTTGACAACAGCAATTTAACCGGCCATGTAGAAGTGGCGAAGGAGGATGCGTGACGATGGTTCATGGCCCGGATGATAAAGGTGGTCTGTCAGAAGCTGAAAAATGGAGACAAAAAAATGCCCGCTTGATGCGGGCATTTTTCGCAGGAAACTAAGAATTACTTCTTGGCTTCTTCTTTCTTAGCAGCTGGTTTTGCAGCAGGCTTAGCAGCAGCTTTAGCCGCTGGCTTGGCTTCTTCTTTCTTAGCCGCAGGCGCAGCGGCAGCAGCAGGTGCAGCCGCAGCGGCTGGAGCAGCTGCTGGCTTAGCAGCAGGAGCTTGTGCGAAAGCAGTCGCAGCGAACAGACCAGAGATCATGATGGCGAGGAGTTTGCTCATTTGGAATTTCCTATGAAGTTTTGGAAACAACGTCCATTAAATTTGATGGACTACTCCCACAACGGCAGGCGCATCAACCGGTTGACACATGGGCTATAAAAATTTTCCGGATAGGCATTTTTCGACGAAACCTAGGGTTTTCACCAATCATTCTGCAGGTGACGGATATTTAGCCAATACTGGATCGCGTTGCAGAGCGAACACACCAATGGCCCCGAATGGCGCACCGACCCACAGGGCTGGCTAGAATCAATTCCATGGCTACGAAATCCCCTAAAGTCCCCGCGCCCCTGAAGGCGCCTATTTCCACGCCTTCCAAGACAGAAGAAGGCCATGGCGGTGGTTCCGTCGTTCTTGAGCGCCGGACCCAGAAGGTCACGCCGCCGCAGATGTACCAAGTGGTGCTGCTGAACGACGACTACACGCCGATGGAGTTTGTGGTGGTCGTTATTCAGGAGTTCTTCAACAAAGACCGTGAAGCCGCAACTCAGATCATGCTGAAGATTCATTTGGATGGCAAAGGCGTGTGTGGTGTCTTCTCCAAAGATGTCGCGGCCTCCAAGGTCGATCAGGTCACTGAAGCCGCCCGTCGAAACGGTCATCCACTGCAATGTGTCAGCGAGCCTGTTGAATTGTGAGAAATGCCCCAATCTGTTCTTCAAGTTTTTATCAATTTTGTGTCGCTAACCGAAAGGAAAATCAATGATTGCCCAGGAATTAGAAGTTAGCTTGCACATGGCCTTCGTCGAGGCCCGGCAACAGCGCCACGAGTTCATCACCGTGGAACACCTGCTGCTCGCCTTGCTGGACAACCCCAGTGCTGCCGAAGTGCTGCG
>CANCLK010000051.1 GCA_947378785.1 Comamonadaceae bacterium
CCGTAAGTCAGCGGCCGCACCGTGCCGTCCATGTGGGTGCCGAGCCAAGTGCCCATGACAAAGGCCACCAGCGTCATCAGAAAACCATTCAGTGCCGAGGCCGTGCCCGCTGCTTGTGGAAACGGGCCGATGGCACCGCTCTGTCCGCAGGGTTGGTGCACGCCGTGCGCCAGCATGAAAAGGGCAAAAGGCAGCGCGATGGCCCATAAGCTGTTGACGCCAGCCCAGGTGAAGCCGGCTAAAAGCAAGCCACTGGTCAGACTCAGGCTGGCGGCGATGCCGACCGAGCTTTGTACGCCAAAGCGCGTCAGCAGGCGGCGGCATAAAAAAGTGCCGGCAACGTAGGCCAGACACATGAAAAAAAACACCATGCCGTATTGCGTTTTACTGAGACCGATGATGTTGATCAGCACAAAAGAGGAGGTCGCCAAAAAGGTAAAAAGGCCACCGTACGAGGCGACCGACAATGCCGAAAAAGCTAGGAAGGTCGGGTTCCGCAGAATTTGCAACCAGGTGCTCAGCAAAGCAGCAGGGCGCAAGGCGAGTGGGTTCGGCTGGCTCAGTGATTCTTCAAAGCGCAGGGTGATGAGCCCCAGCGCCAGCACGCCAAAAACGGCAGGTGCCAACAAGGTGATGCGCCAGCCACCATATTCTGCGAGCAAGCCGCCCAGCGGCCCGCAAATACAGGCCAGCACGCCGAGACCGCTCAGGCCTTTGGACATGATGCGCGCGCCATCCGTGGGGCGGTACAGGTCGCGGACGATGGCCCGTGCGCACATCACCACCGCGCCCATGGCTGCACCTTGCAGCACCCGCCAGCCGATCAGCCACTGCATCGAAGGCGCCAGCGTGCTGGCCACTGTCGCCAGCACATAGGCCGCAAGACCGATCAACAAAATAGGGCGCCGGCCAAAGCGGTCCGACAACGGACCCCACAGAAGTTGCGAGCAACCAAACGCCAGCAGCAGCGCACTCAGGGTGTATTGCGCTTGGGCCATGGGCGCGGCAAAACTGTCAGCCAGCGCCGGCAAAGCAGGTAAATACAGATCAGTGGTGACCGGTTGTATGCCCAGCAGCATCGACAAAATAACCACCACCAAGCCGGGCGACATGCCGGGTTGGGTGCTGGTTGAAAGGGGGGAAGGCTGTGCAGACATCCAGAAGAGCGTATCAGGAATTTCCCTGAATTCGCCTCTGGCTCAACGCGAGTCGAGCTTGAAAAGCTGTGCCAGCGCCGCTTTGTATTGCGGTTGGCCAACAGTGTTGGTGTTGTGGTGCGAGCCGTTTTCTACCAGCACAAACAGCTTGGGCTCTGTCGCCGCCTCAAAGAGTTTGCGGCCCAGGTTGGGGTCAATCAGTTGATCGCGCCCACCGTGGACCACCAGCAGCGGCGAGCCAATTTGATCGACTTTGCGAACAGCTTCAAACCGCTGCGTGATCAATGCCGAAATAGGCACCCAACCCCATTTGAAGGTGCTCACCACGTCGGCGATGGAGGTGAAGGTACCTTCAACGATGGTGCCACTTTCATCAGTCACTTGGGAGGCCAAGTGGATGGCAATCGGTCCGCCCAGTGAGTGACCAAAAATATAGCGGGGCCGGTTCGGGTAGGTGACCGCCAGCCAGTCCCATGCGGCCCGGGCGTCTTCATAGGCAGTGTCTTCGGACGGTAAGCCGGCGCTGCTTTTTCCAAAGCCGCGGTAATCCACCCCCAACACCGAGAAGCCCAGCTCCTGCATCCGCCGCATGCGAAACGCCGAGCCGGTGACGTTCCAGCGGGCGCCGTGCAGATACAGCATCACGGGCCTGTCGTCATTGCTCAAGCCGGCTGCCAGCACGCCTTGCTGCAATTGAAAGCTGACTTTGAGTAACTTGCCTGCCGCTAAATTGGCCAGCGGTTTGTCCGCTTCCAGCCACAGGCCGTGCAGTTTGCTGGCTTGTCCGGTGACCTTTGACTGGAATTCAATCCAGACGTCATCCATGTTGCGAGCGGCCTCGACGCCGCCGCCCCAGCTGCGGTCGCTGGGTTGAAAAATCCAGGCCCGCTGACGTTCGTCGAACGTGGTGCAGCCAGTGACCAAGGCCGCCGCTAGGGCGAGCAAGGCGAAGGTCAGTGCAGAGGTAACGGGGCGCAAGAGTTTCATAATTTAGTATGAACATCATCGCTGTTTAAAGTTCAGCTAACTTCACTGGGGTCTTTTAAACTCTCGTCATGAACACACCCGTCACGCCAGAATCCCCCATGGCCCCGCCACCCTTGAAGCCCGAGACCGAAGCTTGGGTGCTCGGCATGGCCGGCCTGTTACCCTTTGTAGCGGGCGCTGCCGGTCTTTGGTTGCTGCCACCCGATTGGGCTGGTTTGGCTGCGTTGGCGCTACTCACCTATGCCGCGGTGATCGTCAGCTTTCTGGGCGGCATTCATTGGGGCTTGGCGATGTCGCTGGCGCAGACGCGCCGCGGTCTGCTCATATGGGGTGTCTTGCCGAGCTTGCTGGCTTGGGCTGGTTTGCTACTGAACAGCGCCTGGGGTTTGCTGCTGATGGCTGCCAGCTTGCTGCTGTGCTATGTCGTTGATTGCCAGATTTACCGCTCTCTGCGGCTCGGTGGCTGGATCGGTCTGCGCGGCTTGCTCACGATCGTTTCCGTGCTGTCTTGCCTGGCGGGAGCTGCCGCCTTTATGGCGCAGGATTGAGAGTTCAGCGGCCGCGCAAAAACAGACTGTCGAGGTCGCGGATGCTCATTTGTCGCCAGGTCGGCCGGCCGTGGTTGCACTGGTCAGAGCGGTCGGTGGCTTCCATTTGCCGCAGCAGCGCATTCATTTCATCCAGCGTGAGTTGGCGGTTGGCGCGCACTGCACCGTGGCAGGCCATCGTCGAAAGCAACTCGTTTTGGGCGCGCTGAATCACGGTGCTGGCGTCGTGCTGGGCCAACTCGGCTAGCACGCTGCGCGCCAGTTCGACGGCGTCCGACTGCGCCAGCGAGGTCGGTACGGCCCGCACCGCCAGCGTCTTGGGTGAAAAAGGCGTGATCTCCAAGCCCAGCGTTTGCAAGGTCTCTGCAGCGCTTTGGGCGGTGTCGATTTCTTGCGCTGTCGCTGCAAAGGTGGCCGGAATTAGCAGCGGCTGACTGGCGATGGCGGCACTCGCCGAGTTGTCCAACTGGTTTTTTAAGCGCTCATAAACAATGCGTTCATGCGCAGCATGCATGTCCACAATGATCAGGCCGCTGGTGTTTTCAGCCAGGATGTAAATGCCTTGCAGTTGCGCCAGTGCCCGGCCCAGCGGCCAGTCGCCCGGCGGCAAGTTGGGTGCTTCGGGGTTGCTGCGCAGCGCATCGGCAGTCGGCCCTGTCGATAGCCCAGACAGCCCCGCCGCGACCGGCCACATGGCTTCAAAGTCGCTGACACGGTGATCCACGCGCGCTGAAAAATCCATGCCGGGTTGCGCCCAACCCAAACCGCGAGCGGCCCGCTGAGCATCCGAGACAAAGCCTTGCAGGCCGGCGGCTTGCAGGGGCACGTTTGCGTCTATTGCGTTCATGCCAACGACAGCGCCACCGATTTGCGAACGCGGCACCGCCAGCGCATTTTCGGCTGCGTGGCGCACAGCTTGGTGCACTTCGCGGCTGTCCCGAAAGCGCACTTCAATCTTGGTTGGGTGCACGTTCACGTCGACGCGGGTCGGGTCCATCTCAACATACAGCGCGTAGACCGGCTGGCGGTGGCCGTGCAGCACGTCTTCATACGCGCTGCGGGCGGCGTGGGTGAGCACTTTGTCGCGCACATAGCGACCGTTCACGTAGGCAAACTGCTGGTCGGCGCGGGCGCGGGCGGCGTCAGGCATACCGGCCCGACCCCAGACCCGCACGGCCGGTCCACCGTCGATGCGGCGCGCACTGCTTTCGTAATTCACGGCGATGGATTGCGCCACAAACTCGGCCCCCAGTACATCGGCCAAGCGCTGGTCCAGCGCAGCCAAGGGGTCGTCGCTGTGCAGTGCCTCGGTGCAGGCGCGCCACTGCTCGACCAACTTGCCTTCGTGCCAGATGGCAAAACCCACGTCAGGGCGCACCAATGCGTGGCGCCTGACGGCTTCAATGCAATGCGCCAGTTCGGTGGCGTCGGTCTTCAAAAATTTGCGCCGTGCAGGCGTGGCGTAAAACAGCTCGCGCACTTCGACGCTGGTGCCGTGATTGCGCGCTGCGGGTTGTATCTCGCCGGTGCGGCCGTCCAGCTGCCAGGCGTGACCGCCCGCGCTGGCGTCAGCTTCGGAGTCGCTCGAGCGCGAGATCAGGCTCATGTCGGCAATCGAATTGATGGCGGCCAGTGCCTCGCCCCGAAAGCCCATCGTGCCAACGGCTTCCAAGTCTTGCAAAGAGGCGATCTTGCTGGTGGCGTGGCGGCGCAAGGCAATCGCTAGCTCGTTGGCCGGAATGCCGGCGCCGTCGTCTTCCACCAAAATCAGCCGCACGCCGCCCGCCAGCAAGCGCACCGTCACTTGGCGCGCACCAGCGTCCAAGGCGTTGTCGACTAACTCACGCACGACTGAGGCGGGTCGTTCGACCACTTCGCCAGCGGCAATTTGGCTGATCAGTTCATCCGGCAGCTCAAGGATGGGACGGCGGGGTGGGGCGGGGGTGGCAGAGTTCACGGGCGGATTTTAGGCCGTGTCAAAATCGGCTGGATGGAAACAGTTACCTTTTTGATCGACTTCATTCTTCACGTGGACCGCCATTTGGAGACATTCACCCAACATTACGGGATGTGGGTCTATGCCCTGCTGTTCGCCATCATCTTTGTGGAAACTGGCGTGGTGGTGATGCCGTTTTTACCGGGCGACTCGCTGCTGTTCATCGTGGGCGCTTTGTGCGGCGTCGGTTTGGTCAGCCTGCCGGTGTCTATCGCCGTGTTGCTGGTCGCGGCTATTTTGGGCGACCAGTGCAACTTCACCATCGGCCGCTATTTCGGCCCGAAGGTCTTTCAGTGGGAAGATTCCCGGTTTTTCAATAAACGCGCTTTTGATCAGGCGCATAACTTTTACGAACGCTATGGCGGTGTCACCATCATCTTGGCGCGCTTCATGCCGTTCGTTCGGACCTTTGCGCCATTTGTCGCCGGCGTCGCCGACATGAGCCGCAGCAAATTCAGCGCTTACAACGTGATCGGGGCGGTCATCTGGGTCGTTGGTCTGTGCGGTGCCGGTTTTCTGTTTGGCAACTTCGCGTGGGTCAAGCAGAACCTGAGCTCGATCATCTGGGCGATGATTCTGGTGCCTGGCTTGCTGGTACTGGTGGGCGCTGTGAAGGCTCGGCGCGCAGCGTGAAGTCCATGCCGTTGACGAATTCGCCGTCAGCCAGCATATGGATCGGGTGGCCTTGGGTGTCAGCCACTAGACCTAGGCTAAGATGCTGTTCGGTAGCCAAGCGCAAGGTGTAACGTCCGGGCTTCACCGCCGGCACGATGTAGTAGCCGTCGGCGGCGCTTCGTTGCTTGGCGACCACTTCGCCGCGCTCGTTCACCAGCTCCAGCAGTGCATTGCCAATACCGCGGGTTTTGCCATCTTCTAGCAGGTAAACGGTGCCATCGATTTCACTCGTCATCACCACTGGGAAATCGACCTGCACGACTTTCCCAGGACGCGGCAACACGCGCACGCCCGGCTTGGCTGCATGCCACTGTGGGTCTTCAAGCGTGCCAGTGTCCAACGCTACATCGGCAAATTGGCGTGGTGTCATGTGGGTCATGTACGCAATGCCGTCGGCATTGGTGCGCACGGGGTGGCGACTGCCACCATTGAGGGTGAATCCAGCACCTTCCACCGGCTCTTCACCCATGTCAAAGATGCCATTCATGTTGCCGTCCACAAAGGCTCTAGCTGAGACTGCACCCGAAGCCGCCATTGGCTGCCAGTTGCGAGTCCAGTTTCCACTGCGCGGATCGCGCCCGATGGCCATGAACACCTGCATGCCGATACCCACTTCCCCGTTGCTGCTGTAGCGCGTATTGATGCCCAAACCAAAGGTGCCGAAATTTCGGTTCCAGCCGGCTGCGAGGGTGGTCACGTTGGGGTCCATGCTTTGTACCAATCCGAGGCTGATGCGCGATGCGTCGCTCAAGTTTCTGTCCGCAGAAATTGCGATGCTGGAAAGCTGGCTGTTGGGCTCAAGTGTGTAGGTCAGCTGGCTACTCAAACCAATGCCTGCAACGCGTCGGCGCACCTGCAGCGCACCGCTGGTCAAACGGTTGCCGTCTGAAGTCTGCAAATTCAGCGCGTTGGTTAAGCTTGTGTTTCGCAGATTGAGAGACAGGCGGCCTTGGGCGTTCACGGTGCTGCGACCTGAAGCTGTCAATTCGCGAAAAACGTCCAGCCCGACCGGCAGCACCAAGCCTTCTCTGAGTTGCACGCTGCCGGTTAGACGGGCACGCGTGCGCTGCCTCAAAGGGTCCGTGCTGGTGACAAAAAAGTCACTGCTGAAGTTGCTCAGTTGCGTGTGTGTGACGTCGACTGAAAATCGTCCCAAGCCGGTGCGCAAGCCTACTTCGGCGAGAGAGCCCCCATTGGTGGCCGACACAAGGTCGGCGCTCATGAGCATACCTAGCGCCGAAGCTCGCAGACCCAGGTTGCTATAGTGTTGCGCCTCAGCGCCACGGCCAAGATCAATGGTAACGAGTCCGGCTGTGGCGGCTACGCTGTCGGCCAGACCAAAGTCGACTTGAAGGGTTTTTCGGTCACTCCCATCGTCTCCATGTTGCCCGCCCGCTGTGTAGTAGAAGTTGCCCGGTTTGGTCAGCGTGTCATCCAGTAAAAAAATCTGACGTTCGACCCGTCGTTGCCCGAGCGGCCCGTTGAAAATCAGCTGGAATTCGTTGTTCCCAAAGACCAGCGGTTGGTCTTGAAACTGGTAAAGACCGTCTGGGCGTGACTGCTGAAAGGCAATCAGTGCGCCGTTGAAATACAGCGTCACATCCCAGCCTGGCGGCAGGTCGCCGCGCAAGGTGTGTAAGCCATAGCTGCTGGGTTGATTGAGGGGCCTGTTGCTCACCACCAAGCCGTTACCGCCACCGCCACCGCCGGAGCGCACCACATTGGTCAGCGCGGGCAAGGCTACGTTGCCGAGGGTCACGGTGCGGGCGCGCAACGGCCCCAGCAAGTTGGCGTCCGGGTCGTTGCGCGACAGTGTCAGGCGTGCTTCGGGATTCGTTTGCGTGTACTGTGTACCGGCATTGTTTTGAACGCCAGTGACAAACATGGATGCCTCCATCCCCAGCAGGTCGCCAGTGATGAAGGCGCTGTAAGTCATGTCTGTGCTGGTCTTGCCACTGCTGTCGCGGATGGTTCTCAAGCCGATCGTCTGGTCAATGAAGGGCGCGTCCAACAGTCGGTAGTCGGGCTTGGCACGTGCAAAACCAGGGTCTTGGTAACGGCCGCCTCGCAAGCTCAGGCGAGCGGCATCCCGTTCACGGGCCAGCCGCGCCTGAATGGGCAGCGTTTCACGCGGCACCACCTGCAGGCTCAGGGCCGAGAGGCTGAGCTCAAGTTCGACGGGCCACCAACGCTGCATCAGGCGGGAGGAGACGTAAATGTCGTTGTCGAGCCAGCGCATCTGAGTGGGATCGACGTTTTCCGGGCCGCTGGGCAGCGTCACGCTGGCGGTGCTCAGTTCCAGCCGAAAGGGTCGGTCTTCACGCACCACAAAGCCGGCGGCGCTGCGTGAGGCGGGGTCGACTGTGATGCCGAGGGTCAGGAGGCGAGCCATCTCACCGAGTGGCAGCAGCACATCGTCATTCACTTCATAGGCGGTGAGTGTGTCGGCCAGCAGGCTGTCGTCAAGGCGCACTTCAAGTAACAGCAGGTTGAGTTCGCTGGGTTCAGCGGGGGCGACAAGGTCTGTCGCGAGCATGGGACTTTGTGCTCGAGCCGCTGTGAAGTTCGCAACGCACAGCAAAGCCAACATCAAGCCGCGCGACAGCCGCCTCAAAATTTTCTCAACTCTACCGGAACGATGTCACGGCAGGGCGAGTGACGCCTTGGCTATGGGCTTGCCGCCGTCTTCTGCTCGCTGCATGAAGGTGAGCTGGATCAACCCACGCTTCAACGCCATGCCCTCCGGCAATTTCAGCGGCAGCTTGGCCTTGCGCACAGCGTTGGGGACATAGACCGCCACGCCATGGACCCTCCCGAGCTCTATCGGCTGACCATTTGTCGGTGTGTAAGTGGCCAGCAGGTTGCCATAGACCGAACGGTTGCCGCTGCGGTTCAGATGGAAGGCCAGCAGTGGCGGGCCGTCAGCTTGCCCTTCGACTTTGGTGCTGGGTTCTATCGCCAGCGAGTCCAGCGTGACATTGGCTGAAGTGTCGCCGTGGCGCACGATCACCGGGATGCTCGCGCCCACGAGAGCCGTGAGGCGAATCGCTATTTGCCCCGGCGCAGACTGGGTGGTCTGTTCGATATCGCTGCTGCCCTCGACGTCGGGCAGACGGTCAAATTGCAGGTGCGAGCGGTATTCGCCGTTGAGCAAGCCGGCAGGCTTGCGCAGACTGATACGCACTGTTTGCGATTCCCCCGCTTTCAGCGTGACCTGACGCGGGGAATAACGCAGCATGTGGGAGGCGAAGCGTTCGTCGGGCTCGGCAGTTTCGGCGGGCACAATTTGGCCGGTTTCAGTCATGCGGCGGTCCACCACGCTGATGCGGTAGCTTTCGGGCGCTTGCCCCCTGTTGATGAGTTCGACTTGCGCTGCGCGTTGGTTATTTTCCATTTCGATGCGGGTCGGGTAAATCATGAGGTCGGCCATGGTGAGAGGCGCAACCAAGGCGGCCAGCAAACCGAGCAAGCCACTGCGTATCAGCGGCACTGTTGTGGATAAATTCATGTGCGTGGCGTCCTTAAAAGAGGGACCAGGTCGTTGCTTCCAACTCGATGTCGATTGCGGATGTGTAGTTGCCGGGTGACTGAGCATCCCCAACCGTCAGGGTTGCACCGACTTTGATCAATTTTTCATACGACGAGCAGTTCGCCACATACCGCCATTCAGAGATTTCCGGAGACGTGACAAAGTCGGTCAGGGCCATGTTTGTTGAGGATGTCTCAACTTTGTCGGGCGTGGTCACCAGCGCCACCATGTAGCGCGTACTGCCACTGCCGCTGCAGGTCACCTTGAATTCAGCGGGCCCCTCACTGCTGACCAAGGATGCCGGGGTGACCACATTGGCAGAGCCAGAACGCATGCCCGTTGAGGGGTTGAGCGTGAGCGAGCCACCGGCGATAACGACCATCGAACCGAAGCGCAGATCCTTGCCCGCGACCTGGGCCACGTTGATCTTGCATCCCAAAAGGCAGATGCCATGGGCAGGCCAAGTCAGTCCGGATAGAAGCCCGGCAAGGCCAAGCCATAAACAATGACGCAAGCTCATGCAACGGCCTCAGTTGTAGGCCAGCATGGCCATCACCACACCGCTGGCATCGGCGTTGCGCGTGAGTGAAAGGGACGCACCCTGTTGTCCGTTGAACGTGCCGTCGTTCAACACCTGCCACGTCATTGGTGCGTTGCACCGGATATTGGGCCCCCCTGACATGGCCCAGCCGCACACGGAAGCCACCAAAGACAGCCTTGCTGGGGCACCGGGAATGCGGATGGTCAAGACCCCAAGAGTGCTGCTGAAAAGCACGTGGGCGAATGCGCCTGACACGGCAGCTGCATCGTTGGACGCGGCGACGATGGTGGCACCGGCACCGGCATGGGCGCCAGCTGAATGCACCACGTCAGCCCCTGCCACACTGGCAAGAAGGGCAAGCCAAACTATTATTTTGAAGCGCATCAGCAGGCGGTAACGTTGAGTCAGTTGTAATTGACGGTTAGGCTGATGCCGGCTGGGTTCGCGTAAGTGCCAGAAGGGGTCCCCTCCGCCAAAGTGAGACTGCCACCAATGCCCAAGGTATCTGAACCTTCCGTGCTCAAAGTTCCCGATGTCGCTGTGGCCGCGGTGCCTGTTGCTGAAGTTGAGAAAACATGGACGCCGGTTAATGTGACAGTCAATAAAGCGGAATTACTGCTGTTTGCAAGGGTAATTTCTGGCTCTGCGGCTGAGATGTCATAGGCCAACCCCGGTTCGCCACGTACAGTAAATGTCGCGCGCCCAGGTGGGTTGGTTGTTCCGAGAGTCGTGATTAAGTTTGCCGTATTGGTTGATGTGCGGTCACCGGTAACCGCAGAAATGCTCACCGTGCCAACAGCACTGACCAAACGTCCAAAAGATAAATCAGTGCTTTTTGTGATGACAATGGGCATCACCACAATGGCTTGGGTTGCCGCAGTGGCAGTGGATTGTTGTTGGCTGAGCGCTTGGTTGGAAAATAGCCCCGCCGCCAACATCAGACCCAAAATTTTCACTCTTTGATAACAAATTCGCATGCTCGATTCTTTCTAATCAATTCGGCACATCAGGTGCGCCATCCTGCTCATCAGCCTGCTGGCGGCGAGCATTGAATTATTAATTTTACTTTTTATTTCAAATTTACTTAAAAAGTAATTATTAAATATCCATATTTATTCTTTTAGGTTGCGCTGTCATCCAGCTTGCGATGGCCTAGTTGCCCAAGCTGTAACTCGCCAAGATGCTCATCCGAACCTTGCGCTCGGGGTTGGCTAAAGTGGCATCCCCAATTGGCTTGGATGCCGCCAGATCGATCCGGTAATACTTGCCATTGGAAAAACGCCACCCGACACTCGCTGAGGACAGTTTTGAAAGTGGTCTGGAATCGACAGCGCTGAAAACCCGATGGTCGTAGACCCGCGCTGTTTCGAGCAAGACGTACGGTTCGACGTGCGTCATGTAGGGCAGTTTGACCGGAAATGACCGGTTGGCCTCCAAGCCCAAGCCCCAACCGGAGTCTCCGGCTGCATCGCCAGCGCTGTAGCCCCGAGCAAAGCGTGTGCTGCCAAAGAACAGCTTCTCGCTGCTTGGCAAGATGTTGGGGCTGTATTGCGTGGTGAACGTCATCGCCGTTACCCAACCTTGCCCCCAGACATTTCGCTGGCCAGCGTCGAGCAGGGTTCGGGTGAAGTCGAGGCGTGGCAATGTCGAACTTGTCATCACACTGGCGCGTGCCCCCAAGCTGTTCATACCCTGGGCCAGTCGAATGGACACGTTTCGTGCCTGCACGTCAGTGTTGATGTTGTAGGCCGCTTGGGCAAACAAGGCGCGCACGTTGACTTGATCTGTGTATGTCTGCGAATTGGCTGGGGTGTAGCTTTCCATGTTGTTCACCCCGTAAATGCCGCTGCTGAGAAATAAACTTTCATCGCGTTTCAAAATCACTGGGTAGTGCGCCGATAACTCGGTTCGCAGGTAGTCGCTGTCGCGCTGATATTCCTGCTGCGTGTACAGGTGTGCGTTAGGGTTGCCACGGTAGACAGTGGTTTCAGCTTTGACTGTCAGTCCTTCATTGCCAATGACCTGTGCGTACGCAATCGACCCAAAAACCTCGCCTTTTGGGGAGCCTGCCAAAGTCGTCGCACTCAACTTGCTGCCTGGCTGAATGGGGTCGTGAAGCGTTCCCGTCATGACTGCCCGGGGCCTTGAAGATCGAATGTCCGCACCCAGCGATATTTGGTAGGGCTTGCGCGCTACTTTTAAGATCAGCGAGCCAGCACCATCGGTTTGGGTGGACGGCGTGGCCCGCGCTTCAACGGTCACGCCAGGCAGTTGGCCCATGAGCTGGGTGTAGCGTTCAAAATTAGCCAGTTGCAGGGGTCTGTTTTGCCGAATCAGTTGAGCGATTTCTCGGATCCTGGTCGCAGCAGGTCCGGCGTCGCCCTCAAGGGTCACCCTCTCGACAAAGCCTTCCACGGCCACGATGCGTACCGTCCCGTCCTTGAAGTTTTGCTCAGGCACATATGCAAAAGACAAGGCATAGCCGCTTTGTTTGTACATGTTGGTGACTTGGCGTGCCAAGTCGACGAGCTTTGCCACTGTGACGGACTGTTTGGCCAGCGGCGTAAAGAGAGCAGCGACCTTGTCAAATGCAATGGAATGAACCCCTTCGATTTCAAAGCGCTGAGGTATCACGCTCCGGCCCAGCCGGGGCTGTGTGGGTAAGGGGACGTCGAGAATTTTGCCCTTTGCGTTGTCGGCAGGGTCTTCCAACGGTTGGAAGGTTGGTAGCGTGTTGATCGGGTTCGCTGAAGCCGATGGCGCTTGCGCATTGGCTGAAGAAAATGAAAAACTGGCCGCTGCAAAGCAAGCGGCCAGGAAAACCGGCGAATGCCGGTTCAAGGAGCGCAATGGCATGTGTACTTACTTAATCAGGACGCTCGGCAGGTTTCTGAGCACATTGATGGTTGTTGGCGCATTCACAGTGATCAGCGCACCCGTGAGTGGGATTGTTGTGGTGCTTGGTGCGGGGGCATTTGAAAGGCTTGCGATCACATTGCTGACGGTCGTTTGTGTGGTCACTGTCATCAATAAGCTGCTCGGTGAAGTCGTCGTATTGCTTGATGTTGGGGCGTTCACCAAACCACCCAAGCTCGCCACCAGTGTGCCGGTTGAATTGGCAACGTCACCTGCGCTTACCAGCAACGGAGATGCTGCGAAGGTTGTTGAGATGCCGCCTCCAACATTTTGAATCGTCAAGCCAGTGCCGATCAGCAGGTTGTTGACGGGCACGCCAAGTCCGGTCGAGGCGCCGAGGCTTTGGGTGGTGGCTTCAACGTCGATCGCGATCATGTGGATCATGGTGCTGCCGCCGCGCGTGACTTGCTGCACAACGGGGATGGCCATAACGTCATTCATGTTGCTGCTGAGACTGGCAATACCTGCGCCGGTTTGATTCAGAAGCGCACCAGCGGGGTTGGTCACCGGGCTCAATACGGCCATTTGGCCGTTATCAATAGCCGCAACAGCATCGCCAACGCTGGAAACGGCACCGCCAACGCCTTGAACAACCAGCGGTGCACTTGTCATTTGAAGTGCCACGACATTGGCTTCTGGTTGGCCAATTTGTCCTAGGCTGCTTCCGGTCACTTGACCCAAGCTATCAACGATGCTGCCAGTCTGTTGCACAGCGCCACCGAGTCCGTTCATAACACCGCTGTCGATGCCGGCCATCTCTGCTGCGGCGATCGAGTCGCCCATCGTGTTGACGACACCGCTCACACTGCTCAGCGCAGCGCCTGTCGCCGTGGCTGTTGCACCTGCCGCAGTGGTGGTCGTTGCGGCTGCATCTTCCACTGCAGGCGTTGCACTTGTCGTGATGTCATTGGCGGCGCCAAGAGCGCCGTGTGTATGGCACCCACTCAGCGTGACGGTGGCCAGAATCAAGGCGGCAGTGGAGAGGTTGTTGAATGAAAAGCGCCGTGAATACATGTTCGTCCTAGTCTGTTGTCAATTTAAGCAATGTGTCAAATTGTGACTCTTATTGTGAATTTATAAAACTTTAAAATAAACAACTGTTAAATAAAGTTACATAAATAGTTAATTAAATTTTTTTAACGATTCTGTTGAATATCACTTTAAGCCTAAAAAATTCTCTCGAGCGGTCGGCAGCGTCCCCCGTGTGGCGCAGGTCTACACACGCTCAAAAAGGGCTAATTGAACGGCTATTCAGATCGAATGGCCGGGTGCTGTGGCTTGGGTGCGAACCTACATCGCCCGGTTTCGGGCCAGAGGTGGGTTTTTGGCAAAGTAACGCAGGATGCCGCGCATCAGGGCGTCGGACAGCTTGGCCTGATAGGCCGGGTTGCGCAAGCGAGCCTCTTCATCCGGGTTGCTGATGAAGGCGGTCTCCACCAGTACGCTCGGAATGTCGGGGGCTTTGAGCACCGCAAAGCTGGCTTGCTCGACACGCGGTTTGTGCAGCTTGCCGACGTTTCCCATCTCACCAAGCATGGCGCCGCCGAGCTTGAGGCTGTCGTTGATCTGCGCTGTGGTGCTCATGTCCAGCATGGCTTTCAGCACATGTTCGTCTTTGGCTTTGATGTTGATGCCGCCGACCATGTCAGCCGAATTTTCTTTGTTGGCGAGCCAACGTGCCGAGCTACTGGATGCACCGCGGTCGCTGAGAACAAAGACGCTCGCGCCTTGTGGGCGAGCCGTGAAAAACGCATCGGCATGAATGCTGATGAAGAGATCAGCCTGCACGCGCCTGGCTTTCTGCACACGCACATTGAGTGGTACAAAAAAATCGGCGTCGCGGGTCAAATAGGCTCGCATATTGGGCTGTTTGTTGATGCGTTCTTGTAGCTGCAAAGCGATTTGCAGCACCACATCTTTTTCAAACGTGCCACCTGGACCGACGGCTCCTGGGTCTTCCCCTCCGTGGCCAGGATCTAGTGCGACGATGACCAGTCGGTCAGTTTTGTCTTTACTGGCGTTGATGGTGTTTGGGGCAGGTTCCGTGCGTCTGTCATGTCCTGCAATCAAGTCGCCTAGGGGGTCGATCTGAGCCACCTGCGGCTGACTTGAAGAGGCTTGTGCGTCTCTCAGTCGTTCTGCAATCAGCGATTCCAGTGGGTCCAAAATTTTCTTTGGATACAGGTCAAACACCAAGCGGTGCTGGTAAGGCGCAACCGGTGCCAGCGTGAAAACCTGCGCTTGCACGGCTTGCTTGAGGTCGATCACCAAGCGCACCACGCTGGGGGAGTTTTGCCCCACCCGAATGCCCGATATGTTTGGGTCTTCGGGCCTGACTTTGGCAATCAATTCTCGCAGTGCAGGTAGCAGCTGAATACCCTCAATGTCGATGGCGATGCGGGGCGGGTCTGCCAGTAAAAACTGACGCGCTTTGATCTCGCGGTCTGACTCGATGGTGACGCGCGTGTAGTCTTTGGATGGCCACAAACGGACGGCCAGAATGTCCGCACCGCGGGCGATCTGCTGCACGCCCAACAGCAACACCAAACTGCCAAATTGCAGGACGCTGCGACGGCTGGATGGCTGTCCAATCTTCATGCGTTGACCAGTCTGGCGCCTGCCGGTGTGAGGGCTTGCAGGCTGACGCAGCGTCCATCCGAATCCTTCAATTCAAGGGCCAGAACCAAATCGGCGGCAGGCAAATGCTGGCCGGCTTTTTCGGGCCACTCGACGAGCTTCAAACCGGGGCTGGCAAATATCTCGCGAAAGCCGGCTTCTTCCCATTCGTCCGGGTCATTGAAACGGTAAAAATCAAAGTGCCAAATAGGGAGTGGCTCAGCACTGGCGCTGCTCACGGTGTAGGGCTCGACCACGGCGTAGGTCGGGCTTTTGATGCGGCCTTGAACGCCAAGCGCCTTGAGTAGGTAGCGCACCAAGGTGGTTTTGCCAGCCCCGAGGTCACCGCGCAGTTGAATCGACGCATTCAGATCTGGCCCGGCGTTTTGCACTTGTTTCGCCAGCGCCTCGGCAAACGCCCGCGTGTGCTCTTCGTCAGGCCAGAGCAGACTTTTTACAATAGCGGGGTGAACCTCAATAGCCATCAATTCGTTTCTCAAATTCAAATGTGGGCGCGCGAGCTTGGATTCTCGCAAATTGGCGTGGCGGGTGTCGACTTGTCTTCGGCCGAAGTTGGATTATCGGCTTGGCTGGCGGCCGGATTTCATGGCGATATGCATTACATGGCCGCACACGGTTTGAAAAGGGCGCGGCCGGCGGAGTTGATTCCCGGCACGGTGAGCGTGATCACCGCACGCATGGACTATTTGCCGAAGGCTGGCATCGCTGATTCTGCTGACTGGCAAGCGCGTGAACTGGCGCGGTTGGAGCGCCCCGGGGAAGCCGTGATTTCGGTCTACGCCAGAGGTCGGGACTATCACAAAGTGATGCGTGCGCGCCTGCAAAAACTCGGTGAACGCATCGCTGAACACGTTGGGCAACTCGGTCATCGGGCCTTCACGGATTCGGCCCCAGTGCTGGAGGCAGAACTGGCTGCGCGCAGTGGGCAGGGCTGGCGTGGCAAGCACACACTGTTACTCAATCGTGAAGCCGGGTCGATGTTTTTTCTGGGCGAGATCTATGTCGACATGGCGCTGCCGCCCAGTGAACCCGTGACGGCACATTGCGGCAGTTGCAGCGCCTGCATCGATGTTTGTCCGACCCAGGCCATCGTGTCGCCACACCGGCTGGACGCGCGGCGCTGCATTTCTTACCTGACGATTGAGCATGCCGGATCGATTCCGCTAGAGCTGCGCGCCTTGATTGGCAACCGCATTTATGGCTGTGACGATTGTCAGCTGGTGTGTCCCTGGAATAAGTTTGCCCAGCGCAGTGCGCTGCCGGATTTTGACGAGCGCATTGGCTTGAGTAACCAGCAGTTGCAAACGCTGTTCAGCTGGACAGAAGATCAATTTCTGCATTTCACAGAAGGCAGCGCGATACGACGGATTGGCCATGAGCGCTGGTTGCGCAATCTAGCGGTGGCGATGGGCAACGCGCTGAGAGCAGCACAAGAAAGTGGCGTCGTTGCCAGCTCGCTCAAGGCCGCTCTGCTGACACAGAGTCAGCATCCCTCTGAGGTCGTGCGGGAGCACGTGCAGTGGGCGCTACACCAGTCAGGTCTCAGCGCAGCACACCCAATGCAAACGGCAGACTGAGCATGCCAAGCACGGTCGATAAAGTCACCAACCCGGCCACATACGCGCCGTTATAGCCCATGCGTGCAGCCAGCACATAAGCACTGGAGGCCGTTGGCAGGGCAGAAAAAATGAGCAACACCAAGCTTTGAACGGCAGACAAACCGAACAGGCGAGACAGTCCTAAGGCCACCAGCGGCAGCAACAGGTGGCGAATCATCAGCAACGACAGCGTCAGCGTTTTGGATTGCGTCATGGAAGCCAATTGCAATCCCGCACCGGCCGCCATCAAGCCCAGCGCCAGAGAAGCCCCGCCAATGCGGGTGGTCGTGGGCTCTATCCACGCCGGGAGTTGAAAGCCGAGCAGGTTGGCCGCCAAGCCGCTGCAGGTGGCGACGATGAGGGGATTGCGCACCAGTTCACGAACAAAACCGCGTTTCGCATGCCGCGTCATGGGCCAGACGGCCGCCACATTGAACAGGGGCACGCAGACGCCAATCAACAGGGCAATGAGCAGCAGACCTTGCGGCCCGGCCAGTCGTTCCGCCATAGCAAATCCAATGAAGGAGTTGAACCGAAAGGCGACTTGGGCGCTACCGGCATGTTCGCGGGCGTCAATACGGCTGTTGAGCCAAGGCCAATGCGGCAAGCTGTAGGCCATGGCAATGCCGGCCAGGCCCATCGTCAGCCCAGCGCCAATGAAGCTGGACGTCGTACCCAAATCGAGCGGGGTTTTGACGATGGACTGAAACAACAGGACCGGAAAAAGGAGGAAATAAACCAGGTTCTCAACCTGTTCCCAAACGGTGCGATTGAGCGCCGTGTAGCGGCAAATCAAGTAGCCGCAGAGGATCAGCGAGAAGTCAGGGAATAAAAGTTGAGCGTAATTCACAGCTCAAGAATAACCGCCCGCCTGCTGGCCAGTGCTTGCGTTTAACATTCAAGTTGTTTTTCTTTTTTTAAAAGGTTCTTTCATGCAACGACGTCATCTGCTCAATATGGTCTCCTTGGCCGCTCTGGCGTTGACCAGTGTGTCAGGTTCGGCCATCGCGCAAAACTACCCCAACAAGGTCATCAAGCTGCAGGTTCCGTTCGCACCCGGCGGGACCACCGACATCGTTGCCCGTGTGATTTCCGACCCGCTGGGCAAAGCCCTTGGTCAAGTCGTGGTGGTTGAGAACAAGGCCGGTGGTGGCGGTGTGGTCGGCGCCAACGAGACGGCGAAAGCAGTGCCAGACGGTTACTCCTTGGGTATGGCGACGGTCTCTACGACGGCTGCCAACCCAGCCATCAATCCTAAAATCCCGTACAACCCGCTGACGGATTTCACAGCCATCATCAACATCGCGGCCACACCCAACATCATTGCGGTGCACCCGAGCTTTCCGGCCCGCAACTACAAAGAGTTCCTCGCTGAGGTGAAGAAAAACCCAGGGAAATACTCTTATTCCTCTTCGGGTACAGGCGGCATTGGCCACTTGCAAACCGAGTTGTTCAAGAACCTGACGCAGACGTTCATCACGCACATCCCTTACCGTGGCGCTGGCCCGGCACTGAATGACACCGTGGCTGGCCAAGTGCAGATTATTTTTGACAACCTGCCTTCAGCACTGCCGTTCATTCAGCAAAAGCGTTTGATCCCGATTGTCGTGGCGGCGCCTCATCGTTTGGCGGTACTGTCAGATGTGCCAACCTTTAAAGAAGTCGGACTGGAGCCTGTGAACCGCATGGCTTATTACGGCATTCTGGGACCCAAAGGCTTGCCTAAAGACGTGGTCGACAAGGTCAGTGCTGGCGTGCGCAAGGCGCTGGAAGAACCCGCTGTGCGCAAGCGCATCGAGGACACGGGCTCGATCGTGATTGCCAACACGCCTGAGCAGTTCACTGCACAAATCAAGGCCGAGTTCGAGGTCTACAAAAAGGTCGTCGCCGATAGCAAGCTCAAGCTGGACTAAAAGCCTCAATGTAAAGGCCGATCGGTTGACCTGACTTGACGTGCTTTGAACATCTCCAAGCTGCTCCGATTTGCCTTCGCGCCATTCGGGGCAGCTTTTTTGTGATGGTTTTTCCATGATATTGCCTGTTGAAAGTCACCACAGCATTGACGCCTTCATTGATGCGCTTTGGCTTGAGGATGGGCTGTCGAAAAATACATTGGCAGCTTACCGGCGGGATCTATCGCTTTACGGCGCGTGGCTAGAAGCAGAGGGGCGCGCGAGCGGACAGATTCCGTTGAGTACCGAAACCGATCTCAACGCTTACTTTTCGTTCAAACATGACACCAGCAAGGCGACCACAGCGAACCGGCGGCTGACGGTTTTGAAGCGCTACTTTCGTTGGGCTGTGCGCGAGCATCAGCTGATGGAAGACCCGACCCTCAAACTGCAATCGGCACGCCAAGCCTTGCGAGTCCCCAAAACCATGTCGGAGGCGCAAGTCGATGAACTCTTGGGCTCACCGCCGAATGACACACCGCTGGGCTTGCGCGACAAGGCCATGCTCGAGTTGTTGTACGCCAGTGGCTTGCGGGTGAGTGAGCTGGTGGGCCTGAAAACGTTTCACCTCGGTATGAACGAAGGCGTGCTGCGCGTCATGGGCAAAGGCAGCAAGGAGCGACTGGTGCCGTTTGGTCAGGTGGCGCGGGAATGCATCGTGGCTTATTTGGCCGAGTCACGACCAGTCATTTTGGGCGCCCAGCAAACCGATGATTTGTTTGTGACGGCGCGCGGCAGCGGCATGAGCCGCGTGATGTTCTGGATGCTGGTGAAAAAATACGCCAAGCTCGCCGGCATCCATTCACCCTTGTCACCGCACACCTTGCGGCATGCCTTTGCGACCCATTTGTTGAATCACGGCGCTGACTTGCGCGCTGTGCAAATGCTGTTGGGCCACGCCGATATTTCTACCACGACGATTTACACCCATGTGGCGCGTGAGCGGTTGAAAGCACTGCATGCGGAGCATCATCCCCGCGGCTGAAACCACGGAGTCACAGGTGATTTACTTGTACATGTAGTCGCGTTTGAAAGGATAAGCTGATGCGCTTTCAGACGGGCGCGTGGCCAAGACTTGGTGCAGGGCGATCCAGCCTTTTTCAAAGCTCATGGCGCTACCCGCAAGATAGAGTCGATAAGCCCGGAGGATCTTTTCGGCGCGCTCATCTCCTCCATCAACGGCGAGAACCTCACGCGCTGTGTCCAACTGACCCTCTAGTGCGTCCGACCAATCCCATAAAGTGCGCGCGTAATGGGGTCGTAAATTTTCTGCATCAACCACTTCAAGTCCGGCCCGCGCCATGTGTTCTAACAGTCGACTGACATGGACCAATTCGCCTCCCGGAAAAATATATTTTTCAATGAAGTCACCCATCCCCGCGCCGAGTTGCCGGTTATCGGCACCACCGGCCGTGATGCCGTGGTTAAGCGCCAGTCCGCCTGGTGTCAGCAGTCGCAGTACCTTGCTGAAGTAGCGCTCTAAGTTGGCTTCGCCGACATGTTCGAACATCCCAACAGAAGAAATTTTGTCGAAGGTTTGGCGCTCGTCTAAATGTCGGTAATCGAGTAATTCCACGCGTACGCGGCCCTGCAAGCCTTTCGCTTGAATCAGGCGCTGAACATGCGAATGTTGATTTTTTGACAGCGTGATACCGGTGGCGTCGACGTCGTAATGCTCTGCGGCCCACAGGAGCAACGCACCCCAGCCAGCTCCGATGTCGAGGAAGCGGTCGCCCGGTTGCAACATGAGCTTGCGGCAAATGTGGTCTAGCTTGGCGTCTTGTGCCTCGGCCAGCGACATCGCCTCATCCCGGTAATAAGCGCAAGAGTAAACCCGACGTGGGTCCAGCCACAAGGCATAAAAAGCGTCGGATACATCGTAGTGAAACTGCACTTGCGCTGCGTCTTTTTGCGGTGTGTGCAAGGTCAGGGCGCGAGCACGCCCGAGCATGTTTCGCCACCAGACGGTGTCGTTGTGAACCGGGTTGCCCGGCAGCAATCCGGCGACGATAGCCATGACGTCACGCATGCGGCCTTCAAGGCTCAGCTTGCCTTCCACAAACTCTTCAGCCAAGGCACCCACCTGTCCGGTTTTCAGTCGTGCCAAGCTCGACCAAGCAGAGAGCAGCAACTTGACCGGCGCATCAGACGGCCCCAGCGTCTGGCCTTGCGGCAGTTGCACTGCGATAGGCATCGAGAGTCCGCCAAGTTGTGATTGAAGTGGCAGATGCAGTGACTTGAGCATGGCTGAATGCCTTCGGCAAATCGTCCGGGATTGGACACGCCACCTTAGCTCCGCGTGGGTCGGGCGGCAAGCTGAGCCAAGCAGGAAAAAGGTGCGCTGTGTTGTAGGCGAATGGGCTGATTTAAATGCCTGCCTTCACAGTTCGCCGCGAGAAAAAAATCTCGTCTTTGAGATCGCAATAATTCCGTCACTGAGATCGCAATAATTCCGTCACTGCGAGCGCAATCATTCCGTCACTGCGAGCGCAGCGCGGCAGTCCAGAGCCCGAATTCGCAGTCTTGGATGGCCGCGCAACGCTCGCCAAGACGGGTTTATTCTAGTAATGTCAGCTCACACTCTTCAAAGCCTGCAGCGCGTCTGGCTTCGAAGTTGAACGGCCCTTTGAGCTTGGGTGCACCGTACTGTCGGGCCAGCTCGGCATAGGTGGGAATCGGGTCGAGACCACGCGCTTGGCACAGGTGGCGGTACCAACGGTTGCCAATCGCCACATGGCCGATTTCGTCGCGCAGGATGATGTCGATGATCTCGCCACCGCGGCGGTCCCCGACCGAGATCAGTTTGTTGCGAATCGCCGGCGATGCATCGAGCCCGCGTGCTTCCAGCGTGCGCGGCACCAGTGCCATGCGCGCCAAGACATCCCCACGCGTTTTTTCGGCCATCTCCCACAAGCCGTTGTGCGCCGGAAAGTCGCCGTAGGCAAAACCGAGTTCGGCCAGATGCGCGTGCAGCAGATGAAAATGCAGTGCTTCCTCACGCGCCACTTGCAGCCAGTCGAGATAAAAGGCTTCGGGCATACCGTCAAAACGCCACAGCACGTCGAGTGCCAAGTCGATGGCGTTGCTCTCAATGTGGGCCAGCGCATGCAGCAAACCAGCGCGACCCTCCGGCGAGCCGACAGCGCGGCTTTTCATGTCTGATGGGGCGCGTAACTCCGGACGTTCTGGCCGGCCTGGCACGCCAGGCGGTTCTGCCAGAACGGCTTGTGTCTCGGCCAAGCTCAACGCACTGACCGGCGGCAGTGCGCGTACGGCGGCGGCTTTGTCATCGGCATGGCGCATCAGGAGCAAGTCGAGGGCCTGCAGACGCAATGACTTGGGCCATAAGGTGGAGGGCAAACTGGGAGAGGGCATGCAGGACATTATCCCGGCCGTCAACGACAGCTTCAGTCTTCCTTACAATTCCGACCTTGCTTGCGCACTTCAAAGGACCATGATGGCAATCTATCGACTGGGCGACTTGGCCCCTCAATTACATGCTACCGCCTGGGTTGCTGACAGCGCCGAGGTCATGGGCGACGTCGTCATGGGCGAGGACAGCAGCGTCTGGTTTGGATGCGTGGTGCGGGGCGACTCAGACACCATCCGCATCGGTCGCAGAACGAATATTCAAGACAACAGCACGCTGCATGCCGACCCGGGCAAGCCGTTGACCATCGGTGACAAC
>CANCLK010000052.1 GCA_947378785.1 Comamonadaceae bacterium
ACAACGCCATCTCATTCATGAAACTGATGCGTGTGGCCAGCATGGCATTGGCGACGTACTTGGTCAGTTCGGCACTGCGAACATCCATCATGATCAGGCGGTCTCTATTGCGCAGGAAGGGTGAGTACAGGGCGCGCATGAGCAGCGCAGCTTGCTCGTTGTCACAACCAACGATGACGCGGTCTGGCCGCATGAAGTCGTCAATGGCCACCCCTTCTTTCAAAAACTCTGGGTTTGACACCACGGAGTACGGCAGCACCGCCGCACGTTGGCGCAAGGCATTTGCAATGGTCTTGCGCACCAGGTCCGCTGTGCCAACGGGCACCGTGCTTTTGTTCACCACGACCTTGTAGTCGTGCATGTTCTCGCCGATGGTTTGTGCTACTCGCATGACATGTTGCAGGTCAGCCGAACCGTCTTCAGCGGCCGGTGTGCCGACTGCGATAAATAAGATCGTGCCATGCGCCACAGCGGCAGCCACATCAGTTGTAAAAGTCAGCCGGCCCATGGCTGCATTGCGTTGCAACAGGGGCTCTAGCCCGAGTTCATGGATCGGTGAGACGCCTTGTTGCAAGTCCGCTACCCGCTTGGCATCGACGTCAATGCACACCACGCTGTTGCCCATTTCGGACAAGCAGGCCGCAGTCACCAAGCCGACATAGCCGGCACCAAATACGCTGATCTTCATAAGGCACTCCAGATTTATGGGGGTCTATCTGGAGACTGATCGTCGCTGGGGAACGTGTCGAGATGATGACGCTCGTGCGTCAAATTCATGACATCAAGCAGTGCTGGCTTTGGGCAGTTGCATCAGCGCTTGACCCATTCGGATCTGTTGGCCGTTTTCAATGCCGTCGCACAATTCGAACCCCTTGGGCGTGAACACAATGATGGTCGAGCCATGCTCAAACCAACCTAATTCCTGCCCTTTGACGCAAGCGGCTGTGCAAGGCATTTCATTGGCTCCACGGTAGCGTAAATGCAACAAGACATTCAAAAAATGCAGGCGCATGCTGGCCACCAAAATGGCGGCTACCGGCACCAGGGCAATTGGGTGGCCAGTGGCCGTCAACCGCGCTCGCAGCACCGCGCGTTCATTTCGACAAAACAAACGCTCGACTCTTTTCAGGGCGATCGGGTTCACATTCCAGGTGTCACCACTGATGTAGGTCACATGCTCCACGGTCATGTCGTGGGGTGCGTGAAAGCGGTGGTACATGCCCGATGTCAAGCGCAGCGTGATGAAGCTGCCATCGTTGAACGCGCTCGTGTCTTGACTGGGACCAAAGAGCTCAGCGATGGAATACGGAAAGCCTTTGGCCTGTATCACCAAGCCGTCAACGACCCGGCCGCAAGCGCCCACGATGGCGTCGCAGGGGCTGCTCATGACCATCGGTTCTGGGTCGATCACTCTAGCGCCGGGCTTGAGCTCGCGGGTAAAGCAGTCATGCAGGCTACCGAAGTTTTGCTGCCGTGCATCGCTCAGGTCCAGTTCAGTGAATAGGCGCCAGACCCGGATCGACAGTCGTGCGAGCAGGGGGCTCCGGATGTGGCTGAACCAGCCCATGCAGCGCGTGAGGAAGATGCGGGGCACCCGGTTGGTGAGCAAGAAGTTGATGTCTTCCTGAAGAAAAAAGCGACGAAAAATATCAGTTTTCATAGAGTTGTCAAAAAAGGTAGTTAGGGTTATGGAGTTTTAAAACTGAGGACTTTATGAACGACAGCATTGCTCTCCCGTTATTTGCCTTGGGTGTCTTGGCTTGGGTGCTGCCCAAGGCCAAGCGACGCATTGAACTCTCCCGCGCCAAGCATCGATCTTTGGCAGGACATTCGCGCATCGCCAAGCGCATTGCCGGGTTGCTTCCCGGCTACGCCTATGACGAAGCCACCTTCTTTAATTCGGACCATGCCGACAGCGCTGTGGTGCAACGACGGCGCGATGGGTTTGCCAAATTGGCGGCACTTTATGCTGCGCGTTTCCCCAAAAGCGCCGCCATGACGGCCAGCGCCCGCGAGATCATTTCTGACCTGCAGTTCACCGGGCGTTACCGGGTGCCTTACCAGTACAGCGACTACTTGAACCAACACATCAAAAGCGGCAGTTTTGTGAAGGCGTCGCAAGGCGTCACCGTGACCGACCTGGATGACAATGTTTTTTATGACTTGACCGGTTCTTACGGCGTGAACCTGCTGGGTTATGACTTTTACAAGGCCAGTATTGAAGCCGGTCAGCAGTTGGTAAAAGACCTCGGGCCTGTCTTGGGTGCGTACCACCCTTGCGTGCTGGAAAACGTGACCCGACTCAAAGCCATTTCTGGTTTGGACGAGGTGTCGTTTCACATGTCGGGCACAGAAGCGGTGATGCAGGCTGTGCGCTTGGCCCGTTACCACACGAAGCGCAGCCACTTGGTGCGCTTCAGTGGCTCGTACCACGGCTGGTGGGAAGACGTTCAACCTGGGCCTGGCAATCCATTGCCGCCGCGGGAGACCCACACGCTGAAAGAGATGGACGAACGGACACTTCACGTGTTGCGTACTCGCAATGACATTGCCTGTGTGTTGGTCAACCCGTTGCAAGCTTTGCACCCGAATGCGCCGGCGCCTGGTGACTCGTCGCTGGTCGACAGCAGTCGCCGGGTGGCCTATGACCGGGCGGCTTACACCGACTGGCTTAAAAAGCTTCGGGCCGTTTGCACCGAGCGCGGCATCGTGCTGATTTTTGACGAGGTGTTTCTCGGATTCCGATTGGCACAGGGCGGTGCGCAAGCCTACTTTGGCATTCAGGCCGACATGGTGACCTATGGCAAGACCTTGGGCGGTGGTCTGCCCGTGGGCGTGGTTTGCGGCAGGTCGGCGTTGATGAAGCGTTACCGGGACGATCGGCCGGGCGACATTTGTTTTGCCCGCGGCACCTTCAATGCACACCCCTATGTGATGGGGGCCATGAAGGCTTTTCTGGATGCGCTGGAGACGCCCGCGATCACTCAGCTGTATGACGGCATCGATGAGCGCTGGGACGGCCGGGCCAAGCTGCTGAACGGTAGGCTCGAGGAGCAGGGTTTGCCGGTTCGGGTGGCGAATATGTCGACGGTCTGGACAGTGCTTTACACCCAGCCTTCCCGCTACAACTGGATGCTGCAGTTTTACTTGCGAGCGCATGGACTGGCCTTGAGCTGGGTTGGCAGTGGCCGTCTCATTTTTAGTTTGAACTATGGTGACGTTGAGTTTGGGGAAGTCGTCCAACGCTTCGCAGATGCAGCGCAGGCCATGCAAAACGATGGCTGGTGGAGTGGTCCTGAGCAAACCAATCAAACCATCCGCAAAGGGATTTTCAGGGAGATGTTGCGGCAACCGCGTTAAGCGTCAGCCCGTCAGGACTCGATGGAGTCCTGACGGTATTCAGGCTCACTTGTGGTTGACGTGCTCCATGGGGTCGATCATCTCGCCGCGCATCAAAGCCAACGGGGCCTTGTGATACAGCATGATGTCGTGGAAGGGGTCGGTGATGATCTTGGTCGCCCACACGATGCCAGTCCACAAGTCTTGTTGGATCCAAAGTTGAAGCACACGGAACACCAAACCGGCTACGCCCAGTGCCAGCCATGCCAAGCCGACATCGTCTAGGAACTCCATCAGCCCATGGGCTGGTTCTATCAACCCTAGCAGTGAAGGTTCAAGCCACAGCACCATCGGCACCAGTGCCCAAATGGCCAGCAAAACAATCTTGCGGCGAATGTTGTAGCCAATTTTAATTTCTTCTTTGTGCTCGTCGGTGGCTTGGTTGACCGTGTCATAGCCCCGCGGCTCAAAAAAGAAGTGGCCCGCTTGACGGCTGGACATCGAGACTGTCCAAGCCAATAACGCAGCCCAAGCGGGGTTGACAAACAGCAGCGCGTAGGCAGTCACAAAACTGATGGCGCTGAGCAGGTGCAGGCTTTGGTTGATCCGGCTGTGGTGGTAATAGCGGTGGTCATCCCAACGCTGGGTCTTCAACTGTTGATAAAAATCTTTCACATGGGCCTCACAAAGTTTCTAGGGGAGGGCGGTACGCCCAAGCTGATCAAGTTAGCGATGTCAATTTAGCCTGTCAATATGAAAGTTTCGTGACGTGAACGTTTCAATTCAAATAACTGATTTGTCATGAAATTGTTACAAAGTGGCGACATCATCTGAACATGGCTTATGAATACGCGCACAACTTGCTGGTTGATAATTTCCCGGCAAATCGCCGTTCCCTGCGTGTGGCGGTGGTTTCAGAAACGTATCCGCCAGAGGTGAATGGGGTTGCCGTGACGCTGGCCAAAGTGGTCGATGGTTTGCGTGCTGCTAACCACGCGGTTCAGTTGATTCGCTTGCGCCAAAGCGTCACGGATGCTGCTTGCGAAGATGAACTGCATCCAGCTTACCAAGAGGTCTTGATGCGCGGTTTTCCGATCCCACGCTACCCGGAGTTGCGCATGGGCATGCCGTCTAAGAGCGCATTGATCAGGCTTTGGCAACTCAAGCGGCCGGATGTTGTCCACATTGCAACGGAAGGCCCACTCGGCTGGTCTGCCTTGCGTGCGGCGATGTACCTGAGGCTTCCCGTCTCTACAGACTACCGAACTAATTTTCAGAGCTACAGCACGCACTATGGGGTTGGTTTTCTGTACAAGCCAATCATGTCGTACCTCAAGAAATTTCATAACTATGCACAGTGCACCATGGTGCCAACAGATGCCTTGCGGGTTTCTTTGTCTGATGCCGGATTTCAACGGATCAAAGTGGTCAGCCGTGGCGTTGACACGGTGGCCTATGACCCGGTACACCGCAGCGAAAAACTGCGTGCGCAATGGGGACTTGCGCCCGATGACTTGGCGGTGGTCTGTGTTGGACGGCTTGCCCATGAGAAAAATTTGGCTTTGCTGCTGAGAGTATTCGAAGGAATTGTGGCGCGCGATCCGCGTGCCCGGTTGGTGCTGGTCGGCGACGGCCCCATGCGAAAGGAATTGCAAGCCCGCTGCCCTAGCGCGATTTTCCCTGGTCAATTGCGCGGCAAGGTCTTGGCAGAACACTATGCGTCTGCCGATCTTTTCTTGATGCCCAGTCTCACCGAGACTTTTGGCAACGTGACCACGGAAGCCATGGCCAGTGGCCTGCCGGTGGTGGCCTTTGATTACGCCGCCGCGGCGGCGTTAATCGTCAACAGTGTCAATGGAAGCCTGGTACCTACAGACGATGCTGACGGCTTTGTGTCCGCTGCGCTGGCGTTGGCAGCCGCGCCCCAGAAGCGAAAGCACATGGGCGAGGAGGCTAGGCAGACGTCGTTGCAACTGGACTGGACATGCATCGTTCAAAAATTTGAAGACGTCCTCCAAGAGGTGATAGATCAATCCCGCGTCACCGTTTAGAACGGCATGGGTTTTAACGGACCTTACCGGACCGGAACTCACTGTGTATCAGCATGCCCATGGCCGCAGCGGTACACAGGCCAAACAGGGTCAACAGCGGCACGATGGATACATCTGCTGCGACCAAGGCGGCATACACCCCCAGCATGCACAACACGCTCAGATTTTCATTGAAGCCCTGCACAGCCACAGACCTGCCAGCGCTTAGAAGTACATAGCCCCGGTGTTGCAGCAAGGCGTTGAGGGGAACCACCAAAATGCCGCCAACCACGCCGATGAGTGCCAGAAACAGCAAGGTAGCGCTGACCACCTGCACATGGGCGATGACCGTGATGAGCAGCCCCATCAAAACGCCCGCCGGAAGGACGCGTTTTGCATGTCGAAGGGGAATCCATCGACCGGCGATGCCCGCTCCCACAACGACCCCCACTGCGACAGCCGTTTGCAGGTAGGCAGATTGTTCGAGTGGCAAGAACAGGACGTCGGCTGACCACTTCAAGATGATGAATTGAAGCGTTGCACCTAGGCCCCAAAAAATCGTTGTGACCGCCAGTGACAGGCCGCCCTGAGCGTCCCGCCACAGTAGACGATTGGCTCGCCAAAAATCTTTGATCAATAGAAACGGGTGAATCGGGCTGGCCGGGTAACGGGCACCGCTGTGCGGGATACCTAGATTCAGCAGGCTCGCTGCTCCGTAGATCAAGAGCAGCACAAGCAGGGAAGTGTAGAGCGGTGACATACCCACCAAGCTATCAACGCGCAACAGCTCATTCAGGGTCGCGATCACGCTGGCGTTGACCAATACGCCACCGAGTACCGCGCCCAAGAGTGCGGCGCAGACCACTGATGTTTCAAGCCAGCCATTGGCTTTGACCAAGAGATCAGGGCCGACAATTTCGGTGATCAGGCCGTACTTGGCCGGCGCATACGCCGTAGCGCCCAAGCCCGCGATGGCAAAGGCCACCAGCGGGTTAAATCCCATCAGCAAGATTGCAACGCCGAGAATTTTGACGCCGTTCATCCAAGCCATCAAACGGGCCTTTGGGAATGCATCGGCCAAGGGGCCAACGAAGGGGGCTAGCACCACATAGGAGATGGTGAAGACGAACTTGAGCATCGGGGCCCACCATGCAGGGAGCCCCTGCTCGTACAAAAGGGCAATCGACACGATCAACAAAGCATTGTCAGCAAGTGCCGAAACAAACTGAGCCGCAATGATGAGATAAAACCCAGTAGGCATCGGCCAGATTGTGGCGACCTATTAAGTCAGCAGGCCGACAAATCGATGACGTTTCAGTGACGCGATCGCTAAGGCTTGCGAACGATCTCAATCACGTGGTAACTGGGGCAAGCGTAGCGCGTGATGTCGTAAGCATTCAAGGGAAAAGAACCACAGTTTGAAAGCCTGCGAAAGGGCGAATGGTAAATGCCGCATTGGTAGCGGCCATCTGCAATCGGCTCTAAAAACATACAGCGCTTGTCCATGCAGCAGTTGCCGCACTGCACGCAGGAGCCGGTGATGGCGGCGGGTACCGCTTTGGCGCGACCCAACACGTCTTCAAAGTAGTGCTGTGCAGGACCTTCTCGCAGCGCTTCAATATGGACGCGCATTTTTCGAATGAAACCGGCGTAGTCCAATAGGTATTGACGACGCCAAAAAACCAAGCTTGCGCACATGGGCGCCACCGGTAGCATCAGCCTCAGTGTGCCGATATAGGCACTGGCCAAGCGAGGGGCGATGTGTCTGCTGTAAAAATTCACGAAACGATAAGGTGGCATCAAAACCTCGCGGGTGAAACCATCGAACACACAGCTAACAAGTAGATTCTGAGTCGAGCGAGTGAAGCTTTGATGACATCAGCCGACTTTGTGGCTGCTTCTCTTGACGCGTCGTTTTTCGAAATGTTTAAGAATCACGTAAGTGGCAAGTCCAATCAGGGCAGATGCCAGAACAAAGCCGCCGTAGGCTACAGGCCATTCAATCCCTTGCGTCATCATGGAAAAATCGGACATGCCGCCCATGCCCGCCAATATATTGATAGGCATGAACACCACGCTGAACACGGTCAACTGGTTCACGCGTTTGTTCTGGTTGATGTTGATGAAGCCGATGGTGGCATCCATCAAGAAGTTGATCTTGTCGAATAAAAAGGCGGTGTGACTGTTGAGCGATTCAATGTTCCGCAAGATTTGCTTGGAGTCTGAAATTTGATCCGGTGTCAGTAAACGCCCGCGCATGAGAAAACTAAAGGCTCTTTGCGTGTCCAAAATGTTGCTGCGTATACGGCCGTTTTGATCTTCTTCTTCTGCAATATCTGCCAAGATGCCGGCGGCTTCTTGGTCGGTGATCGCTTCGCTCAACACATGACGCCCGACAACCCCGAGCTTGGCGTAAATGTTCTCCAGCGAATCTGCAGAGACTTCAACGTCGGCACCATACAGATCTAACAGTAGGTCAACGCAGTCCGACACATAGCCTGGTTGCGTCAGTGCACGGCGGCGCTGTAACCTGAAGACGGGCAACTCTTCGTTGCGCAATGAAAAGAGAATGCCACCATGCAAAATGAATGCGACGGGAACGCTTCGGGAGTTGCCTTCGCGGTCATGCAAGAAATTGGAATGAAGGTGTATGTCGTCGTTTTCTTCGACATGAAAACGCGCACTCACCTCCAAATCTGTCGCCTCAATGGGGTCTGGCAGTTCCACCCCAAAGTGAGAGCCTACAAACAGTCGCTCAGCTTTGGAGGAGTTGATCAGATCGACCCAAACTGGTTTGGCACCTTCCAGGTCTTTTCGACCCGTCATTGGTATGTTGCGAAGACGACCCTCCAACAATTCGTAGACATTGATCTTGCTTTCAGCAAAGTCGGGTTGCCGGTCGCCGGCGACGTCTATTCGCCTTTGATCTGACATTTCCCAAAGCACATCGTTCTCACGCGCTTGAGGCAGTTTGGCCCAGAGATTTCGAGCATCTTCCAAAGGAAGTGAATCCAAGTAGCCGCCGAGTTCAGTGGAACTTTGTTTGGCAATAAAGTTGTGCAGCTCAGCATCGTGTTGCTTTTGGAGCAGCGACTGCACAACATCGTGCTTGTGCATCTTTTGGCTGTGAACCATACCGTCAACCAATTTTTGTTTGCCCAGCATGGCGATTAGATTTTCAAGCGACATGGATAATTGATGCGGTGGAAGGCAGCCGCTTGTGAAAATCTTATGAACTTATTGTGTCAACGGCGTGACATTCCGGTCTGTTGATGAAGGTGACACGAGGGGCCTCAAATGAGGCACATGAATCAAGCCAATGCTCATCCACACTGCTACGCTGAAATACGCGGACATCCAGATCACTTCGGTTTCCCAGTCGGCCCATCGATGAGAAACAACCCATCTCCCCGATACATCTAGCAACCCTTGCGTCACGCTGAGAAATTGACGTCCATGCTCATGGTCCAATAGCCAGCGGGACCAGTACATGGGAACATCAACTAAAAACATGTAAAGGGCGTAGAGGGCACCGATGGCACTGAAGGTGGCAAGAATGGTGCGGTGCTCACGGTGACTTCGCGGCAGCGCATGCAAATAACTGGCGGCCAGCATCAACGCGCAAAGTCCCCACAATGACTCCTCGACGACATGGCCCAGATTTGACGTTGTCAGCACTGCATACCAAGAGAAGAGTTCGGCCACGAGAATCATGGGAACGACAGCGTGAGACACCATGATGCCGACCCGATTCTCAGTTGTCCGTGCGATGCCCCGAGACAGCATGGCCCATTGCGCCACAAAACATAACTCTGCAATGGTTGCAACGGAGCGCCCAACGACCACGCTCGAAAGCCAAGAGTCGATCAGGCACAAACGCTGGATGTCAAAAACCGGCAGCACAGAACGATAGGCACAGCCGAACACGTAACCCGCAGACAGCATGATCTGTACACGGATGGCGGCCCAAGACTCGGGGCCGATAGATAAAGATCGACGCCACAGATGGGTCGCAGAAGCTGTCCATGCCATCACGTTGATCAGGCTCACCGCGCAAAGCAACCACCACCATGTCATCACCGACGTTGTCATTGTTGATTTCCTTTTTCAATGCATAAGCCCAACAATCATTGCGCTTGGTCGCGTTTTTCTGTGCAGGATCTGCTCAGTTTCGGATTGCTTAGCTTCATTTGTATAAACGATTTATATCGTTTATACGCTTTTTTAGACGTCAATGGAAATCAAGAAATTAAAAGTAATTGCAACGGATGGAAAAATTAATATCAAGATGGATGACGCCGCTTTCACACAACTGACTTCTAACTGACTTATGCCGGTTTGAAAATGAGCGACTTCAACTGAGAAATCCGTTAGCGATGAAACAACTCTGCCGTTTATGCTGGCTTGGCTTTGGCCTCTTGTCCGCGTTCTGTGTGTATGCCCAGCCCTTTAGCTTTGTTGCCCTTGGTGACCTGCCCTATGGCAGTGAAGCCCAAGCCTACCCGCCCTACCGTGCGCTGATTGGCACGATCAACAAGATGCATCCGCCGTTTTCGATTCATGTCGGTGACGTCAAGTCTGGCTCAACGTTGTGTTCGGACCAAGAGTTGCACGCCCAAATAGGCCACTTCAAGATGTTCGAAACCGCCGTTGTTTACACCCCGGGCGACAACGAATGGACCGACTGCCACCGAGCTAACAACGGCGCTTACGATCCACAAGAGCGCTTGCAAGCGCTGCGCGAACGCTTCTTCACCCCCGGCCAGTCTTTGGGCAAGACGCCTCTGCAGTTGCAAAATCAGTCGACGTTGGATCCTGCTCACGCTAAATTTATTGAGAACCAGCGCTGGCTTCACCAGCAGGTGCTTTTCGTGACCTTGCACATCGTTGGCAGCAACAATAATTTCGAGGTTCGTGACCCCTCTGCGGTGGCAGAATTTTTTGAACGTGACTTGGCCAATGTGGCTTGGATTCGGGATGCCTTTGCCTATGCTCAGCAGTTGTCGGTCAAGGCCATTGTGTTTGCCATGCAGGCCGATGTGTTTGAAAGCAAGTCGATCTGGGAAGACTTTCCGGGTCACTCTGGTTATCGGAGCAGCATCGGAAACACCTTGCTGCCGTTGGCTGCAGACGCTGCTGTCCCTGTTCTGCTGATTCATGGCGACAGTCATGTCTTTCGCTTTGACCAGCCTTTCAGCTTGGCTAAAAAGCCATTGAATAACCTGACCCGTCTGGTCGTCCCCGGCGCAAATGATGTGCGGGCCGTCAATGTCACCGTTGATGTGGGTCAGCGCATGCCTTTCGCGGTCCGCTTGATCGAGATCGGTAAATAAGCCAGCCTTGCAGGCTTTGTAAGGCCACTGCGTAACTATTTTTAATCGACATGGCATTGACATGAAGGCGTCAAACAAGCGCATCAAAATTCCATCGCTGGGCGACGCCGTTCGCCGCCCAGTTTTTTTTAAAAAGGGTCATTGATGTTGTCTTCCCGTTCCATTCAACGCGCACTCCTTCTGATCGGTTTAAGCGCCACCCCTCTGCTGGCAGCAGCTCAAACCGCCTTTCCAGCGACGCTCAGCGGTCATGCTGTTATGCCGGCTCAAACCATGATTTCTACGCCCAAAGATGCGCCGGCTGATCTGCAACTCAGCGGGAAATTCACCACCGGCCAGCGAGTAGAGAAAATCGCCAGTGTCGAGGGCTTGTCTGCAGGCCGTCCGACTGGGGTTTTCTTGCCCTTCAAAGGCCAGCCGGTGCAGGGACACTCTGGCATCAAACGCATGGCCGATGGCAGCTACTGGCTGCTGACGGACAACGGCGCTGGCTCGAAAGCCAACTCGCCTGACTTCATGCTGTACCTGAACCGCTACAGCGTTGACTTCAAGTCGGGTCAGTTCAAGCGTCTGGAGACAGTGTTCTTGCACGACCCGGACCGCAAGGTGCCTTTTCGCATCGTTCACGAAGGCAGCCAACAACGCTACCTGACGGGTTCAGACTTTGACACCGAGAGTTTTCAGATCGCTGGTGGCGCGCTGTGGATTGGCGACGAGTTTGGCCCGTACCTGATCAAGGCCAGCCTCAAGGGCAAAGTCTTGGCGGTTTTTGAAACCCAGGTGGACGGTAAGGTCGTGCGTTCCCCCGATCATCCTGCTGTGCAGACGCCGCCTGCGCCCAATGTCGCCGTGAAGTTCCAAGTGCGTCGTTCCAAAGGCTTTGAGGGCATGGCCGCTTCCAGCGATGGCAGCAAGCTTTATCCTTTGCTTGAAGGCGCTTTGTGGGACGAAGCGAGCAACGCCCCTGAGACGCTGGATGGCAAGCAGTACCTGCGTGTTCTTGAATTTGATGTGAAGACCGAAAAGTGGACCGGCCGTCATTGGAAATATGTACTAGAAGCCAACCACCACGCCATCGGCGACTTCAACATGATCGATGCCACCACCGGCCTGATCATTGAGCGGGACAACGGCGAAGGGACTGCCGACAAAGCTTGCCCTGAAGCCCAAAAGCGCACGGATTGTTTCCATGACCTGGCCAAGTTCAAGCGCGTCTACAAGATTGAACTGACCGAAGCCAATGTGAACAGCCCGGTGCGAAAAATCGGCTATATCGATCTGATGGCGATTGCTGACCCCCACAAGCTGGCACGCAAACCGCTGACAAACGGCGTGCTGACGTTTCCGTTTTTCACGATCGAAAACGTCGACATCGTCGATGCCACTCACATCGTGGTGGGCAACGACAACAACCTGCCGTTTTCGAGCAGCCGTGAGCCGAACAAGGCGGACGACAACGAGCTGATCTTGCTGGAAGTGGGCGAGTTCTTGAAAGCGCGCTGATCTTGCTCAGGGGGGTAGAGGGGCTGCTGCCTTTCTATCTCTTGTGCAGTGACGCGCTTGGCCATCGATTGCTAAAAGGCTCAAATCGATGCAGGACTATTTGTGGGCATCGGGTTCATCGGGAAACCAATGCTGCGTTCGGTTGATGATGGCCACCAAGGACAGCATCACTGGCACCTCGACCAATACGCCGACCACCGTCGCGAGTGCTGCGCCTGAGTTCAGACCGAAGAGCGAGATGGCAACTGCGACCGCAAGTTCAAAAAAGTTTGAGGTGCCGATCAGGCAGGCCGGGCCGGCAATGTTGTGCGGCAGTCGCAAAACTTTGGCACCCGCATAACTGATGATGAAAATGCCATAGCTTTGAAGGATCAAGGGCACCGCGATCATGGCGATGACCAACGGCTTGGCGACGATGGTCCCAGCCTGAAAGCCAAACAGCAGCACCACCGTGGCCAGCAGGCCAATCACCGACCACGGTTTGAGTTGCGCCACAAATGCAGCGACGGCGTGGTCTGATTTTTTCAGCAGTGCGTGGCGGGTGGCCATGCCGGCTGCGAGCGGCAGCACCACGTACAGCAGTGTTGACAACACCAGTGTTTCCCAAGGTACGGTGATGTTGGTGACACCTAGCAAAAATGCCGCAATCGGGGCGAAGGCCACCACCATGATCAGGTCGTTCACAGTGACTTGCACCAGCGTGTAGTTGGCATCTCCCTTGACCAGCGTGCTCCACACAAATACCATGGCGGTGCAGGGCGCAACGCCGAGCAAGATCATGCCGGCGATGTATTCGGCGGCTGACTGCGGGTTGACCCACGGCGCGAAGACGTACTTGAAAAACAGCACACCCAGCAGCGCCATGGTGAAGGGTTTGATGAGCCAGTTGACGACGAGCGTGAGCAGCAAGCCGCGCGGTTTTTTGCCAACGTCTTTGACGGCTGACCAGTCGATCTGGATCATCATCGGGTAAATCATCACCCAGATGAAGACAGCCACCACCAAATTGACCTGCGCATATTCAATTTCAGCAATGGCCTGAAAGGCCGCTGGTGACAACAAACCCAGCCCAACGCCGGTCGCAATGCCGAAGGCAACCCAGAGCGTTAAATAGCGTTCAAATAAGCCCATCAGGCATCCTTTTTTTCTGGCTAGACGTTGGTACAGCCACGCAACCTTCACCCTGGCAACATTGCTCCGTTAAGTAAACGAGCAAGTCGTTCATGCGCGCAAACTCAGCCCGGTAAATCAGATGTCGGCCGCGTGCTTCGCTGCTGACCAGACCCGCCTGTGAGAGTTCCTTCAAGTGAAAGGAGAGGGCGCTGGGTGTCATGCCCAGCTGTTCAGCAATGACGCCCGGCGTTAATCCCTCCGGCCCTGCCACCACCAAGGCTCGGAACGCACGCAAGCGTTGCGCCTGCGCCAACGCCGCTAAAGATTTCACCGCCAAGTCTTCATCAAGGGTGTCGATCGTCTGGTTCAACAGTGCTTTTTTCATGTTTCAAATATAGTTGAAAGGTTAAGGCGGCGCAAGATGTGAAGGCCAGCCTTCGACGAGATAGCGAAATTGAACGCGCTGTAGGTCGAAGTCATTGAAGTGTCATGAGTTCGACATGATCGCGTCACGCTGAAACTTCAAACTTCAGGGCATGAAACACGATGCCTTAGAAGTTCCGATGTGCCAGATAGCCGAACAGAACAGTTCGAGCTCCTTTCAAGCCAACATCTTGCGCATTTTGCGCTGCACTGCCCATGCCATGGCCAACGGGCCGGGCGGCCTGCATTTTGTCCCAGGCGCAACACCTTGGCTTGAGGGCTTGTCGATGTTTCCCCGTCAGTACGCAACGTCCACGACAACACTTTAGGTCACCCACATGAATGAACTACCCAATCCTACGTTTGCCTTGTCGCCGGTTGAGTTGCCACGGGGGTTACTTCATCGAAGCTCTCAAGCAATCCCTGCGCCCGTGGATGTCAAGCCTGCGGCCACCAAAATTCAGGTCAGCTGGGCCCGACATCAGGATGAAGTCCGAGAGGCGCAGCGTCTGAGGTACCAAGTCTTTGCGGTTGAGATGGGCGCGCGCCTGGTCTGCAAAATTCCCGGCCATGACATGGACTTGTTTGACGACTATTGCGAACACTTGCTGGTGCGAGACGAGGCCACGCAAGAAGTCATTGGCACCTACAGGGCGCTGACACCAACCCAGGCCAAGCGTGCGGGCAGCACTTACAGCGACCTCGAGTTTGACCTCACCCGCTTGCGTTCATTGCGCAGTCGCATGGTTGAGCTGGGTCGCAGCTGTGTTCATGCGGATCATCGTCAGGGCGCGGTGATTATGGCTTTGTGGGGCGCATTGGCGCAGTTTATGTCGCGTAACCAGCTCGACACCATGATCGGTTGCGCCAGTATTCCGATGCAGCACAGCGGCACACCCAGTGGCCATGCGGCTGCCAGCATTTGGCGGCAACTGCGGGAAACCCATTTGGCTGCTATTGACTGGCATGTCACACCGCGTTTGGCACTGCCGGTAGATCAATTGGACAACTCGTTGGTGGTGGCGCCACCGGCGCTGATTCGTGGTTACTTGCGACTCGGAGCCAAGGTGTTGGGCGCACCCGCCTGGGACCCTGATTTCAACTCAGCCGATCTGCCGATGATGATGCGCATTGCAGACCTGCCTTTGCGTTATCGCAAACATTTTGCAGCGGTCGCCGATTAAAATTTCACCAAGTTGTCACACGGTTGTCACGGAGCGATTCCAAAATAGCAGAAGAACTCAGCAGTGACTTTGTTCCTGATCTCGATTCACATGTCGAATTTACAGGCTAACCCTCATGTCTCTTAGCAACGAACACACTGATGTGATGAACGATACGAATGCGTTGAGCATCCAGTTTCTTAACCGTGACGGTAGCATCCTCGCCTTCAATGAGCGGGTGCTCGACTTGGCAACCCGTCCGGAGGTGCCGCTGCTGGAGCGTCTGCGCTTCTTGTGCATCGTCTCCTCCAACCTCGACGAATTTTTTGAGGTGCGCGCGGCCCCTCATCTTGCTGCAGTGACCCTTCAGGGGGCCGGTGAGTCTGAAGCGGCCAACGTTTTCAGGGTCCTGTCGGCCAGTGCGCACGACATCGTGGCACGCCAATACCAGTTGTTCGATGAAGTGCTGATGCCTGAATTTGCACGGCATGGTATTCACCTGCTGTCCCAAAGCGAGCGCGACACGACGCAAAGGCGCTGGGTCAAAGCCTATTTTTTGCGGGAGGTTCGTCCCCTGTTGATTCCGGTGGGGCTCGACCCATCGCATCCGTTCCCCTTGGTGGCCAACAAGTCGCTGAATTTCATTGTTCGCCTGGGTGGCAAAGACGCCTTTGGTCGGGAAAACGATATCGCCATTGTCAAAGTGCCGCGGGTGTTGCCGCGCGTCATTCAGATACCCAATAAAAATGGAGATGGAAAGTCTCTGTTTGTGTCCTTGTCCAGTGTGGTTCGCGCTCACATTGCTGATTTATTTCCAGGCCGTGATGTTCTGCAGTTCTCGCAGTTTCGGGTCACTCGGCATTCCGACCTGGCCGTCGATGAAGACGATGTTCTGAACTTGCGCACCGCATTGCGCGCCGGTCTGGAGCAACGCCATTACGGGCAAGCTGTCCGGTTGGAGATTTCGTCGGGCTGCTCAGAACATTTAGCGAGCTTTTTGCAGCAGCAGTTTCAGTTGCCATCAGAGGCTATTTATCGCGTCAATGGTCCTGTGAATTTGGTGCGTTTAACGCAGATGGTCGATTTGATCAAAGCGCCTGATCTTCTTTTTAAACCATACCAAGCGTCGTATCCCCAGCAGTTGAGGGACTCTGACTCCTTATTTGAAAAAATCAAACAAGGGGATGTCTGCATCCATCAGCCGTTTGAAAGTTTTGACGGTGTGTTGGCGTTTTTGCGTGAGGCCGTCAACGACCCGCAGGTGTTGGCCATCAAGCAGACCATTTACCGAACGGGCACTGATTCAGAGCTCATGGTCTTATTGCGCGAGGCGGTCCGGCGTGGCAAAGAGGTCACTGTGGTGGTGGAGCTGAAAGCCCGTTTTGACGAAGAAGCCAATATCAATTGGGCCGAGATGTTGGAATCTATTGGTGCGCAGGTTCTCTACGGCGTTGTGGGTCTGAAAACACACGCCAAGATGTTGTTGGTGACGCGCCGTGAAGGTAAGCAACTCAAGCGCTACGCGCACCTGTCAACCGGCAACTACAACCCTAAAACCGCGCGACTTTACACCGATGTGAGTTACTTCACGGCCAATCCAATGTTGACGCTGGACGTTGAAAATATTTTCTTCCATCTGGCGAGCCAAAGTCGGCTGCCGAAGTTGCGGCAGTTGGTGCTGGCACCGTTGCAGCTGCACCGAAAAATGGTCGAGATGATCGAGGCTTTGGGTACGGCGGCCGCCAGTGGAAAAGACACCCGTTTGATCGCCAAGATGAATGCGCTCACCGACGAAGGCCTGATGCGGGCGCTGATCAAGGCCGGCCAGCAGGGGGTCAAAATCGATCTGATTGTGCGTGGTGCGTGCATGTTGCCGGCACAGGTGCCTGGCCTCACCGAGAATATTCGGGTGCGTTCCGTCATTGGTCGTTTTCTGGAACATACGCGAGTGTTCTATTTCCGTACGGGCAACGACGAAACACTGTATTTGTCCAGTGCTGACTGGATGAACCGCAACATGTTTGGCCGTATTGAACTGGCGTGGCCAGTGACCGACCCCGTCATCCGTCAGCGCATCATTGAAGAGTGTTTGGTGGCTTACCTGCATGACACGCAAGATGCTTGGGACTTACATGCCGACGGTATTTACAGACGCGCGGCCTTGCAACCTCGCAGCCGTCAGCAGAGTGCTCAAGGGGCGCTGATGGCCCGTTACTCGTCCGAACCTAAGACGGTGACCGCGAAGTCTTTGCCAGTGCCTCGTAAGAAGTCAGTTCCCAAGGTCACCAAGGTCGTGAAGTTGGCTAAGCCTGTCAAAGTTGTTAAATCTGTCAAAACCGTGAAGCCAGCCGTGAGCAAATAGGTTATGGACTTAATCCTCTGGAGACATGCCGATGCAGAAGACGGGCCAGACTTTGGTCCGGCTTCGGCAGGCCCTTCCAGTGTGGCCGATGCTGACCTGCATCGCTGCCTTTCAGCCCGCGGTCACAAGCAAGCCAGCCGCATGGCCAAGTGGGTCGACCGGACTTTGACCAACAGCGCGCGGGTGCTGGTCAGTCCCGCCATGCGTTGTGAGCAAACTGTCGTACCGTTGGGCCGCAAGTACAAGACCTGTTCTGAACTCGCGCCATGGGCTTCGGTAGACGATTTATTGACCTTGGTGCAGTGGCCTTTAGGCAAAGTGCCGGTTTTGGTGGTCGGTCACCAACCCACACTCGGTCAGGTCGTGACGCGCCTGCTGGGTGTGAATGGTGATGAACTGTCTTTTCGCAAGGGTGCCATCTGGTGGCTGCGCAGTCGCGAGCGAAACGGGCAAATTCAGACCGTCGTGGTGACGGTGCAGTCGCCCGAATTTCTTTAATGGTTCTTTAGACGGCAGTCGATGGACGGCCGGTTTTGATGGTCGGCACAGCACTCAGTGCACTCAAGAAATTCGCATCTGACATAGCGGCCAAAGCCTTGATGCCAGCGCGCAGAAGCTCACTTTTCTTCGCTGCGCGGGCAAGTTTTCCGGCGCGCTCTTTCAACGTTTCGATCACCATGTACTCAGCTTTTGGAATGGTGAAGCTGTCGCGGATCAGCTTTGGCTTTTTAACTTTGTCGGCTTTAGCTTCTTTGGCAACGCTCGCTTTGGCGTTTGCTTTAGGGATTGGTTTCGAAACTTGAACTGGCTTGACAGTTGTTGGTGCGGCCTTTGGTGCTGCTGCGCGAGTCACGGGTTTGGCTGGGGCCGTTGCAGGTTTTTTAGGCAGCGCTTTGCGGGTGACACGTTTAGCGGTGACGGGGGCCGCTGGCTTGGCAACGACCTTGGTTGAGACGGCAGGGGACTTTTTGAGTGTAGACATGAGTTGATCCTATGTAAGTGAATAAAGTAACTTAACGGTTTATACAGTTTACATGGTTTAAATCTGTCTTGGCAAGTCCCCCGTTTCAAGCGCTTTCAAGCCTCTTTGAGCGTCAAAGTGCAGAGTGTTTTTTCCCATGCCAGCACTTCTTCCCGCAGCAGATAAGCCGACTGCGGAAAAGCTTCTGCCCATCCCGTTCTGCACAACAGCGAAAACTGGCTGCCCTCCAATGTCAGCCGCAAGCCTTTTAGATCCGGCTCACGCCTGGCGTGGCAAAAAATAACGGCCAATCGCAAAGCCAGGAGCTGTTGCACAAACACGCTGTCGCCAAAGTCTGCTTCAAGTTTTCGGAGCTTGCCGCGATGGCCCAGCACCAGCAGGCTGAGTCGATGCAATTCGGGCAAAGCAAAGCCCGGCGCATCGGCATTGTGCAAGATGTAGGCGCCGTGTTTATGCGGTTCGTTGTGTGAAATATGGCTGCCGATTTCGTGCAACTGCGCTGCCCAGTCAATTTTTTGCTGGAAGCGTTCCAGCTCTTCAGCAGACCCCTGATGCGTCATGGCCAGCAAGCCAGTGGCAATCCGACTGACGCGCTCAGCGTGGGCCAAGTCGACATGGAACTTGCGTGTCAGCCCACGCACCGTGCGTGATCGCAAGTCGGTTTGTGTCTCCTCGCGGTCCAGCAGGTCATACAGCGCACCGTGGCGCAGGGCCCCTTGAGCCGTGTGCAGGGTGTCGATATCGAGCAGGTCAAAGATGGCTCGCAACACGCTGACACCCCCCCCAATGACGGCCCGGCGGTCATCCTTCAGGCCTTCCATTTTTAGACGGTCTGCACTTTGGGCTTTGATCAAGCGTTCCAGTAGCCAGTCGAGCCCATCGCGGGTGACAACGTCTGCTGGCCATCCAGCGGCAGACAAGACATCGCTGACGGCACCAACGGTGCCTGAGGAGCCGTAAGCGGTGTCCCACTGCGGGCTGCCAAAGGTTTGTATGGCTTCGTCTAAGACGGCCTTGGCCGCAATCTCTGCGCTGCTGAAAGCGCGGGCGCTGAGCACGCCATCGGGGAAATACTTCATCGACCAGGCAACGCTGCCGACTCGCCAGGACTCCATGCTTTTGGCATCCAGCCCGCAGCCCAAAATCATCTCCGTGGAGCGACCACCGATGTCGATCACGAGCCGACGCTCAGGGGATTGCGGCAGCAGATGCGCGACACCTTGGTAAATGAGGCGGGCTTCTTCGCGCCCGGCAATCACGTCAATGGGGAACCCCAGAATCTGATGTGCACGGCTGAGAAATTCGTCCCGATTGTTGGCTTCGCGCAGCGTTTGCGTGGCGACGGCACGCACCTGATTCTTTTTGAATCCAGCAAGACGTTCGCCAAAACGGGCCAAACATTCCCAGCCGCGTTGCATCGCTTCCGGCGTTAAGTTTCGGTTGGCATCCAGCCCATTGCCTTGTCGAACGGTCTCTTTGAGGTAGTCAGTGTGGTGAATCTGGCCGTCATCAAAGCGGCCAATTTCCAGTCGAAAGCTGTTGGACCCCAAGTCCACAGCCGCAAGTCGCGTTCCATTTTGCATAATCTTCTAGTCGTTAGTGCGGGCGAGCATAGCACCCGTCAAGCGACATAACCCATCACCGCAAAGAAGTGACAACCCGTGCCCGCAGCAACGAAGCCGTGCCAGACGGTATGGGCGTATCGCAGCTTGGAGTCGAGCACAAAAAAAACAACACCCACGGTATAAGCCAGCCCGCCAGCCACCAGCAGGTTGAAGACTGGCAGCGACACACGTTCGACAATCGGCACCGCCGCCACCAGTACCAGCCAGCCCATGAGGAGGTACAGCCCGGTGGACAACCAAGGTGTCTCTAAGAGGTCTATGACCTTCAGCGTGGCACCAGCCAAGGCCATCGCCCAGACGAGACCCAGCATCAGCCAGTCGCGTGATCCCTCCATCGCGCCAAGTGCAAAGGGCGTATAACTGCCCGCGATAAAAAAGTAGATAGCGCCGTGGTCCAGCTTTAAAAAAACCGTCTTGGCTCGACCTTCTGGGAGGGCATGGTAAAGCGTCGAGGTGAAGTAAAGAAACACCATCGTCGATGCAAAAATCAAGGTCCCGACAAAGTTAGCATGGCCGGGATGGCTGGATGCAAACATTAAAAAAGGCACGGCGGTGACGGCTACCAGCAATGCAGCGCCGTGGCTCACGCTGTTGGCGAGCTCTTCTTGCAGCGTTTGAGAACGGAGGGTCATGAGCTTGTTGATATCAGAGAAGTTTTTTCCGTTCGGCTCGTCGGCAAGGCCAGCGTCACCAACCAGCAAATGATGAGCATGAGGGCTGAGCCGATGAGCGGGTACAGCAGGCCACCCCACAGGTACAACAACCCCGACAGCAAGGTGCCGCAGAAACGCCCCAGCGCATTGGCGGCGTAATAAAAGCCAACGTCTTCTGCGGCTTTTTCACTGCCGGCATACGCCAGGATCAAGTAGGAGTGGACAGACGAATTGACGGCGAAGGCGACGCCGAACAAACCCAGCCCGCCCACCACCACCCACTCAAGATGTGGCACTTGCAGATAAACGGCGATGGCCAGCAGGATCGGCACCACGGCCAAGATGGCTGACCAGGTGCGGGCGGCGGGCACTTCGTGGCTGAGTCCGTCGACACTGCGCTTGACGATCTGTGGCGCCAAGGCTTGAACCAGTCCGTAGCCGATGGTCCAAAGGGCCAAAAAACCACCGACCATTGTGAAGGTCCAGCCCGAGGCGTACAAAAAGACCGGCACGCCCACCACGAACCAAACATCGCGTGCACCAAAGAGCACCACCCGCGCCGCTGCCAGCAAATTGATGGCCTGGCTTTTGGCAAACAATTCCTTCGCCGACTTCGACGCTTTGTTCTTGCCCATCAGGCGCGGCACATAGGTCAGCACCCCCATCAGCACCAAGGCCAGCAGTGCTGCCATCGCCCACAGTGCGCCGCTGAAACCGAGCGAGTCCAGCAGCAGTCCGCCGAGGAAAAAGCCGACGCCCTTCATGGCGTTTTTGCTGCCGGTGAACCAAGCCACCCACTTGAACAACTGGCCGGAGCCCTGATCTTTGGCTTGATCCGCCGTGATCTTGATGGCTGACTTGCTGGCCGTCTTGGTCAAGTCTTTGGCAACGCCGCAAATGCCTTGTGCGACCACCACCCAGGCCACGGACATCGCCGCGGTCCATGCCGGGTTGAGCATCGACAGCAATAAAAAGCCGCAGATTTGGGTGGTCAAGCCGACCGCCAGCATGCGCGCGATGCCGTAGCGCGTGGCCAGCCAGCCGCCGACCAGGTTGGCCGCAACACCCGCTGCTTCGTACAACAAAAATAACAGGGCCAGCGTGAAAGGTGAATACCCCAGCCGGTAAAAATGCATCAGCACCAACATGCGCAAGGCGCCGTCAGTGAGCGTGAAGCCCCAGTAGGCCGCCGTGACGATGGTGTAGTTGCGGGTGGCAGTCAATATGGTGCTCAGACGCCTAAGCTTTCCATGTGGAAGGCCAAATCCACCATGCGGCAGGCATAAGCCATTTCGTTGTCGTACCAAGCATAGACTTTGAGCAACGTGCCGTCGGTCACCATGGTGGAGAGTGCGTCCACGATGGAACTGCGGGTGTCACCGGCGTAATCAGCGCTGACCAAGGGACGTTCTTCATACCCCAAGATGCCGGCCAGCGGACCGCGCGCCGCAGTGGCAAACAAGGCGTTCACTTCTTC
>CANCLK010000053.1 GCA_947378785.1 Comamonadaceae bacterium
TCGGCCTCACCACCGGAGAATGCCAAGGTAGCTGTCAATACGACTGCCAAAATTGCTGACCAGATTTTCATAATGTCTCCGCCTTTACTTTTTTGAAGCACTTCAGTCACTCGTTCAAGCATTTCATTTTTTCGCTTAACTGACGACTCACAAACCAAGCGAATAAGTTTAGATTAAACCTAAATTAAATCAGCATTTGATGCCAACGTGAAGGGCAACCATGCCGCCAGTGAGGTTGTGATAGTCCACGTGACCAAAACCGCTTTGGTGCATCAAGGCCTTCAACGCGTCTTGATCGGGATGCATACGAATCGATTCAGCCAGATAGCGGTAGCTCGAATCGTCATTGGCGACCAGCTTGCCTAGGCGCGGCAAGACCTTGAACGAATACCAATCGTAGATTTTCTCTAGCGGCTTGGCGACTTTCGAAAACTCCAGTACTAGGAGTTTCCCCATGGGCTTGAGGACGCGATTCATTTCCTTGAGTGCGATGTCTTTGTGGGTCATGTTACGCAGACCAAACGCCACGGTCACAACGTCAAAACTAGCGTCCGGAAAGGGCAGTTTCTCAGCATCACACACCAGTGTCGGCAAAGCCACGCCGGCGTCCAGCAGACGATTGCGGCCTTCACTCAGCATGGCTTGGTTGATGTCGGTGTGCACCACGCGGCCGGTCGGTCCGACCTGCGGCGCAAACGCCAGGCCCAAATCACCCGTGCCACCAGCAATGTCGAGAACAGATTGACCGTCGCGGACATTCGCCACCTTGACGGTGTACGCTTTCCAGACGCGGTGCAGGCCCATCGACATCAGGTCGTTCATGACATCATATTTAGGCGCGACCGAATCGAAAACGCCGCGCACGCGTCGCGCTTTTTCTTGCTCGTCGACCGACTCAAAGCCGAAATGGGTGTGGCTCATGGGTGACCTCAGTGGCTGGCGCAGGCAGAACCACCGGCGCTGATCATGGGTGCATCGCGCTCAGCACCGGCCACCTGCAACCGGGCCAGGTAATCGGCCCACAAACGAGCCTGCTCGGAGCCCAAAAAATACAGGTAATCCCACGAAAACAGGCCGGTATCATGGCCGTCCGAGAAGACCGGCTTGACGGCGTAATTGCCAATGGGTTCCAGCTCGACCAAGGTGACTTCACGCTTGCCCGTTTGCAGCACTTCCTGGCCGGGACCGTGCCCCTGTACTTCGGCTGACGGCGAATAGACACGCATCAGCTCAAACGGAATCTGAAAATCCGAGCCATCAGAAAACGCCACCTGCAACTGCCGCGATTGGCTGTGCACGGTGATGGCTGTGGGTGTCGGCGCCCCAGTTTGAAGACCTGCCATGTACGTTCTTTCGGTGATTAAAGTGGAAACTGCTGCGGTGTGAAGATCACACCAGCACGCGCTCGATACCGCCGCGATTGGCGACCTCGACGTAGTTCGGCAGCCAGTCTTTGCCCAATATCTGGTTGGCCATCTCGACCACGATGTAGTCGGCTTCGAGCAGACCATTGTTCAGGTCATCACCAAAGCGCGACAAGCCTTGCAGGCAACTCGGGCAACTGGTGAGAATTTTCACCGGACCCTTAGCCGCTACCGCTCCGGTGGCGCGCAATGCGGCCTCGCCCTTTTGCAACTCTTCTTCCTTGCGGAAGCGAATCTGGGTCGAGATGTCAGGCCGGGTCACGCCCAGCGTGCCGGACTCGCCGCAGCAACGGTCGTTTTTCAAAACGTTGTCGCCGAGCAAAGCTTTGACCGTCTTCATCGGCTCTTGCAATTTCATCGGGCTGTGGCAGGGGTCGTGGTACAGATAACCTTGACCAGGCGCATCAGTGCGCAGTGTGATGTTTTTCTCGAGCAGATATTCATGGATGTCGATGATGCGGCAGCCCGGGAAAATCTTTTCGAACTCGTAACCCTGCAGCTGGTCGTAGCAAGTCCCACAACTCACCACCACAGTCTTGATCTCGAGGTAGTTGAGCGTGTTCGCCATGCGGTGAAACAACACACGGTTGTCGGTGATGATCTTGTCCGCCTTGTCGAACTGACCGCTGCCGCGCTGCGGGTAACCGCAGCACAAATAGCCCGGCGGCAAGACGGTTTGCACACCCGCATGCCAGAGCATGGCCTGCGTGGCCAGCCCGACCTGAGAGAACAAACGCTCAGAGCCACAACCCGGAAAATAAAACACAGCTTCGGTTTCGGCCGTCGTGTTCAGGGGGTTGCGGATGATCGGGACGTAGTCCTTGTCTTCAATGTCGAGCAGCGCCCGTGCCGTTTTCTTCGGCAGGCCACCCGGCATTTTCTTGTTGATGAAGTGAATCACCTGCTCTTTGACCGGTGACTTACCAACGCTGGAAGGCGGCTTGGCGGTCTGTTTGCGTGCCAAGGAGCGCATCAGGTCATTGGCCACGCGCTGCACCTTGAAGCCGACATCGACCATGGCGCTGCGCATGAACTTGATGGTTTGCGGGTTGGTGGCATTCAAAAAGAACATCGCCGCCGCATTGCCAGGACGAAACGACTTTTGGCCCATCTTGCGCAACAAGTTGCGCATGTTCATGGAGACCTCGCCAAAGTCAATGTCGACCGGGCAAGGCGTCAGACACTTGTGGCAGACCGTGCAGTGATCGGCCACGTCTTCGAACTCTTCCCAATGCTTGATCGAGATGCCGCGCCTTGTCTGCTCTTCGTACAAGAAGGCTTCGATCAGCAGCGATGTCGCCAGAATTTTATTCCGTGGGCTGTACAGCAGGTTGGCGCGCGGCACGTGCGTGGCGCACACCGGTTTGCATTTGCCGCAACGCAGGCAGTCTTTGATGCTGCCGGCAATCGCGCCAATGTCCGACTGCTGCATGATCAGCGATTCGTGTCCCATCAGGCCAAAGCTAGGCGTGTAGGCATTGGTCAGGTCGGCAGGGAAAGCGGCATCGCGCAGCAACTTGCCCTTGTTGAAACGACCTTCCGGGTCCACCCGTTTTTTGTAATCGGTGAACGGCTGCAACTCAGCTTCAGTCAGAAAATCAAGCTTGGTGATGCCAATACCGTGCTCGCCTGAAATCACGCCGTCCAACGAACGGGCCAACACCATGATGCGGGCCACCGCCGCGTGGGCAGTTTGCAGCATGTCGTAGTCGTCGCTGTTGACGGGCAGGTTGGTATGGACATTGCCGTCACCCGCGTGCATGTGCAAAGCGACCCAGACGCGACCCTTCAGCACCCGGCGGTGAACCGCCGTGCATTCGTCCAAAATCGGCTGAAACGCCGCTCCATTGAAGATGGCTTGCAGCGGCGCGCGGAGCTGGGTTTTCCAGCTGGCGCGCAGGGTATGGTTTTGCAGTTCTGGGAACAAGGTTTCCACGCCAGCCAGCCAGCCGCTCCAAAGTGTGCGAACCTCGCGCACCAGCGCCAACGCCAGCACAACACGGTCTTCGAGCAGTTCAGCCGAAGGGATGTCGTTGGCGTCGTCAGACTTACCCAAAGGCAACTGGCCTTTGGCAAAAAAGGCTTCAAGTTCGTTGCAGAGCTTGAGCTTGTTGGCCAAGCTCAGCTCGATGTTGATGCGCTCAATACCGTCGGTGTACTCAGCCATGCGCGGCAGCGGAATGACCACGTCTTCATTGATCTTGAAGGCATTGGTGTGGCGCGAAATAGCGGCCGTACGCTTGCGGTCGAGCCAGAATTTTTTACGCGCGTCTGGGCTGACGGCGATGAAGCCCTCGCCTTCACGAGAGTTGGCCAAACGCACCACTTCGGAGGTGGCGCGCGCCACCGCATCAGCGTCGTCGCCCGCGATGTCGCCGAAGAGCACCATCTTGGGCAAACCGCCACGCTTGGACTTGGTGGCGTAACCCACCGCCTTCAGGTAACGGTCGTCCAAGTGCTCGAAGCCGGCCAAAATCGCACCGCCACGCTTTTGCTCGGCGAACATGAAGTTTTTGATCTCGACGATGCTCGGCACGGCATCCTTGGCATTGCCAAAAAACTCCAGGCACACAGTGCGCGTGTGCACCGGCATGCGGTGCACGATCCAGCGCGCGCTGGTGATGAGGCCGTCGCAGCCTTCTTTTTGAATCCCTGGCAGACCGCTTAGAAATTTGTCAGTGACGTCTTTGCCGAGGCCTTCCTTGCGGAAACTCTTGCCGGGAATGTCCAAGCGCTCAGTTCGAAGGGGGGTCTTGCCATCGGCCTTGAAATAGTTGAGCTCAAAACTCGCCACCTCGACGTCATGAATCTTGCCTAGGTTATGGTTCAACCGAACCACCTCAAGCCACTCGGCGTCGGGCGTCACCATGCGCCAAGAGGCCAGATTGTCGAGCGCCGTACCCCACAAAACGGCTTTTTTGCCGCCCGCATTCATCGCGATATTGCCGCCAATGCAGGAGGCCTCAGCCGACGTCGGGTCAACAGCAAAGACAAAACCGGCCCGGTCGGCCATGTCGGCGACACGTTGCGTCACCACACCAGCTTCGGTCCAGATGGTCGCCACCGGTTCGCTCAGTCCCGGCAACATGACTTTTTCCACCTCGGTCATGGCTTCAAGTTTTTCGGTGTTGATGACGGCTGATTTCCAAGTCAGGGGAATCGCGCCGCCGGTGTAACCCGTGCCGCCGCCACGCGGAACAATCGTCAAACCAAGCTCAATACAGCCCTTCACCATGCCGGCCATTTCGACCTCGGTGTCGGGCATCAACACGACAAACGGGTACTCGACGCGCCAATCGGTGGCGTCTGTCACATGCGACACGCGCGACAGGCCGTCGAACTTGATGTTGTCTTTTTGCGTGCACTTACCCAGCTTGCGCTCGGTCTGACGACGCAACTCTGACATGCTTTTGAATGAGGCTGAAAACCGCTCGACGGCATCGCGCGCCAAAGCCAGTAATTCACCGACGATGGCATCTCGCTCAGCATCAGAGCCCGGCGTACGGCGCTTTTCTACTTCCCCTAGGCGGTGCTGCAAAGCTTCCACTAACAGTTTTCGGCGTTTTGGATTGTCCAGCAAGTCGTCTTGCAAATAGGGGTTGCGCTGCACCACCCAGACATCACCCAGGACTTCATAAAGCATGCGGGCGGACCGACCGGTTCGACGCTCGTCACGCAACCGATTGAGCAAATCCCAAGCCCGTGCGCCTAGCAGACGAATCACGACTTCCCGGTCGGAAAAAGAGGTGTAGTTGTACGGAATTTCACGAATACGGGCATGCTCGGCGGCATCGCCTGTCTTTACATCACCGGCATCACCGGCGATTGCGTGAAATTCATCAAGGGTAGTAAGTGCGTTCATCGTGCGAAAGTTAGCAGCCAAGGGGGGAGAGCCCACCTGAAAGACAATGTTACCGCAGCACTGAAGCGACCACACCAACCGCGTGGACAAACCTCATGGAAACTCCGGTTGTTGATTCTTGGCCGGCCATGTAAAAGAACTGTCACAAATTATTCATAGACTAATAGTTTTACTGTTCACACTATCTCAGGAGTTCCCATGAAGATCCGCTTAACTGAACTTGCGCTGGCCGCCATCGCCCTGCTAGCCCCGCTGGCCAGCCAAGCCCAAACCGAGATTCAGTGGTGGCATTCCATGACCGCCGTCAACAACCAGTGGGTCAATGACCTAGCCAAGGAATTCAACGACGGTCAAAAAGCCTACAAGGTTGTGCCGACTTTCAAGGGCAGCTACGACGAATCCATGACAGCCGCCATTGCTGCTTTCCGCTCGGGTAACGCGCCACACGTGTTGCAGGTGTTCGAAGTCGGCACCGCCACCATGATGGCCAGCAAGGGTGCCAGCGTGCCGGTCGGCAAGATCATGAGTGATGCCGGCCTAGCGTTTGATCCAAAAGCCTACATCCCCGCCGTGGCCGGCTACTACACGGCCCCCAACGGCCAGATGCTGAGCTTTCCATTCAATAGCTCCACCACGGTCTTCTACTACAACAAGGACGCCTTCAAGAAGGCCGGCATGAATGCCGACAAGGCACCCGCCACCTGGCCTGAAGTCTTCGCGGCGGCCAAGAAACTCAAAGAAAGCGGCCACAGCTGCCCGATGACGCTGGCCTGGATGGGCTGGACCCAGTTGGAAAGTTTCTCCACCTGGCACAACGTCGAGTTCGCCACCAAGGGCAATGGCCTGAACGGCATGGACGCACGACTGAAGGTCGATTCACCGCTGCACGTCAAACACATCGAGAACCTGTCCAAGGCCGCTGCTGCGGGCGAGTTTGTCTACAAGGGCCGAGGCTCCAACGCCCAGGCCTCGTTCACAGCCGGCGAGTGCGCCATGATCCAGACCTCGTCCGGTTTCTACGGCGATGTCTCCAAGAACGCCAAGTTCGCCTACGGCTTGGCCCCCCTGCCTTATTACGCTGACGTGAAGGGTGCACCGCAAAATACCGTGATCGGCGGCGCCTCTTTGTGGGTCATGTCCGGGAAGAAGGCCGACGAGTACAAGGGCGTGGCCAAGTTCTTCGACTTCCTGTCGCAGACCAAGGTGCAAGCCGCCAGCCACCAGCGCACCGGCTATCTACCGATCACCATGGCCGCCTACGACCTGACCGACAAGTCCGGCTTCTACCAGAAGAACCCTGGCACCGACGTGGCCGTGCAGCAGATGGTACGCAAGGTGACCGACAAGTCACGCGGCATCCGCTTGGGCAACTACGTGCAGATCCGCACCATTGAGGACGAAGAGATGGAGCAAGTCTGGTCAGGCAAGAAGTCCGCCAAGGACGCACTGGACGCCATCGTCAAGCGCGGCAACGAACTGCTTGTCCGCTTCGAGCAGGCTAACAGTCAAAAATAAGCCCTGAACCGACACCCCACCCCCTTGGCCCAGCAAGGGCCACGGGGGCTTTTTGAATGGTGATGATCATGGAAAAACGCGTCCTTTTCCGCTCCGGGTGGCTGCCCTGGGCACTGATCCTGCCCCAGATGCTGATCATCAGCATCTTCTTTTTCTGGCCGGCGAGCCAAGCTTTGATGCAGTCCCTGCACCTAGAAGATCCATTCGGCATGAGCCGCGAATTCGTCGGGCTGGACAACTTCCGACGACTTTTCAACGACCCGACTTACCACGCTTCGTTCAAAATCACGGCGCAATTTTCGGTGCTGGTGGCGGTCATCGGCCTGTCGCTGTCACTGGTGCTGGCCATCTTTGCTGACCGTGTCGTGCGTGGCGCCATGGTCTACAAAACGCTGCTGATCATGCCGTACGCTGTAGCGCCCGCCATTGCCGGAGTGCTATGGATTTTTATCTTCTCACCGTCTATAGGCGTGCTGTCGTATGGTCTGGGCCAGTTGGGCTACAACTGGAACCACCTCATGAACGAGGGCCAAGCCATGACGCTGATCGTCATCGCTTCAGTCTGGAAGCAGATATCCTACAACTTCCTGTTCTTCTTGGCCGGCCTGCAGTCGATCCCGAAATCGTTGATTGAGGCCGCGTCTATCGACGGCGCCGGTCCGTGGCGGCGTTTCTGGAGCATTCAGCTTCCCCTGCTATCGCCCACCACCTTCTTTCTACTGGTGATCAACATCGTCTACGCCTTCTTCGACACATTCGGCATCATCGACGCGATGACCGCCGGCGGCCCGGGCCAAGCGACCTCGATCCTCGTCTACAAGGTCTACCAAGACGGCTTCAAAGCCCTGGACTTGGGCGGCTCGGCAGCACAGTCGGTGATCCTGATGATGATCGTGGTGGCGCTCACGGTGGTGCAATTCCGCTACGTCGAAAAGAAAGTGAACTACTGATGGTTGACCGCAGCCGCTGGCTCACCATCCTCTCCCACACCGTGATGCTGCTCGGCGTCTTGATGGTGGCTTTTCCCCTCTACTTGGCGCTCATCGCTTCCACACACACGGCTGAAGCCATCGTGCAGGTGCCCATGCCCTTGCTGCCTGGCAGCAACATGTGGGAAACCTACAAGGCAGCTCTGTTCGGCGGCGGCAAACTCGGCTCTAACACATCGGTAGCCCACATGATGTGGGTGAGCTTTGTCACGGCCATCGTGATCACGGTCGGCAAAATTTTGATCTCGCTGCTGTCTGCCTTTGCCATCGTCTACTTCCGCTTTCCGTTCAAGATGTTTTTCTTCTGGGCCATCTTCGTGACGCTGATGCTGCCAGTGGAAGTGCGCATCCTGCCCACCTACAAGGTCGTCGCCGACCTGGGCATGATCAACACCTACGCCGGCCTGACGCTGCCGCTGATCGCCTCGGCCACCGCGACCTTTCTGTTCCGCCAGTTCTTCCTGACGGTGCCGGACGAGTTGGTCGAGGCCGCCCGCATGGACGGGGCCGGCCCGATGCGCTTTTTCAAGGACATCCTACTGCCGCTGTCGAAGACCTCGATTGCCGCACTGTTCGTGATCCAGTTCATCTACGGCTGGAACCAATACCTGTGGCCGCTGCTCATGACCACCAGCGAGAACATGTACCCGGTGGTGATCGGCATCAAGCGGATGCTGGCCGGCGGGGAAGCTGCCAATGACTGGAACATCGTGATGGCCACCGCTATTCTGGCCATGCTGCCGCCCGCACTGGTGGTGATCCTGATGCAGAAGTGGTTCGTCAAGGGCCTCGTCGACACTGAAAAGTAATTAACTTGCGGGACAGATCTTTAGCTCTGTCCCCAACTGACTCGTAAAAACCATGGCTTCAATCCAACTCCACAACGTCATCAAGACATACGGCAGCGGCAAGCACGCGCTACAGGTCATCCACGGCATCAACGCGACCATCGCCGACCACGAGTTCATCGTCATCGTCGGACCGTCGGGCTGCGGCAAGTCCACCCTGTTGCGCATGGTGGCCGGCCTGGAGGAAATTTCCGGCGGCGAAATTTCTATCGGCGGGCGTGTGGTCAACGACCTCGAGCCGTCCGAGCGCGACATCGCCATGGTGTTTCAGAACTACGCGCTGTACCCGCACATGAGTGTGTTCGACAACATGGCTTATGGGCTGAAGATCAAGAAGGTGCCACTCGCCGAGATCAAGGCGCGGGTCGACAAGGCCGCCGGCATCTTGGAGCTGGGCCACCTTCTAGACCGCAAGCCGCGCGCCCTGTCGGGTGGACAGCGTCAGCGCGTGGCCATGGGCCGGGCCATCGTGCGGCAACCGCAGGTCTTCTTGTTTGACGAGCCCCTGTCCAACCTGGACGCCAAGCTGCGCGTGCAAACCCGCTTGGAGATTCAAAAGCTGCATCGCGAGCTCAGCATCACCTCGCTGTTTGTGACGCACGACCAAGTCGAGGCCATGACCTTAGCCCAACGCATGATCGTCATGAACGCCGGCCGGGTTGAGCAGTTCGGCACGCCTGAGGAGGTCTACAACCGGCCGGCAACCACCTTCGTGGCCAGCTTCATGGGCTCGCCACCGATGAACTTGCTCAAGCATCTTCCCAACGCCGACTTTGGCGGCCCGGCTGGGGCCATTTTGGGCATTCGACCGGAGCACCTACAAATCTCTGGCACGGGCTGGGCCATGCAGGTCGAGGCGATTGAAATGCTGGGCGCGGAGCGTCTGGTGTATGGCCGCTTGGGCGTTGAGGCCTTGATTGTCCGAATGGATGAAAGTCAGCCATCCCCCCTGTTGGGCGCGACGATTCATGCGGCACCGCGAACCGACAGGCTGCACTGGTTTGACAGCGCCAGCGGTCAACGTTTATGACCGCCGCCGCAGACAAGGCTTGGCCAAATCCGCGCTGGATAGCGCATCGCGGTGCCGGCAAACTGGCACCCGAAAACACGTTGGCTGCGTTTCGACTCGGCGCGTCGCTCGGTTACCGAATGTTCGAATGCGACGTCAAACTGAGTTCAGATGGCGTGCCTTTTTTACTGCACGATGCCACCTTGGATCGCACCACCAACGGGCAAGGCCTGGCCGGTGAATTGAGTTGGGACGCACTGTCTCGCTTAGATGCAGGCAGCTGGCATTCGCGGGCATTTTCTGGAGAGCCGCTGGCCAGCCTAGCAACCGTCGCGCGCTATTGCCTAGACAACGCCTTTTTCCTGAACATCGAAATCAAACCAACACCCGGCAGTGAATCGTTAACGGGCACCGTGGTAGCGAACTTAACGGCCCGGCTGTGGGCTGATGCGCCGCTGAACGTCCTGCCGCTGCTCAGCTCTTTTCAGCCAGAGGCGCTCGAAGCCGCCCGATTGGCGCAAGCACATTTGCCGCGCGCCTTGTTGTTGGACGCCTTGCGGCCCGGTTGGCTGGAGACCGCTGTGCGGCTCGGCTGTGTGGCTTTGGTCTGCGACCACACACAGTGGGATGAGGTCAGCGTGCAACAAGCCCACGGCGCGGGCTTGAGGGTCCTCAGTTACACGGTGAATGAAGCATCGAGCGTCGATCGGCTGCAGGCACTGGGCACCAATGGCATCATCACCGACCGTGTGGATTTGTTTTCGCCGGCCAGCTGACCCCGGCTCAGGCTTTCCAACCGCGGATCAGTAGCCACTGAATTGAAGCCGCCGCAAGCGCCATCGCTGCGTAACTCAGCAACTTGCCGTCATGACCGAAAAACATCAACCCACCGGCAGTGACCAGCAAATTGACCGCGAACAGCATGGTGAACTCCCTGCGCCAGCTGGGCCGGCGCACCCGGGCAGACTTTCCACCGGCTTCAGATCTGACAAAAGGCAGCAGCCGAGACAAGCCAACCATCAACAAGGCCAGGAAAGCAGCGGGCGCCGCGAAGTTCAGCAGATGGTTGGCCAGTAGGTAAAAGGTCATGGGTCGCGGGGTGATTCGGGGGTAACTCAGAGTTCTAAGCTGATCGGCAATGCTTCTCTTGCGTTGCAGTTTAAGCGCTCGGATGAGGGCATTCAACAGCACGTCATCAGCCTTGACCTGCCGAAAATTTATAATCGGGAGATGTCAGTCTGGGCCCTCGGCTTAAACCATCACACAGCACCGCTCGATTTGCGGGGTCGTTTCGCGTTTGCGCTCGACCAGATAGAGCCTACTTTGAAGGGTTTACGCGCCTCGCTGTCGCGCCAGCCTGAAGCCACGCTGCTGTCGACCTGCAACCGCACCGAAATTTACTGTGCTGGCGAACATGTCGACCTCGACCGCACCATCGAATGGTTGGCTCACAACGGCGGTGTTTCTCCCGCGCTGCTGCGATCACACAGCTACACCCTGCACAACGGCGATGCTGCACGCCACGCCTTTCGCGTTGCCAGCGGGCTGGATTCGATGGTTCTTGGCGAGCCACAAATCCTCGGTCAAATGAAAGACGCGGTTCGGGCCGCTGAAGATGCCGGCGCCATGGGCACCACCTTGCATCAACTCTTTCAGCGATCATTCGCCGTCGCCAAGGAAGTCCGTAGCAACACCGAAATTGGTGAGCACAGCATCAGCATGGCGGCCGCCTCGGTGCGCTTGGCCGGCCAGCTGTTCGAAGACCTCAGCGACATCAAGGTGTTGTTTGTCGGTGCTGGCGAAATGATTGAACTGGCGGCGACCCATTTCGCCGCCAAGAACCCGAAATCAATGGCCATTGCCAATCGCACGTTAGAGCGCGGTGAAAAACTGGCGGGTCGCTTTGGTGCAGAAGTGATGCGACTGGCCGACCTGCCCTTGCGCCTGCATGAGTTTGACGCCGTCATCAGCTGCACCGCCAGCACTTTGCCCATCATTGGCTTGGGCGCGGTGGAACGGGCGCTCAAACTGCGCAAGCACAAGCCCATGTTCATGGTCGACTTGGCCGTGCCGCGCGACATCGAACCCGAAGTCCAGGCCCTCGAAGACATCTACCTCTACACCGTCGATGACTTGGCAAAAGTCGTGCAGACCGGCAAAGACAACCGGCAAGCGGCGGTGGCGCAAGCCGAAGTGATCATTGACGCCGGCGTGCAAAACTTCATGCACTGGTTAAACCAGCGCGGCACTGTGCCGCTGATTCAGCAGCTGAATGCACAGGCCGACGAGTGGCGCATGCTGGAAATCAACCGTGCCAAAAAAATGTTGGCCAAAGGTGAGCCGGTGGAGGCCGTACTAGAAGCGCTGTCACGGGGGCTGACGCAAAAAATGCTGCACGGGGCCATGGCAGAACTACACGCCAGCGATGCAGAGAGCCGAGACAGCACGGCACAAACCGTTTCCAGGCTCTTCTTGCGCGGCCATCAGCCCAAAGACAGCAACAGCCTTTAGTGGCGCTCCTTGCGACCGGCTGACCCAGCCCGTCTTCTGACCGCCCTGTCTTCGCCCTTTTTTTCCTGCCGTCACCTGAGCGGCCGCCCTGAATGCTCCTATGAAACCTTTCCTTCGCCAAACTCTGGAACGCCAGATTCTTCGTCTGCAAGAGCTCGACGCCCTGCTCTCGGCCAGCGATGTGGTCAGCGACATGGATCGCTTTCGCAACCTGACACGCGAACACGCCGAAGCCAGCCTGATCACCGCGCAATACAACAAGCTGACGCGCCGCGAGGACGATCTGGCCGGCGCCCAAGCCATGCTCACCGAAGCTGCGGCTGACCCCGACATGACGGCCATGGCAGAAGATGAAATAGACGAAGCCAAAGCGGACATCACGCGCCTTGATGAAGCCCTGCAACTGATGTTGATTCCCAAAGACCCGGACGACTCAAGGCCAGCCTTTCTGGAGATTCGTGCGGGCGCGGGCGGCGATGAATCCGCGCTGTTTGCAGCCGACTTGTTCCGCATGTACACGCGTTATGCAGAACGCTGCGGCTGGCGCTGCGAGATCATCAGCGAGTCACCCTCGGAGCTGGGCGGCTACAAAGAAGTGGTGGTCCGCATGGAGGGCCCGACCGACAGTCTGGGCATGGGCGTCTACGGCAAGCTGCGCTTTGAGTCAGGCGGCCACCGAGTGCAACGCGTACCGGCCACCGAAACCCAGGGCCGGATCCACACCAGCGCCTGCACCGTTGCCGTGTTGCCCGAGCCTGACGAAGCCGTAGCGATCCAGATCAACCCGGCCGATTTGCGCATTGACACCTACCGTGCCAGCGGCGCTGGTGGCCAGCACATCAACAAGACCGACTCCGCAGTGCGTATCACCCACTTGCCCACAGGCATCGTCGCCGAATGCCAAGAAGGTCGCAGTCAGCACGGCAACAAAGCCCAAGCCTTGAAAGTACTGACGGCCCGCATCCATGAAAAAGACCGCTCCGAACGCGCCGCCAAAGACGCCGCGATGCGTAAGGGCCTGATCGGCAGTGGCGACCGCAGCGACCGCATCCGCACCTACAACTTTCCGCAAGGCCGGCTGACCGATCACCGCATCAACCTGACGCTCTACAAACTCAACTACATCATGGAGGGCGACCTCGAAGATGTGGTGACCGGCCTGCAAGTGGCGCGCGGCGCCGAGCTTCTGGCCGAGCTGGAAAACCGCAATGGCTGACGCTTTGATCTGCGCGCAAGCCATTGTTGCCGCCTGCAGCTTGGGGCTGGGCAGGCTAGATGCGCAACTTCTGCTGCTGCATGTGCTGGGCAAACCGAGCCGCGAGCGGGCCTGGCTCATCGCCCATGACTTGGACCCGCTGCCGCCCGAGGCCGGCGAACGCTTTCGCGTGCTCAGCCAACGACGGGCGAGCGGCGAACCGCTGGCCTACATCGTGGGACAACAAGAATTTTTTGGCCTGCCTCTGGCTGTTGATGCACGCGTTTTAATCCCCAGACCTGACACCGAAACCCTGGTCAGCTGGGCGCTTGACGTGCTGCCTGCGGGACGCGCCAAAGTCCTCGACCTCGGGACGGGCAGCGGTGCCATCGCCCTGGCAATCAAACACGCGTGCCCGACAGCAGATGTCAGCGCCATAGACGCCAGCGCCGACGCCGTGACGGTCGCCCGTGGCAACGCGGCGGCGCTGGGTTTAGCGGTGTCGATTGAGATCAGCCCTTGGTTTGAGCAGGTTAAGGGCCTGTTTGATGTGATCGTCAGCAACCCGCCGTATGTCCGCGAAGGCGACCCGCATTTGGCGGCTTTGGGGCACGAACCGATTCAGGCGCTAACGGCAGGCAGCGATGGACTGAGCGATTTGCGCCAGATCATTTCTGCTGCGCCGGCGCACTTACAAGCTGGCGGATGGTTGCTACTGGAACACGGCTACGACCAAGCCGAGGCCGTTGCTCAGCTGCTGCGAGAACAAGGTTTTAATAGCGTCTCCAGCCGTGATGACTTGGCCGGTGTCCAGCGCTGCTCTGGCGGCCTTTTTGTCGGCCTGAAGAGGGACCTGCACAACGGGATTAAAAGCGCCTGATAATCTCCCAACACTATTTCCAACGTCTGGCCTGTGCGCCAGAACCACCAAAACGGAGTATTCCCATGAGCGACACCCAACAACGCATTGATGACATCGTCAAATCCAGCGACGTGGTTCTTTTCATGAAAGGCACCGCCCAATTCCCGATGTGCGGCTTTTCTGGCCGGGCCATTCAAGTCTTGAAAGCCTGCGGCGTGAACAAACCAGCGACGGTCAATGTGCTTGAAGACGAGGAAATCCGTCACGGCATCAAGGAATACAGCAACTGGCCAACAATTCCCCAGCTTTATGTCAAGGGTGAGTTCATTGGCGGATCGGACATCATGATGGAGATGTACGAAAACGGCGAGTTGCAGCAGGTCATTGGCACGCCAGAAGCCTAAAGCCGATCGAACCTATAACGCCAAACTATTGCAGCTTGGCGTCCCCGAAAACCAGATCGTCAGGCGGGGCCTCCGTTGGTAAACGGAAGCTTTCGCTGGCCCAGGCGCCCAAATCCATGTTTTTGCAGCGCTGACTGCAAAACGGCCTGAAGGCGTTGGTGGCAGCGTACACACTGTCACCGCCGCAGCTCGGGCAGGTGACTATTTTGGAATGAGGAGTCGTTGGGGTCATCTGCCAGTCTTTGACGGGGCCTTCAGCACAAAGCCAACAGCCGGATGCACGTTATGCGCAGAGCGTGAGTTCAAATTCGGCATCTTCAGCGGCAGAATGCAAACGATCATCGCTCTCATGCCGCATCATCCGCACAGACGCCATCAAGCGGTTAGCGCTGATTTCCGGCACCAGACCTTTCGCAGAATCAAGCCGAAGCCGCAACAGCTGAAAAGTCCGGCCCTGCGGCAGGGTTTGCTGATAAATCCCGCCAGTGGCGAGTACTTTTTGAGGCAACCCGGCGTCACGCAGCAACTTCAAAAGAATGCTGATCGACCCAGCCAATGGCACCAGCGGCGACATCCAGCGCTGAATATCTTGCCTGCGACGCGCACCGCTCAGATGCTGCCAAGCAAAATAGGCTGGCAAGTCAAACTCGCAAGTACCGCCGGGAATGCCGGCACGGCTGCGGATACCCATGAGCCAGTCGTTTTCCGTCAATGATTGCCCGGCCTTGCCTGGCAATCCGTTGAGGGCTGAAAAGTAACCGTCTAACTGGCCGATGATCTCGTCGAGGGCGTCCTCAGAAATGGCTGGGTTTCCACGGTAACCATTCAGCACATGCTTTTGTTTTTCGAGGTCCTTGAGGACGTCGGTTTTTAAATCGGCACGGCCACCTACATCCATGATCTCGAAGATCGTGGTGATCGCGTAATGGTGGTCAATGGGGTCGTCGCGCTCCGCCAATTCGCCAAGTCGGCCGAACAGGTGTTCTAGGCGCAAATACGTGCGCACGCGTTCGTTGAATGGATACTCGTAAAGGATCACAGCGATATCTTTATCGACGTTGAGAAGGCCGGGTGACCGGGCACCGTTGGATCATAGCCCGAAGCGCGCAGTCGCAGCCCGTGCCAGATCTGCTAATTCTGCCAGCGACAGTGTCTCGTTGTAAATACAAATATCAGCCGCAGCCAGTCGTTGCGCTCGACTAGCCTGCCCAGCCATGACTTTCAGCACCGCCTCACGGGTCCACCCGTTACGCGCCATGACGCGACTGATTTGCCGCTCTTCGGTGCAATCCACCACCAGAACCTGGTCCACTTGGCGCCGCCAACGGCCAGATTCGACCAGCAAGGGGACATCAAAAACAATATAACGGGCTCCAGCGGATTCAGCGGTGCGCACTTGACGAGCGGTCTCCGCCGTCACGAGCGGGTGAATGATGGCCTCTAAACGCAGCTTGGCAGCCGAGTCTGAAAAGACCAGCTGACGCATGGCGTCCCGGTCCAGCGCCCCCCCCGGCGTGATGAAGGACTGACCAAAGATTTGCTTGATCGCCGCCATAGCGGCACCGTTTGCTGCCGTCGTCTGACGAGAAATGGCATCAGCATCCACAACGGCCGCACCGCAGTCGGCGAGCATGCCAGCCACAGTGCTTTTGCCACTGCCGATGCCACCGGTGAGCCCGATTCGAGGCACAGAAAATGCCCTCGTCATAACGAAAGCCCCATCACTCGAAGGATAGATTGCGGCCCAAAAAAGAGTGCCGTCAGACCCGCAATCGCTAGAAATGGGCCGAAGGGCAGATAGCCGCCCTCGCGCAGATTCGATGACCATTTAAGGCCTAAGCCAACCACAGCACCCAGCACCGAAGCCATCAGAATGATCGGCACCAGTGCCGTCCACCCGAACCAGGCTCCCAAGGCCGCAAATAATTTAAAGTCCCCGTAACCCATACCGTCCTTGCCGGTGAGAAGTTTGAAAGCCCAATACACCCCCCACAAAGACAAATAGCCGCCCACAGCACCCCACAACGCATCACCCAGGCTGATACCGATATTCCATTGCAATGCGGCGGCGATCAAGCCGCCCCAAACCAACGGCAGGGTGATGTCATCCGGCAATAAAGTGGTGTCCCAATCGATCATGGCCAGCGTCACGACAGCGGCGGAGAAACCGCACCAGACCAAGGCGGTGAACGAGCCCCCCCAGCGCGCCACGCAAAAATAAAACAAGCCCGCCGTCACCAACTCGACCAAGGGATACCTTAAGCTGATACCAACGCCACATGCAGAACATTGGCCGCGCAAAAAAAGATAACTCAAGACCGGTATGTTTTCATGCCAAGCAATTGGATGACCGCAGTGCGGGCAACGGGAACGCGGTTGTGACAAGCTCAAAACCGGCGCAGGCTCTGTGGCAGCTTTTGTTGCAGCATTTAACTCCGCGTTTAGATTTACATCTTGTCCTGAGAATTCTGCGCACTCCTTGGCCCACTGCTGCTCCATCATCCGGGGCAAACGATGAATCACCACATTGAGAAAGCTGCCGATGATCAATCCCATCAGGCCCGCCAGCAGTGGTAGAACCTGTGGCCAGTCCATGGCTAACATCAGATCACCTGCCCAAGTTCGAAAATCGGAAGATACATCGAGATGACAATCCCACCAATCAACGATCCCAGAACCACAATGATGAAGGGCTCCATGAGACTCGCCAAAGCAGCCACCTTCTGATCAACCTCAGCCTCAAAAAAATCTGCCGCTTTGCTCAGCATGTGGTCTAAAGAGCCCGACTCTTCACCAATCGCGCACATCTGCACCACCATATTGGGGAACACCCCAACATGCGCCATCGCGGCATTCAAACTGACCCCAGCCGAGACTTCTTGTCGAATCGTGAATGTCGCCTGCTCGTATACCGAATTACCGGTGGTTCCACCCGCCAATTCGAGTGCATCCATGAGCGGTACCCCGGCGGCGAACATGGTGGACAACGTGCGAGTCCAACGGGCAATGCAGGCTTTTTCAAGCAGTGGACCAAAGACCGGCAATTTCAAGCTCCATCGGTCTGTCAACTTTTGCAAGCTCTTGCTGTTACGCCACGTCCGCACAAGAACATACGCGGCAGCCCCACCAACCCCCATCATGAGCCACCAATAGGCGACAAAAAATTCACTGACACCCATGACAAAAAGGGTCGGGCCCGGTAGGTCAGCACCAAAGGAAGAGAAAACGCTCTCGAATGCGGGGATCACCACGACCATGATGATCCCAATCACGACAAATGCCACCGCCATCACCGCCGCGGGATAGGTCAGGGCAGACTTGATCTTTGACTTCATCGCTTCGGTCTTTTCCATGTAAACGGCCAGTCTGTCCAGCAACGCGTCCAAGATCCCGGCCGCCTCACCGGCAGCCACAAGATTGCAGTAAAGAGAATTGAAATAGGCCGGGTACTTACCAAAAGCGGCACGCAAGGAAGTGCCTGTTTCGACGTCGCTGCGGATGTCGTTGAGCAACCGGACCATGCGCGGATTGCCGTGGCCGCGGCCAACCACGTCAAAACATTGAAGCAGCGGTACGCCGGCTTTCATCATGGTGGCCAGCTGTCGGGTGAAACCCGCCACATCGTTGGGAGAAATGGCGCTGCCCGACGATCGCCGCTGACGCGAAACGACCACCGGCTGAACGCCCTGCCGCCGCAACACGGCCATGGCCTGATTTTCACCCATGGCCCGTATTTGACCGCGCACCGGATGACCTTCGCGGTTGGTGCCTTCCCATTCGAAGACGACATCGCGAAGCGGGTGTGATGCTGTAGCCAAGGTCATAACGTTCAAAGATTCAAGTGAACAAGGAGATCAGTCATTGGTGCAACTCAGAATTTCTTCCAGTGAGGTCGAGCCGAGTTTAACTTTCAGCAAGCCCGACTGCCGCAAACTTCTCACGCCCTCCAATTCGGCCTGCTCGGCAATCTCCAACGCACTGCCGTCCCGAAGAATAATCCGTTGAATCTCATCCGACACAGGCATGACCTGATGCACCCCAACACGCCCCTTGTAGCCGTTGTTGCAAGCACTGCAGCCTTGCGCCCGATAAGGCGTCCAACTGCCATCAAGTTCGTCCGGTTTAAAGCCGGCCTGGATCAGCGTTTGAACCGGAAGATCTGCGGGTACTTTGCAATGAATGCACAACTGCCGCACCAAACGTTGCGCGGTGATGAGCATGACGCTAGAGGCGATGTTGAAGGATGCAATGCCCATGTTGCGCATGCGCGTCAACGTGGTCGGCGCATCATTGGTGTGCAGTGTGGACAGTACCAAGTGTCCGGTTTGCGCTGCCTTGATGGCGATGTCGGCGGTTTCCAGATCTCGAATTTCACCAACCATGATGATGTCCGGGTCCTGTCTCAAAAAAGCCCGCAAGGCGACGGCGAAGGTCAAACCCGCCTTGTCGTTCACATTGACCTGATTAACGCCCGGCAAATTAATCTCTGAAGGATCTTCTGCCGTGGCAATATTCACACTTGGCTGATTTAACAAATGAAGGCAGGTGTACAGGGATACCGTCTTGCCAGAACCCGTCGGGCCGGTCACCAGCACCATGCCGGTGGGCCGGCGTAAAGCGCTTAGCAAACGCTCTTTTTCCTCGGGCTCAAAACCGAGCGCATCGATACCCATTTGCGAGGTCGATGGATCCAGAATGCGGATGACAATTTTTTCACCAAAAAGCGTTGGCAACGTACTCACCCGAAAATCAATGCTCTGACCGGAGCTGATCGTTAGCTTCATGCTTCCGTCTTGCGGCACGCGCTTTTCGGAAATATCAAGCCGCGCAAGAATTTTGATTCTTGAGGCCAAGGTGTCTTTGAGCCCTACCGGTGGGGCGGCCATTTCACGAAGCTCGCCATCAATCCGGAAACGAACCCGATAGTTGAATTCGTAAGGCTCAAAATGCAGGTCAGAGGCGTGCATATGAACGGCTTGTTGCAGCATTTTCTGCAAGAACGTGACGGCTGATGTTTCGTCAGCTTGCGCAGCCTCCCTGGGCATTGCAAAACGGTGGGTCCGACCGTCAGCGGTTGCGATGATAGTCTTTCAGATTCATGGACGGATCATCGCAGAAGCCGTCAATATTGTAAAACTAAAGAATTCATTTATGGCATTAAAGCATTGCAAGAAATTCGACTTCTCAAAAACCAGAACACCCGTGACGATGATTTTCTTGAAATGGGTGCGTCACTTTTAACTCACCCTCTCAGTGATTAGACAGAAATAGAAAAGCCCACTTAAAAGTGGGCTTTTAGGGGGGAAGCAGATGAATCTATGCGCGATCAGGCGGCGATCAGATAGTCAGCCTTATTCTTACCAGCCAACCATTTAGGAGCAAGACCACGACCGCTCCATGTATTGCCACTGATAGGGTCACGATACTTCGGCGCTACCTTGCCCGTTTTTTTGGCTGTCGCTTTGCCTTTGCCACTTGGGAATACATCGCTGGCGGTGAGCTGATTTTCTTCAATAATCGCGCGAACTTTAGCGATCGCATCACCCACTTCACGCTGACGCACCTCTGCCACTTGATTTTGCAGTGATTCAATTTGCGACAGCAGGTCTTTTAAAGAGCTCATCAGTAATCCTTTTATTAAAATCAGATTCTAAACCATGAGTCCTGTCAGTTTTATCGAGATAACTCACTTTGGAATTTTATATTCCAATAAAAATACTCACTCAACTTCTGATGCATGGCAAAGTACCCGACTCGATATTAAAGTAATGGCGCTTCGGATTTGTCCGAATAAGTCGATTAGCTACGCCCGCCGCTCTAGCAGTTGCGAAGCCAGGCTCATCAATGCCACCCGGTAATCGCTTTCGGGCAAAGCGTTCAAAGCGTCCATTGCACGCTGCGCTTCTGCCGCAGCGCAAGCACGGGTCGCACTGAGTGCCCCGGTGCGCTGCACAATGGCGACAATTTCAGCCATTTTTTCAGTTCCACCGGTCTCTATGGCCAAGCGCAGGGTCTCCCGGTCTTGCTCTGTGCCGCGCTGCATCGCAATGATCAACGGGAGTGTGACTTTGCCCTCACGCAAGTCGTCCCCCAGATTTTTCCCCATCTCCGAGACATCGCCGTCGTAGTCCAACACGTCGTCAATGACCTGAAAAGCCGTGCCGAGTGCTTGCCCGTAGTCAGCGCAAGCAGCTTCAATCGACGGCGTGGAGGCCGCCAGCAAAGCGGCAATCCGGGCGCAGGCCTCGAAAAGCTTGGCCGTTTTCGAGCGAATCACACAGACATAGTCCTCCTCGGACAGGCTCGCATCGTGCATGTTCATGAGTTGCTGGACTTCGCCCTCGGCAATCACGTTGGTGGCCTCAGCGAGGGTGCGCATGATGCGCATATCGCCGGCATCGACCATCATCTGAAAGGCGCGCGAATACAAAAAATCCCCGACCAACACGCTGGCTGGATTGCCAAAAGCGTCATTCGCCGTCGCCCGGCCGCGCCGCAAGGTCGACTCATCCACCACGTCGTCGTGCAGCAAGGTGGCGGTATGGATGAACTCGACCACAGCCGCCAAGTTGAAACGTTGCTCGCCTTTGTAGCCAAGTGCGCCACACATCAGCAACAGCAAGGCCGGCCGAAGACGCTTGCCACCAGCGGCCACGATGTAACGGGAAATTTGACCTATCAAGGCGACATCTGAGCTGAGGCGCTGCTCAACGACCGCATCCATGCCGCGCATGTCGTCAGCGATAAGAGCCAAAGCGGCTGCGGTACTTGAAGAATTGAGAGACAAGGGGGAGTCCAGACCAGAATTTGACGCGATTATAGAAAGACCGACACAGGCAACCGAGACAAAGGGGGGCGCAATGCCCCGCGGCGAAGGGTCCAAAGGGGCGAAAAATAAGGCTCGACAAGGCTAACTGGCCAAGGCTATAATCGAGGGCTCTGCAGAAATCCGTCTGCGGAACTCAATTAGAAAATTGAAGAGGTCTTACATGTACGCGGTCATAAAAACCGGTGGCAAACAATACAAAGTTGCTACTGGTGAAAAAATTAAAGTAGAACAGATTGCTGCGGACGTAGGCCAAGAGATT
>CANCLK010000054.1 GCA_947378785.1 Comamonadaceae bacterium
GCGCACAGCCACGGACTGGTGCATGTGCTGTGTTCGCCTGAGCAACTTGACCGGCAAGTGGCTGAGCTGGTGGCGACGCTGGTGGCCAACGGCCCCTTGGCGTCGCGGGCTTGCAAGCTGCTGGTGCGCGACGTCAGTGGCGCACCGATCGACGACGCCTTGCGCACTGACACTGCGCGCCGCATTGCCGACATTCGGGCCAGTGACGAAGGCCGCGAAGGCCTGCAGTCTTTTTTACAAAAACGTCTACCGAGCTGGTTGGCTGCGCCGACTGTCACGTAAAGAAAGCGGTCTATCGCCATGCTCATGTTCAAGAAAATCCTGATCGCCAATCGCGGCGAGATCGCCTGCCGCGTCGCCGCCACAGCCCGCCGCATGGCCATCAAAACGGTGGCGGTTTATTCGGACGCAGATGCCGACGCCAAGCACGTGACGGCCTGCGACGAAGCCGTGCACATTGGCGGCAGCGCGCCCAAAGACAGCTATCTGCGCTGGCAGCGCATCATCGCCGCAGCTAAAGCCACGGGCGCTGACGCGATTCATCCGGGCTATGGTTTTTTGAGCGAGAACGAAGAGTTTGCGCAAGCCTGCGCGGATGCGGGTCTGGTCTTCATTGGCCCGCCGGCGTCAGCCATCAAAGCTATGGGCCTGAAAGCCGAGTCCAAGCGACTCATGGAAAAAGCCGGTGTGCCGCTGGTGCCCGGTTACCACGGCAGTGACCAGAACGCAGCGCTGTTGCAGCGCGAAGCCGACCGCATCGGTTACCCGGTGCTCATCAAAGCCAGTGCCGGCGGCGGTGGCAAAGGCATGCGTGCGGTCGACAGATCCGAAGACTTTGCCGCAGCACTGGCCTCTTGCCAGCGGGAAGCGATCAACAGCTTTGGTGACGATGCCGTGCTGATTGAGAAATACGCGCAGCGTCCGCGTCACATTGAGATTCAGGTCTTTGGCGACGCGCATGGCAACTACGTGCATTTGTTCGAGCGTGATTGCTCGGTGCAACGTCGGCATCAAAAAGTGCTGGAAGAAGCGCCTGCACCCGGCATGACCGAGGCCATGCGGCAAGAGATGGGCGAAGCGGCAGTGGCGGCTGCGCGCGCAGTGCAGTACGTTGGTGCCGGCACGGTGGAATTCATTGTTGAAAACTTAGATGGCGGTGGAAAAGCGAATGGATTTACCGCCGGGCCGCCCCAAGGAAAATCAGCCCCCTCGGGGGGCAGCGAAGCACACGCAGTGGCGAGCGTGGGGGTCAATTTCTATTTTATGGAGATGAACACGCGGCTTCAGGTGGAACATCCGGTGACCGAAGCCATCACCGGGCTTGACCTCGTTGAATGGCAGTTGCGGGTCGCTGCCGGTCAGCCCTTACCGCTGAAGCAAGACCAGTTGCGTATTCATGGCCACGCCATTGAGGCGCGTATTTGCGCCGAGAACCCTGATAACCAATTCTTGCCGTCGACCGGCACGCTGCAGGTTTACCGTCAGCCGACCTGCACACGCTTTGAGCGTGCGGACGGCCCGACCCATGTGCGGATTGATGACGGCGTGCGCGAGGGCGATGCGATCTCACCGTATTACGACTCGATGGTGGCAAAGTTGATCGTGCATGGGGACACCCGCGAACAAGCGCTGGCGCGCATGGACCAAGCCCTGAGCGAGTTCCACATCGTCGGCCTGCAAACCAATGTGCAGTTTTTGCGGCATGTGGTGCAGAGCCAGTCCTTCGCGGCGGCTGATCTCGACACCGCGCTGATTCAGCGTGAAGCGGGCGTACTCTTTCATCAAGAAAAGCTGGGCTTGCCGGTGGCAGTGGCCGCTGCGATTGCGCTCACGCTGGAAGAAGAAAAATCCCGCGAGACATCGGATCCCTTCAGTCGCACCGATGGCTGGCGCTTGCACGGTCCGAGTCAGCGTCGGTTTGAATTCGAGTTTCATGGCGAGTCTCAGGCTGCGCAGCTTTGGCGTGCGCATGACGGCTCGCTGCAGTTGACGCTGGGCGATGCGCAGCTGCCTTGGCACTACACAGCCACAGCCAAAGGCTTGCAACTCGAACTTGACGGCCAACGCTGGGGGCTCCAAACCTACCGGCGCGGCGAGGTGGTGCATGTGTTTGGCGCAGTGGGTGCGACGCAGATCACCGAAATTGACCTGTTGGCACACGCCGGCGTGGCGCAGCATGAGGCCGGCCGCTTGACCGCACCCATGCCGGGCAAGGTCGTGTCTTTTCTGGTCAAGGCCGGCGACACGGTCAGCCGGGGTCAGGCGTTGGCGGTGATGGAGGCCATGAAGATGGAGCACACCATCGCGGCACCAGCCGATGGCGTTGTCGCAGAAATTCTGTACGCGCCGGGCGATCAGGTTCTGGAGGGTGCTGAACTGCTGACCATGGCGGCTTGAACGGCGCGGTGTGCGGTAATACAGCATTGATTCATGAAGGAACTTTGATGCGTATTGCTGTTTGTTGCACCAACACCAAGGTAGAGCCTTGGCTGCACGGTCTGCGCGCTGCCTTGCCCGGTGCAACCGTGAGCTTGGTCGATCCGGAGGCTGCTGGTTTTGATCCTGCGGCCCAAGCTGACTACGCCGTGGTTTGGTCGCCACCTCAAGCCTTTATCGACAGCCAGCATTCGCTCAAAGCCATTTTCAACATCGGCGCAGGCGTTGATGCGCTGATGAAACTCAAGTTGCCCTTGGGCGTGCCGGTGATCCGGCTTGACGATGCGGGCATGTCGGTGCAAATGGCCGAATATGTTTGCCAAGCCGTGATCCGGCATTTTCGCGAGTTCGAGGCTCACGAGTCCGACGCGACGCAGGGCCGCTGGACTTATCGAAAGTCAAGCCACCGCGCTGAGTTCACGATCGGTGTCATGGGCTTGGGCGTCTTGGGCTCCCGTGTCTGCCAAGCATTGGCGCAATTTGAATACCCTGTGCTGGGCTGGAGTCGTTCGCCCAAATCTCTGGACGGCGTGCAATGCTTTGCCGGGGAGAGCGGCTTCAAAGATTTCCTGGCGGCCACGCGCGTGTTGGTCTGTTTGCTGCCGCTGACGCCTGACACCGAGGGCATCATGCGCCGTGACACGCTGAGCCAATTAAAGCCCGGCGGTTACGTGATCAATGTCGCACGCGGAAGGCATCTGGTTGACGACGACCTGCTGGCGCTGATCGACAGCGGACATCTGGCGGGCGCTACGCTCGATGTCTTTCGCACCGAACCATTGCCCGCCACGCACCCTTTCTGCCAGCACCCCAAGATCACGGTCACGCCGCACATGTCGGCGCGCACCTTGCGCGATGAGAGCATCGCGCAAATCGCCGGAAAACTACGAGCGCTCGACGGTGGCGCCGCGGTTTCCAGCCTAGCCGGTGTGGTCAATCTCAATCGTGGATACTGACGCCATGCAACTTCCGCAGCACGTCAAACTTGTCGATGTCGGTCCACGCGACGGCCTCCAAAATGAAAAATCGCCAGTTCCAGCGGCCATCAAAATCGAGCTGGTGCAGCGCTTGCAAGCGGCTGGCTTGAGGGACATCGAAGTCACCAGTTTTGTCTCGCCCAAGTGGGTGCCGCAAATGGCGGACAACGCCGAGGTGATGGCGGGGATTCAACGTCAGCCCGGCGTGCGCTACTCGGTGCTGACGCCGAACATGCAAGGACTGGATGCTGCACTCGCTGCACCCCAGCATCTGTGGCCCGATGAGATCGTTGTGTTTGCCGCCGCTAGCGAGGCTTTCAGCCAGCGCAATATCAACTGCTCCATTGCCGAAAGCATGGCGCGTTTTGCACCCGTGGTGTCGGCTGCGCGTGCCGCCGGCATTCATGTGCGTGGTGCCATGAGCTGCACTGTGGGTTGTCCGTATGAAGGCGAGATTGCGCCCGAACGTGTGGCCTATCTGGCGGGCCTCATGAAAGATATGGGTGTGCAGCACGTGGGTGTCGCCGACACCATCGGCGTTGGTACGCCGCGCAAGATTCAGCGTGCGATGGAAGCCACTTTGCAGCATTACGACCTCGCCGATGTGTCAGGACATTTTCATGACACCTATGGCCAAGCGCTGGCCAACACACTGGCTGCGATGGAACTGGGCGTGTGGCAATTCGACACCTCTGTGGCCGGTCTGGGCGGCTGCCCGTACGCCAAAGGCGCAACGGGCAATGTGGCGACGGAGGACGTGGTTTACATGCTGCACGGCATGGGGATAGACACCGGCATTGACCTCGACAAACTGGTCGATGCGGGTAAATTCATCAGCGACTTCCTCGGTCGTCCGCCAAGCTCGCGTGCGGCCACGGCGATTTTGAACAAGCGTGCGGCTTGATGTGTGAGTCTGAAATGCACCGTCTGAAGGTATGACCACTCACCGCATGATTCAACTGATGACCGCCGGTGCGTTGGCCGTGCAGAGCAGCCCGGCCGGTGCGTCCATCGCATCACCTTGTCTGTCGGTGTGTCGCATTCACGCAGACACCGGTTTGTGCGAAGGCTGCTTTCGAACCCTTTCTGAGATCTCTGCGTGGAGCCAAGCGGACGAGGCTGACAAGCGCCGCATCTGGCGTGTCATTGGACAGCGCGCTGAAGCTGCAACAATATTGCATGGACACAACCCAGACCGCTGACGCAGCATCGACTTCATCACCGCGCATGACGTCGATTGTTTGTTACCTCGACTTTATTTCCCCGTATGCCTATCTGGCCTTCGAGCGCTTGCCTGAGGCGCTGCGGGGCATCAGCCACAGCGTGCGCTACAAACCCTTGCTGTTTGCCAGTCTGCTCAAGCACCACGGCCAACTCGGTCCGGCCGAAATCCCAGCCAAACGCGACTGGACTTATCGGCAGGTGATGTGGACGGCGCAGCAGCAAAAAACGCCGTTGCAGATGCCGCTCAGTCATCCGTTCAATCCACTCAGTCTCCTGCGTCTGGCCGTGGCTTGCGATGACGCTGGAACACCGAACCGCTATGTGTGTGAAACCATCTTTCGCCATGTCTGGACGGGCGGTGAAGAAGCCACAGACACGGCGCGACTGGCCGCACTCAGGGCTCAGCTGGCGCCGGTGCAAGACATCGCCAGCGAGCGTGTGAAAGAACAGCTGAAGGCACACACAGCAGAAGCCCTTGCGCTGGGTGTTTTTGGCGTGCCAGCGTTTGTGGTCGATGGCAAGGTTTTCTGGGGGCTCGACTCGCTGCCCATGCTGCGCGACTATCTGCTGGCAGGCAGCTGGTTCGGCAGCTCCGCTTGGGACGATGCCTCTGTGGTCAAGGTCGGCGTTGCAAGAACTCCGGTGGCTCGGGAATAGCGGTGTACGCGCAAAATTAAGGGTTTACCCGATAGGTAGTAACCTTAGGTTTTATGACCGCTGCGCACCACTTTCTCCTCTGAAAACTCACTGAAAGAGGCTTCCTTCGGGTGTCAGTTTGGATTCAGTTTCGCGTCAGAGTCGGGTCAGTCGCCAGACACACAATTTCACAAGCTTTTGTGTTGAAAGCTCTGAACAACTATTAGGAGACTTTGATATGTCTACAGCAGCGCCTGACCGGCCAATGACCAGCACAGAGAAAAAGGTGATTTTTGCATCTTCTCTGGGCACCGTGTTTGAGTGGTATGACTTTTATCTGTACGGCTCGCTTGCAGCGATCATTGCCAAGCAGTTTTTCAGCGGCTTGGATGAAGGCTCGGCCTTCATCTTCGCGCTGTTGGCGTTTGCCGCCGGTTTCATCGTGCGGCCTTTTGGCGCGCTGGTGTTTGGTCGCTTGGGCGACATGATCGGCCGTAAATACACCTTCTTGATCACTATTTTGATCATGGGTCTGTCGACGTTCATTGTTGGTTTGTTGCCAAGTTACGCCAGCATTGGCGTGGCAGCACCGGTCATCTTGATCGGTTTGCGCATGCTGCAAGGTCTGGCCTTGGGCGGTGAGTATGGCGGCGCAGCTGTCTATGTGGCCGAGCATGCGCCACATGGCAAGCGCGGTGCTTACACCTCATGGATTCAGACGACCGCCACATTGGGTCTGTTCCTGTCACTGATGGTGATTCTCGGTACCCGGACCTGGATTGGTGAAGCCGCTTTCGCCGATTGGGGCTGGCGTGTTCCGTTCATCGTGTCGATTCTGTTGTTGGGCGTGTCGGTCTACATCCGCTTGTCGATGGAAGAGTCGCCCGCTTTCGTCAAAATGAAAGCGGAAGGCAAAACCTCCAAGGCGCCGTTGTCCGAGTCTTTCGGTCAGTGGAAAAACCTGAAGATCGTGATTCTGGCGCTGATCGGCTTGACCGCCGGCCAAGCTGTGGTCTGGTACTCCGGTCAGTTCTATGCCTTGTTCTTCCTGACGCAGTCGCTCAAGGTGGACGGCGCTACTGCCAATATTTTCGTGGCCATTTCCTTGTTGATCGGCACGCCATTCTTCATCGTCTTTGGTGCCCTGTCTGACAAGATTGGTCGCAAGCCCATCATCATGGCGGGTTGCTTTTTGGCGGCTGTCACCTACTTCCCGGTGTTCACGGCGCTGACCAAGGCCGCCAACCCTGACCTGGCTGCTGCGCAAGCGGCCAACAAGGTGTTCGTGTCGGCTGATCCGGCTGAGTGCTCGTTCCAGTTCAATCCGACCGGCACCGTCAAGTTCACCAGCTCGTGCGACATCGCCAAGCAAGTGCTGGCTGGCGCTTCGGTGAGTTACGACAACGTGGTGGTTGCTGCCGGCACGCCTGCCAGCATCAAAATTGGTGAGACGGTGATCCCTGGCTATAGCGCCAAAGGACTGCCTGCCGCCGAAGCCAAGGTGAAGGGCGATGAGTTCAAGAAGGCCGTGGCCGAGGCACTCAAAGCCGCCGGCTACCCGAGCAAGGCTGACCCAGCCAAGGTCGACACGTTCATGGTCATTCTGATCCTGACCTACCTCGTCCTGTTGGTCACCATGGTCTACGGTCCGATCGCCGCCATGCTGGTGGAGATGTTCCCGACGCGCATTCGTTACACCTCGATGAGCTTGCCTTACCACATCGGTAACGGTTGGTTCGGCGGCTTGCTGCCAACCACTGCATTCGCCATCGTGGCGCAAACCGGCAATATGTACAACGGCTTGTGGTACCCGATCATCATCGCCGGTGCGACCGTTGTGATTGGCACCTTGTTCATCAAGGAAACCAAAGATGTTGACATCTACGCTGACGACTAAGCGCTGACCAAGTCATCTGGAGGCCCTCGTCTTTGGACGGGGGCTTTTTTTATTTTTAAAAGGAAAGAAAATCATGTGGAAAATTGCATTGGCTTTTGTCGCGTTCGCAGCGTTGGCAATCTTTATTTTGAGCAAGGGCGGCGACATCGACATGGGGGGTGAAAAGCACGGCGCAGAAGCGGTGCATTCAGAATCGGCGCAGCCTGCTGCACCTGCACCTGCACCTGCACCTGCGGTGGTCCCTGCGGCCAAGTAAAGCGCAAGAGGGGCTCGGGTTGATGTCCGGTCTTGACCCGGAGTCCCTGTAACCTGAGCACTGTTCATGCAGAGCGCTAGGCATGGTCTTGTCCAAATCAATGGGCCAGATGTTGCGCAGCCCATCCATCGGCATCCCCATGCCGCCTTCTCGCACCTGCACAACCGTGCATCAACAGGTGCCTGAAGGTTCAATCGATTGCTGATGCTCCTGCGACAGTCCTAGGGCTTACCCTTGGCTGCGCTACGGATGTCGGTCGACTCTCAGATAGCAAGAAATGCCCCAAGGGTTAACACTCGTGCGGAGGGGCGTTGCCTGTGTGGATGTCAGGAATCTGTCAGCTTGCACAGACACATTCAACAAATAGTAAATAAAAAGTAAACACAAGATGATACTTTCGATTGTAATTTTGAAGAGCCTGATTGAGTTGTCTCTGATGTTCCTCGTCGGCCGATTCCTGCTGGGTTTGCTGGTTGGCAGCAAGCGTCAAAGCAATGTATTTTGGCAGCTACTCGATGTGGCTTCGAAGCCAGCACTGTGGTTGACCCGTCGCGTCAGCCCCAAGCTGATCCTTGATCAGCACATTCCTTTGGCGGCCGGCAGTTGGCTGATCATCGCGTGGGTGTTGGTGGTCATGGCCAAAATTGACCTGTGTCTGCAGGTGGGTGCTGCAGCATGCCAATGAGTTTTAACGCCACCCCGCCAGCGACCCCCAGCAACGGACGATGGGCAATTTTTGTCCTCCATTGGCGGGCCAAAATTTTCTTGTTTCTCGGGATGCGGTCTGCTGCGAACAAGGTTTTTCAAGATGTTCTGCAGCGTGCGCCCAAAGATTTGCTGGCCCTGAACAGCTTGGGTTACGCCGCCATGCACGACAGCAACTTTGTTTTGGCGCTGACTTATTTTGAACAGGTTGCGGAACTCTCCTCCGAGTCCTCGAATGCTCATTTCAACCAAGCCTTTGTGTGCGAAGAGCTGGGACGCCTTGAGGATGCCGAACGCGGTTTTCGGGCCGCCATTGCGATCGAGGAAAAGATGGACCGCGCTTGGTACGGCCTCGGACTGGTACTGGTCCGGCAAGGGCGGCTTGAAGAGGCGGTCATCGCGCTCAAGCACAACACAAAACTTCAACCCATGAGCCCCTTTGGCTGGTACCAGCTGGCTCGTGTGCATTTAGACCTGAAGCAAGCCGACGAGGCGCTGGCCGTGATCCGTTACCTGAAGGGTTTTGAACCCAAGGTTGCGGCTCAACTAGAGCGAGAGACCGGATTGAAGAGCGGGAATTTGAGCTGAATTTTTAAAAGTTAAACAAGGAGACAAGCGATGCAACTGTCGGCAAGGCACCATGAATATTGGCGCAAAAATCTGCGAATCACGGCCTTTTTATTGGGCATATGGTTTTTTGTAACCTTCGTTTTGGTCTTCTTTGCAAGAGACCTCGACTTCAAATTTTTTGGTTGGCCGTTCTCGTTCTGGGTCGCGGCTCAGGGGGCGCTGGTGGTCTATTGCGTGATCATCTGGTATTACGCCCGCTACATGAACAAGCTTGACAAAGAATACGGCGTCGCCGAAGGAGAAGAATCATGAGCATGTTTGGCAGTGACAACCAGTCGCAGAGCGACTTCAAGAAAGGCCTGAACAAGGTCTACACCTGGTACACGGGCGGTTTCATCAGCTTCGTCATCGTGCTGGCCATCCTCGAGCAAATGGGTTTGCCGAGAAACTGGATTGGCTACCTGTTCTTAGCGGCAACCGTGCTGCTGTACGCCGGCATCGGCGTCATGAGTCGGACCAACGACGCGGCTGAATACTATGTGGCGGGCCGACGAGTGCCCGCCATGTACAACGGCATGGCGACCGGCGCTGACTGGATGTCTGCGGCGTCCTTCATCGGCATGGCCGGCACGTTGTACCTCACGGGTTACGGCGGTCTGGCCTTCATTCTGGGCTGGACAGGTGGCTACTGCTTGGTGGCGCTGTTCTTGGCGCCCTATCTGCGCAAGTTCGGTCAGTTCACCATTCCCGACTTTCTGGGTGCTCGCTACGAGGGCAATTTGCCGCGTCTGATTGGCGTGTTTGCGGCGATTTTGTGTTCCTTCACTTACGTGGTGGCGCAGATTTACGGCGTCGGTTTGATCACTGCTCGACTGACTGGCCTGGCTTTTGAGGTCGGTATTTTTGCTGGTTTGGCTGGCATTTTGGTTTGCTCCTTTTTGGGCGGTATGCGCGCTGTCACTTGGACCCAAGTGGCCCAATACGTGATCTTGATCATTGCCTACCTGTTGCCGGTGGTGTGGTTGTCGGTCAAGCACACGGGGGTGCCGGTGCCGCAAGCCGTCTACGGTTACACGCTTGAAAAAATCACGGCCAAAGAAGAGCAGTTGCTGAAAGATCCGAAAGAGCTTGAAGTGCGCGGCATTTTCAAAGCCCGTTCAGATGCTGCCATTGAAAAACTCAAGGATGTGCCCGCTGCCATGGCGGCTGACAAAGCCGCGGCAGAGAAAAAGCTGGAAGATCTGAAAGCATCGAATGGCGCTGTGGCCGAGATTCAAGCTGCTGAAGCTGCTTTGGCCAAGCTGCCCACGGATGAGGCCGATGCCCGCGCTGCCTACACCAGCGCACGGACCTCGAATGCTGCGCGCTCAGCCCCACCGATTCGTCACGCTCAGGCATTCCCTGGCAAAGACGAAGAGGCGCAGAGTATCGCGCGCAAAAACTTCATGGCGCTGGTCTTCTGTTTGATGATTGGCACGGCCGCCTTGCCGCACATCTTGATGCGTTACTACACCGTGCCCTCGGTGCGTGAAGCTCGGGAGTCAGTCAGCTGGTCGCTGTTCTTCATCTTCTTGCTTTACTTCACAGCGCCAGCGCTGGCGGTATTGGCCAAGTATGAGGTCTACACGGTCTTGGTGAACACGCCGTTCGCCAGTCTGCCGGAGTGGATAGGACGCTGGAATGCGGTCGACCCGAGCCTGCTGTCGGTGGTTGACATCAATAAGGACGGCATTTTGCAGTTGGCTGAAATCTCGATTGGCGGCGACATCATTGTGCTGGCCACGCCTGAAATCGGTGGCCTGCCTTATGTCGTGTCCGGCATGGTGGCGGCCGGCGGTCTGGCTGCGGCGCTGTCGACAGCGGACGGCTTGCTGTTGACGATTGCCAATGCCTTGTCGCATGACCTGTACTACAAAGTGCTGGATCCCAATGCATCGACCGCGCGTCGCGTCATGGTCTCCAAGTGCCTGTTACTGGTGGTGGCCTTGTGCGCGGCATATGTGGCGGCGCAGAAACCGGCGGACATATTGTTCCTGGTGTCGGCGGCGTTCTCGTTCGCAGCGGCGGCGTTCTTCCCGGCCCTGACCTTGGGCATTTTCTGGAAACGCGCCAACAAATGGGGTGCCTCACTGGGCATGGTCGCGGGTCTGGCGATCACGTTCTACTACATGATCACCACCCAGCCTTGGCTCTACAAGCTGGCCCATGGTACGGCCATCACGCCTGAGATCATCAAGGCCAACACGTGGTGGGACATCGCGCCTATCTCGGCTGGTCTGTTTGGCGTACCACTGGGCTTTGCAGTGATCATCATCGTCTCGCTGCTGACCAAGGCGCCGGGCCGGGATATCCAAGAGCTGGTGGAGCATGTGCGTTACCCAAGCCTCGACGGTAAAACGTCAGGTGCCAGCGCCGCACACTGACGACTGAGCCGCGTGAGTCAAAACCCCCGTCACCTGAGGTGGCGGGGGTTTTTTGTTGGTGGCAATGACCATTTGGCGACCCACAGTTCTGGCCATGCCTAGAATGTTTGCCTCACCCGCAAAGATCGCTACTCCATGTCCCAAGGCATCATCCGCATTCGTGGCGCACGCCAGCACAACCTCAAAAACATCGACCTGGACATCCGTACCGGCGAGTTGACGGTGGTCACCGGGCCTAGCGGTTCGGGCAAGTCGTCGTTGGTGTTTGACACGCTCTTTGCCGAAGGTCAGCGCCGCTACGTCGAAACCTTCTCAGCGTACGCGCGGCAGTTTCTGGACCGCATGGACAAGCCGGCGGTCGACAAGGTCGAAGGCGTGCCACCAGCCATCGCGATCGACCAGACCAATCCGGTTCGCAGCTCGCGTTCGACAGTCGGCACCATGACCGAGCTGAATGACCACCTGAAGCTGCTCTACGCCCGCGCCACACACCTCTTTGACCAACAAACCGCGCAGCCGGTGCGGCACGACACACCGGAGTCGATTTATGCCGAGCTGATGGCCCGCACCCAAGACGCCGACCCGCGCGTGGTGATGACCTTCCCGGTCGAGCTGCCCGCCAACACCAGTGCTGAAGAAGTCGCGCAATGGCTCTCTGCCAGCGGCTTCACGCGAGTCCATGCCGAGCGTGACATGGCCACGCTGGCGGGTGTTCGCAAAATCTTGGACGTGGTGGCTGACCGTTTCCGGCTGCACAGCACTGAAAAAGTCCGCGTTATTGAAGCCATTGAAATGGCGCTCAAACGCGGCGGACGTTTGAATGTTTATGTGATGGATGCTGAGACGACGAGCGTGGGGGCCGAGGTTTCCCCGCCGGGCAGCCCCAAGGGGAAAAGCACCCCCTCGGGGGGCAGCGAAGTACGCGAAGCGACAAGCGTGGGGGCCATGTATAGATTCTCCAGCGGCCTGCATTGCCCGGCCAGCGACCTGCGCTACGCCGACCCAACGCCATCGCTGTTTTCTTTCAACTCGGCCATGGGTGCTTGCGACACCTGTCGGGGTTTCGGCCGGGTCATCGGCGTTGACTACGGCTTGGTGATTCCGAACGACAAGCTCACCCTGCGCTCCGGAGCCATCAAGGTGATGCAAACACCGGCTTGGAAAGAAGCCCAGGACGACTTGCTGCGCCACGCCGAAGCGGCCGGCATTCCGCGCGACACGCCTTGGTACAAGCTCACACCAGACCAAAAAGAGTGGGTCATCAACGGCTCGCCAAGCTGGAACGGGCAGTGGAACCAACACTGGTTTGGCATCAAGCGGTTTTTTGAATACCTTGAAAGCAAGGCTTACAAAATGCACATCCGCGTGCTGCTGTCGAAGTACCGCAGTTACACGCCGTGCGAAAGTTGCGGCGGTGCGCGCTTGAAGACCGAGGCTTTGCTCTGGCGCTTGGGTTCTAAAGTGGCGGCCGATGCCGTGCTGCCCCCTGCATCACGCTTCATGCCCGTCGGCACCGGTTGGACGCGTGCGCAACTTGAAGCCATGCCGGGGCTGTCGCTGCACGACTTGATGCACTTGCCAATTGACAAGCTACGCGACTTTTTCACGCAGATTGGCCCGACCACGCTGGCCGATGAATCAGACCGCCAAGCGCTGAAGTTGTTGTTCGAAGAAATCCACCAGCGTCTGAAATATTTGTGCGACGTTGGCATTGGCTACCTGACGCTGGACCGGCAAAGCCGAACGCTGTCGGGTGGCGAGGTGCAGCGCATCAACCTGACCACCGCCTTGGGCACATCCTTGGTGAACACCTTGTTTGTGCTTGACGAGCCGTCCATCGGCCTGCACCCGCGCGACATGCACCGCATCACGCAAGCCATGCACCGCCTGCGCGACGCGGGCAACACGCTGGTCGTGGTGGAACATGACCCTGCCGTGATGCTGGCCGCTGACCGCATGATCGACATGGGGCCGGGGCCGGGCGAGAAGGGCGGTCAAATTGTTTTTGACGGCACACCCGAAGACCTGCGCCATGCCGACACCTTGACCGGTGATTACCTCGGTTCGCGCAAGCGGGTCGGCATGGGCTTCAAACGTGCCGTCACAGACAATACGCCGCGCCTGATTTTGGAAGGCGCACGCGACCACAACCTGAAAAACATCAGCGTTGATTTTCCGTTGCAGCGGCTGGTGGTGGTCACCGGCGTCAGCGGTTCTGGCAAGTCGACCTTGATGCAAGACATTCTGGCGCCGGCCTTGCTGCGCCAGTTTGGCAAAGCCACCGAAACACCGGGCGAGCATGACCGTTTGATGGGGGCCGATCATTTGAGCGATGTGGTCTTTGTTGATCAGTCGCCGATTGGCAAAACTGCGCGGTCCAATCCGGCCAGCTACGTCGGTGCTTGGGACGCTGTGCGCGAATTATTTGCCGTGTCACCACTGAGCCGTGAACGCAGTTACACCGCTTCTAAATTCAGCTTCAACAGTGGCGATGGCCGTTGCCCAACCTGCGGCGGTTCTGGCTTTGAGCATGTCGAGATGCAGTTTTTGAGCGACGTTTATTTGCGCTGCCCCGACTGCGACGGCAAGCGCTACCGCCCCGAAATTCTGGAGGTGACGATTGAGCGGCGTTACCCGGATGGGCGCGTCGCGGTGATGAATGTGGCCGATGTGCTGGCGTTGACGGTGAGTGAGGCCAGCCAACTGTTTGCCTATGACCGTGAAGTGATTCGTGCGTTGCAACCGATCGTTGATGTGGGGCTGGAGTACGTCAAGCTGGGTCAGCCGGTGCCAACGCTGTCGGGCGGCGAGGCGCAGCGTCTGAAACTCGCCGGCTTTCTGGCTGGCAACAGTGCCAAAGGAGCCAAGGCCAAACCTACCATCGCCAGTCTGAGTCGCCAGCCGCTGGCGCTGCGCGCGCACCGCGGCACACTCTTTTTGCTGGACGAGCCGACCACCGGCCTGCATTTTGACGACATCGCCAAGCTCATGCGCGCCTTGCGAAAGCTCATCGAAGCCGGCCATTCGCTGATTGTCATTGAGCACAACCTCGACGTGATTCGCTCCGCCGACTGGTTGATCGACTTGGGCCCCGAGGGCGGTGAAGCTGGTGGCTGGCTGGTCGCCGAAGGCACGCCCGAAGCCGTGCGCGAACACCCGACCTCCCACACCGCCAAAGCCTTGCGCGAGTACGAAGAGGCCATGGGCAGCGTGCATGCGGTTGAAGAAGTCAAGGCCAAAGCCTGGGTCACGCGGCCAGCAGCGTCCAACATGATCCAGATCGTCAATGCCAGAGAGAACAACCTGAAAAGCCTGTCGGTCGATATTCCGCGCGGCAAGTTCAATGTGGTCACAGGTGTCTCCGGTTCGGGCAAGTCGACACTGGCGTTTGACATCTTGTTCAACGAAGGACAGCGACGTTATTTGGAGTCGCTCAACGCCTATGCGCGCAGCATCGTTCAACCGGCAGGCAGGCCTGAAGTCGATGCCGTCTACGGCATTCCCCCGACGGTGGCGATTGAGCAGCGCTTGTCGCGCGGCGGCCGCAAGTCGACGGTGGGCACCACGACCGAAGTCTGGCATTTCTTGCGCTTGCTGTACGTCAAGCTCGGCATCCAGCACTGCACCCACGACGGCGCGGCGGTGATGCCGCAAAGCGCCGAAAGCATCGCCGCGCAGCTGATCAAAAATTTTCGTGGCCAGCACATCGGTTTGCTGGCGCCGCTGGTCATCAACCGCAAGGGCGTCTACACCGAACTCGCCGATTGGGCCCGGCCACGCGGTTATTCGCACCTGCGGGTGGACGGCGAATTTTTGCCGACCACCGGCTTTCCGCGTATCGACCGTTTCAAAGAACACACCGTCGAATTGCCGGTGGCTGATTTGCTGGTCAACCCGGCCAACGAAGCCGCTTTGCGGCAAGCCCTGAAGACCGCGCTCGAACACGGCAAGGGCGTGGTCCATGTGCTGGCACCTTTAGAAGGCTTGGCGGGCGCCATGGCCGAGGGTTTGCCCACCAGTGGCATCGGTCGGCTGGAAGTGTTTTCGACCAAGCGCGCCTGTCCGGTCTGTGCGACGTCTTATCCCGAGTTGGACCCACGCCTGTTCAGCTACAACAGCAAGCATGGTTGGTGTCCTGATTGCGTCGGCACTGGCGTCGCCCTGACGCGCGAGCAGCGCAAGGTGTTTGATGATTCGGTGCGCGATGAAGACCACAAAGACAAAGGCCGAGAGCAAAGCTTTGCCGAGCCTGAAGTCGATGACGTGGTCGACACCGCTTGCGCGTCCTGTCATGGCACGCGCTTGAACAGCCAGGCGCGGGCCGTGCGCATGGGTCAGTTCAGCGCGCTCATCGCGGCTGAAAAATCGAAAAGTTGGGCCATCACCGACATTGCGAGTCTGAGCGTTACCGATGTGCGTGCCTGGGTTGAGCAGTTGACGCTCTCCGGTCGTGATGCTGAAATCGCCCGCGACCTGGTGCCTGAAATCAAAAGCCGATTGGAATTTTTGCAAGACGTGGGGCTTGGCTACCTCACACTCGACCGTGGCGCGCCCACGCTGTCTGGCGGCGAAGCGCAGCGCATCCGGTTGGCGGCGCAGCTGGGTTCGAACTTGCAGGGCGTGTGCTACGTGCTGGACGAGCCGACCATCGGTTTGCATCCGCGCGACAACCAGATTTTGTTGCGTGCGCTCGGCAAACTCAGCGAGCGCGGCAACACGCTGGTGGTGGTCGAGCATGACGAAGACACCATTCGCCGCGCCGACCACATCATCGACATCGGGCCCGGCGCGGGCTCGCGCGGTGGCCGCGTGGTGGCGCAAGGCAGCGTGGCCGATGTCTCGGCCGCGGCCGAATCGCTCACCGGCCGTTACCTACTGAACGCCATCCAACACCCGCTGCAAGCGCGCCGTGAAACAGCGCCGCACCGTCCCGGCGAAGTGGACGTGGCTGAGACTGCAGTGGTCGTTGTCGCTACCAAAAAACCAACGGGTAAAGCCAAGGCTGAAGCCTTGAAGCTCAAAGCCGCGCAGGCCAGCGTCGAAGCGAATGCAGACAGAGCCAACGGGTCAGTGGGCCCGATCGCCGTCAACCCGAATACAAAATGGATCACGGTCAGCGGTGCCAGTTTGCACAACCTGCAAGACGTCTCGGTGGCTGTGCCGCTGAACCGTTTAGTGGCTGTCACCGGCGTCTCAGGTTCTGGCAAATCAACCCTCGCGCGCGACGTGCTGCTGGCCAACGTGCAGGCGGTGGTTCAGCAGCGCAGCACCAAGGCCGGCCGCGACGCCGACGACGCGGGCAAGCATCCGGCATGGATCGGCTGCGCCAGCATCAGCGGTTACCGTGGGGTGGACCGCGTGCTGGAAGTCGACCAGACGCCGATTGGCAAAACGCCGCGCAGTTGCCCGGCCACGTACATTGGTTTTTGGGATGTCATCCGCAAGCTTTTTGCCGACACGCTGGAAGCGCGTGCGCGGGGTTACGCGGCCAACCGTTTTTCATTCAACACCGGCGAAGGCCGTTGCCCGACCTGCGAAGGCGCGGGCGTGCGAACTATCGGCATGAGCTTTTTGCCCGATGTAAAAGTGCTGTGCGAAACCTGCCACGGTGCGCGCTTCAACCCGGAGACGCTGGCCGTCACTTGGCGCGGTAAAAGCATTGGCGAAGTGCTGCGCATGGAGATCGACGAGGCGGTGGCTTTCTTCGCGTCGATGCCGAACATCGCGCATCCGCTGCAGCTGCTCAAGGACGTCGGCCTCGGCTACCTCACGCTCGGTCAACCGTCACCGACGCTGTCGGGCGGTGAAGCCCAAAGGCTCAAGCTGGTGACCGAACTCAGCAAGGTGCGCGACGACATCACCCGACGCGGTCAGAAAGCACCGCACACGCTTTACGTTTTGGACGAGCCGACCGTGGGTTTGCACATGGCCGACGTTGAAAAACTCATCCACGTGCTGCACCGACTGGTCAACGGCGGCCACAGCGTGGTGGTGATCGAGCATGACCTGGATGTGATTGCCGAAGCCGACTGGGTGATCGACCTCGGGCCCGACGGCGGCAACGCTGGCGGGCGAGTGGTGGCGTCAGCGCCGCCGGAAGCCGTGGTGTTGCTGGGCACGCCGACCGGTCTGGCTTTGAAGCCGGTGCTGGCGCGTTCAGTCGCTCAGTGATGACGCTGACGTGATCGCTGCTTCAAGAGCGATGAGCATCACTGCGAGTTGCTCGAATCCACTCCGTCGTTGCGAGCGCAGCGTGGCAACCCATCACCGCGCACCGCCAAGATGGATGGCCGCGTTGCGCTCGCCATGACGGCAGTATTGCATTTGCCATGATGGGTTTGGTCGTGAGTTGCGGCATGAATAACCACATGTTTTGGGAAAGCGCTCAATCAGGCGTGCACAGGCGCGCATCGGTTTCGCCACGTTGCCAGCACGGGCTGGCCGCGCTGCGCTGTCGCTGCGGGATGCCTTCCATGTCGATCTGCACAGGGACGGTGTCGAAGCGGCTCACGCCTTGTGCGTCCAGCTGCAGCCGCAACACCCAGCCATGTCGTTGCGCCGCGTTGTCGGTTTCCTTCATGACGAAATTGCCGACGCTGTAGATGATGGGCTTGCCCTTGTACTGGGCCGTTTCTTGGGTGACGTGGGGATGCCCGCCAATCACCGCATCGGCGCCGGCGTCAATCATCAGCCGGGCCAGCTGGCGTTGACGTGCATTCGATGTTGGCTCGTTTTCCCAGCCCCAGTGCATCACCGGAATCACCAAATGGGCGCCATGCACGGCGCGTGCTTTTCGGATGTCATCGACGACTTGCTCGTCTTCACTCCAAGCAATGCCGGGCGCGTTGTAGTCGGCCTCAAAACTGCGCGGCATGAACTCGCTGTAGCTGAGCAAAGCAATGCGCAGGCCCTTGCGCTCGACGATGAGCGGGGTGTGCGCCTGCGACAGGTTGTGGCCACCGCCGAATTGCGCCAAGCCGGCTTGCTGAAGCAGGCCGAGCATTTGCGCAAAAGCCTCGCGGCCGTAATCGCCGGAGTGGTTGTTGGCCAGTGCGACCGCGTCAAAGTGCCGCTTGAGCACTGGCAGGGTGCGTGGGTGCGCCCGGAAGGTGAAGTTTTTGTTGCCGGCGGAACCGATGGTGGCGACCACGCACTCCAGATTGCCGATGCGAATATCAGCGCCCGCAAAGACCGCCGCGAGGCCTGAAAAAGGATCTTCGCCCCGCTCGATCATGGCGCCGGCCGTGTCGTCGAGCACGATATCGCCAGCAAAGACCAGGCTGACTTGTTCCGTTGGCTGGGCGCTGAAAGCCAGTGGGCACCAGACAATGAAAAAGGCAGTGAACAGGGCGCTGATACAGCGATAAAAAAAGCGCTTCATGGTTGAACCCCTTCCAGCGTGCAACTGTAGATCAGCTCGCGCTCAGACGTGCCGGCATACAGGCGCTGCTCGCCGGTGAGGGGGTAGGGCATCGCCGAGGCTCTGAAGGGCGGCAAGTACTTGACCTGCTGGATCAGCATGGGCTGGGTGCCCGCATCAGCATCGGCATTGAAGTAGGCGTAGAGCACGATGCGGTCAAGCTGCGCAGCGCTGCCAACCATCACCGCCTTGAAACGAAAACGCCCACCGATGTCGACCGATGGCACCGGATAAGGATCGGTCACCGGCGTGGCTTCAATTGAATGGCTGGCGCCCGCGTAGGTCACGTTGCAGCGCAGCAGCGGTGCGGCCAGCACGCTGTGCGATACGGTGAGGCTGGCCAGACCAAGCAGTCCGGTCAGTACGAGGGTCTTGATGCGTGACTCATTCATGAGTGTCTTTCTCCGCGCGCCGCCAAAATCGCCCTGACCACTTCCGCGAATCCAGCGCCACGCTCACCCGCTGTGACGTAGCGCGGTTTGTGCGTGAGCTGCGCCACAAAGCGCTGGATATTGGCGACACCGATCGAATGGGAAAAGGCCTCGAACATCAGCTGGTCGTTGCTTGAGTCACCGACATAAGCCCAGCGGTCGATCTCGGCGGTCAGGTCGCGCCCCCAGAGCTCGCGCACGATCCAGCGCGCACCCTCCCATTTGTTGTGCGCACCAAACCAACCATTGATGTGGATCGAGCTGACCGTCGCACTCATGCCTTCGCTTTGCATGATCTGTACCACCTGCGCGATGTGTGCTGGCGGCAAGTGCGTGAATTCGCTGTGGTCGATGGCGATGTCTGTTTCACGCCCGGCGCTGTCTTGCGCCAACTGCGCGCCGGCCACCTCGCGCAGCACCCGCGCGGCCACGTTTTGCATGCGCATGAGGTTGGCGTGGCGCGTTGTGTCGTCTTGTTGATAAAGCTTTGACGCAGCGCGCAAGGCCAGCGCCCCGTTTTCAGCCACGATCGCATCCACCGGCCACGCGGCGGCAAACGGTTCGCTCCAACCGACTGGCCGGCCCGTGATCGGAATGACGTGCAGGCCGGCGGCTTTGAGCTCTGCCAGAGCCTGCAACGCGTCAGGCGTGATCGCGCCGCCGGTTGTGAGGGTGTCGTCGATGTCGGTGAAAACACCGATGAGATGTTGACGTGCCGCGGTGGGCCAGTGCGATAGGGTCTGCATGTGGATGGAGTTTAGGCTGACAGCGGCAGGTCAAGATGTGGGTACAATCTGGCCTCTCCTGAGGAGCGTTGCAACCCACATCCGTGGTCTAGGCTCAGGACTTTCTTTTGCAACCACGCTCACCCGCATGTGCTTTTCAGGCCGGGTGAGTTTTCATACTCTCCCGCTTTAAGACGCACCATGCTCGTGGCTATTTTGCCCAGCTTGTCTCGCTTTGGAGAAATTTCAATGAACGCCGTCGTCAAACCCATCCACAACCAAGATTACGCCATTGCTGACCTGTCGCTCGCCGACTGGGGCCGCAAAGAGCTGAAGATCGCCGAAACCGAAATGCCTGGCCTGATGGCCATCCGCAAGGAATTCGCCACCACCCAGCCGCTCAAGGGCGCGCGCATCACCGGTTCGCTGCACATGACGATTCAGACCGGCGTGCTGGTCGAAACCCTGCAAGCCCTCGGCGCTGACGTGCGTTGGGCCAGCTGCAATATTTTCTCGACGCAAGACCATGCGGCTGCCGCGCTGGTCGTCAAAGGCACACCGGTGTTTGCGTACAAGGGTGAAAACCTCGACGACTACTGGGATTACACCCACCGCATTTTTGAATTCAAGGGCGCCAAAGGCACACCTGAAGAAGGTCCGAACATGATTCTGGACGACGGCGGCGATGCCACCTTGTTGATGCACCTCGGCACCAAGGCCGAGACCGACATCTCGGTGCTGGCAAGCCCTGGCAGCGAAGAAGAGATCTGCCTGTTCAACGCCATCAAGAAGCAACTCGCAAAAGACGGCACCTGGTACAGCCGCCGCCTGAAAAACATCGTCGGCGTGACCGAAGAAACCACCACCGGCGTGCTGCGACTGAATGAGATGTCGGTCAAGGGCACGCTGGCGCTGCGTGCCATCAACGTCAATGACTCCGTCACCAAATCGAAGTTCGACAACCTCTACGGTTGCCGCGAGTCGCTGGTCGACGCTATCAAGCGCGCCACCGACGTGATGATCGCCGGCAAGGTCGCACTGGTCGCCGGTTACGGTGACGTCGGCAAGGGTTCAGCCCAAGCACTGCGTGCCTTGAGCGCCCAAGTCTGGGTGACCGAGATCGACCCGATCAATGCCCTGCAAGCCGCGATGGAAGGTTACAAAGTCGTGACCATGGAATACGCTGCTGACAAGGCCGATATTTTTGTCTCCGCCACCGGCAACAAAAACGTCATCACCTACAAGCACATGGCGGCCATGAAAGACCAGGCTATCGTTTGCAACATCGGCCACTTCGACAACGAAATCGACGTCGCTTCGCTCGACAAATGCGAGTGGGACGAGATCAAGCCGCAAGTCGATCACGTGATCTTCCCGGACGGCAAACGCATCATCCTGTTGGCCAAAGGTCGCCTCGTCAACCTCGGTTGCGGCACCGGTCACCCAAGCTTTGTGATGTCGTCCAGCTTCGCCAACCAGACCATCGCGCAGATCGAACTGTTCACCAAACAGGCGGACTACGAAGTGGGCAAGGTTTACGTGTTGCCGAAACACCTCGACGAAAAAGTCGCACGCTTGCACCTGATGAAAGTCGGCGCCATGCTGTCCGAACTCAGCGACGAGCAAGCGGCTTACATCGGTGTCTCAAAAGCCGGCCCTTACAAAGCCGACACTTACCGCTATTGATAAACGCGCGCTCAGCGCACCAACTCTGACTGCCTTATGCGCGCTGATCTGTTTCTCGTCGACCGTGGCCTGGCCACGACCCGTTCCCAGGCCCAGCGCCTGATCGCTTCGGGTGTGCAATGGCGCGCCGACGAGGACTCGGCTTGGCGCAAAGTCGCCAAG
>CANCLK010000055.1 GCA_947378785.1 Comamonadaceae bacterium
AATCGCGCTGAACTCGACCTCGCGCTCATCAACAGGGTAATGGGAAATAGTAGCCATGGCCTGAATTGTGAACGGATTGGAAGCCGCCCAACTTTTTGTCATGGCAAGCGTAGCGCGGCCATCCATCTTGGAGGTACGCGGTGATGGACTACCGCACTTCGCTCACGGTGACGGAGACTTTACGTACGCAGTGACAAAGGGTTTATGCCTGCAAAGACAGACTTATTTCAAGTCATCCAAAAACGTTTCCAGCAAGGCCGAAAACGCCTGCGGCTGCTCAACCGCGCTCAAATGCGCAGCAGGCAAGGTCACGAGTTTTGCGCCGGTGATGCTGCTGACAATCGCTTCAGACAGTGCCAGCGGCGTGGCTTCGTCGCGGGTACCGGCGATCACCAGCGTCGGGCAAGTGATGCGCTGGTTGCTGCTGCGAAAATCAATCGCGGCCACCGCACCGCAACTCGCGGCATAAGGCTCTGGCGCAAGTTTTTCAAGTTTTTGACGCAACGTCGCCACGCGGGCAGCGCCGCCACCCACCGTGTCAGCGATGAACTCCGGCGTGAACCAGCGCTGGATCGCGCCTTCAGCCACGGCAGCGACACCTTGCGTCAGCACTGTGTTCATGCGGGCGCGCCACATGGCACCGGCAGGTTCACCGTAAAAATTAGCGGCGTTGGCAATGGTGATGCTCTTGACGAGCTCTGGGTGCCGTGCGGCCAAGGCCTGCGCCGTCATGCCGCCCATGCTCAGACCGACAAAATGAACCGGGCCTAGGGCCTGAGCCTGAATCAGTGCGGCAGCGTCGTCGGCCAACATCTCCATGCTGTAAGGACCTGCGGGTGCTGCTGATTGGCCATGGCCACGGGCGTCATAACGAAAAACCGTGAAGCGCTGCTTCAGACGTTCCGTCAACGCGTCCCACATGCTGAGGTCGCAGCCAAGCGCGTGGCTGAGCATCACCACCGGGCCTTGGCCTTCGCGGACCCAATGGAGTTTGGGCGATGGATTCGATTCAGTAACAGTCGATGAAGTCATGGTTTCTTTCGTGTCGATTCAGTGACGATGAGCATTAACCCATGATCGTACTGCAGCCCAAGGGATTCGCTCAGGCAACGTGGGCTGGCGCGTCTGAGGATGGCAAGAATCCCTTCTCACGCAAAATCGCGCCGGCGATCGAATACGCATGATTGGCAGCAGGGACGCCGCAGTAAATAGCCGCCTGCAAGATCACCTCTTTGATGTCGTCAGGTGTCAACCGCGACTCAGGCGGGCCGTCTAAACCCGCACGCACATGCAGGGCAAATTCTTCGTAGGCTTTGAGTGCGATCATGGTCGACAGCACCATCAGGCGACGGGTCTTGTCGCCAAAGGCCGGGCGGCCCCAGACCTCGTTCCACGCATAGCGCGTGATCAGGTTCTGAAACTCACCGTTGAAGTCATTCACATTGACCAGCGATTTGTCGACCCAAGCGTTGCCCAGCACGCGGCGGCGATTCAGCATGCCGTCGGCGTAATCCTGGTCATGATTTTTATCGTGATCGGTCATGCTTTCGCTTTCATATTGGTTTGGGATTTGTCGCCCGCCTGAATCGCCATCAAGGCCGTCAGTTGGCTGCGCGTGACGTCAGCAGCGTGCAATGCTAACGCAGGGCTGAACCACTCGTCGGCAGCGTCAGCAGGCAGCACCGCGCGCAGCGCTTGCAAGTTGGCCAGCATGCGCGCGGTGTCCACCTGCAGACCCGGCAAAGCCTGCGCCATGGCGCGTGCGCTGCCATGCGCCGACATCAACAAAGCCGGCCATTCGGCCAGTTCGGTTTGCCAATGGCTCAAGGCTCGTTCATGTTCTTGCGGCATCGCCGCCAGCAATGCAGCGACACGCTGTGGTGCGCGCTGCGCCGCCACCAGCGCGACCATGCACGCCACTGGATTGCGCTTGTGCGGCATGGCCGACGAACCACCGCGACCGGGCTCAACAGGCTCTGAGACTTCATTGACTTCGAATTGCCCCATGAGGGAAATATCGCGGGCGATTTTGCCAAGGCTGCCCACCAGCAAGCCCAGCTCGCAGCCCAGCGCGACCCATTCGTCGCGCTGCGTGTGCCAAGTGGCCAGTGGCGCTTTGAGTTGCAGGTCTGCGGCCATCAAGGCGATGACCACTGGGCCTTGCGCCTTCATTTGGGCCAAGGTGCCAACCGCACCACCGAGCTGCACACACAGAGCGTTGGCAGCCGCCACTTGCAAACGTTGCTGGCTGCGAATCAAAGGCGCGACCCAGCCGGCGCACTTCAAACCAAAACTGGTGACAGAGGCTGGCTGCAGCAGCGTGCGTGCCAATATCGGGTCTGCAGCATGACGCTCAGCAAGAGCCAACAACGCATCAATGGCGATTTGCACATCGGCTTGCACCATCGCCAGCGCATCGCGCGTGACCAGTGCCAGCGCCGTGTCGATCACATCTTGGCTGGTGCTGCCGAAGTGAACAAAGCGCACCGCGTCTGGATTGAAAAGGCCGACCGTCTCCTTCAAACTCTTCATCAAAGGAATCGCAAGCGTACCCGCGCGGCCGCTTTCGCGGACGATCTTGCTGACGTCAAACAGTTCCACCTTGCAGGTGCCGATGATGGATTGCGCAGCGGATTCGGGAATCAGCCCGGTGGTGGCTTGGGCTCTGGCCAACGAGGCTTCAAAGCGCAGCATCGCTGCTAAGAAATGACTTTCGCTGAAAGCCTCAAGAATGTCGGGGGTGGACAAAAAGCCCTCAAAAATACTCATGGTCGGCGGCTTTTTTAATGATGGCGAAGAAAGTGTCAGTCGATGTTTTCAACGTTTGAGGCGAATCTGGTTAGGCAGTGGCACAGACCGACGCAACACATCTTCACCCAGCCACTGGGCGGAACGCCAAGCACGCTGCGCGACTGTCGGCAACGGCATTTGTTGGTAGTCGTCATTGAAGACTTCAAAGCTGTAGTCGCCTCGATAACCGAGGCTGTGCAGTTTGTTGACCAAAGCAGCCAGCGCTTCGCTGTGCACGCCCTCGCCCGGAAACACCCGAAAGTGCCGCGCCGTGGTGATGCGTTCTTCAACAGACTTGATCTCGGTCCACATGAAGTCGGCCAACTGAACCAAAAAGATCTTGTTGGGGTCGAGCATCTCAAGCTCGTCCAGCGAGGTCTTGGTGGCAAACATGTGAAACGAATCAAAACCGAGGCCGAGGTTCGGCATGTCAGCTTGAGTGATGATGTCCCAAGCCTGCGGAAACTCATGGACCACGCGGCCCCAAGACAAAGCTTCATAGGCGATCTTGATGTTCATCGGAATCGCCAGCATGGCCAGCTTGCGCAGATCCTTGACCAGCGCAGCTGTGTCGCCGGTGGCGTGCACCGAGGTCGACGAGCAGATCAGCAGCACGCGGCAATCCAGTGCATGACACATCTCGAGCATCGACTTGGCGATATCCATCTTGTACTCGTGCAGATGGCCTGAGAGGCCTTCAAAGTCACGCAACACCTGAAAACCGGTGACGCGCAAGCCACTTGATTTAACAGCCTGCACGGCCGCCTCCAAGCCCGCCGGGTGACCGACCAGGTCGCGTGCCGACAGCATGATCTGCGTGAAGCCCGCTTGGCGCACGGCCTTGAGCTTGGCCTCTAACGGCCCGGCCAAGGAGATGGTGTCCATCCCAAAGTCGCTGATGTTTCCGCTGTAGTGCATGACTCAACTCCGCTTGCCGGTCTTTGGCTCTGAGCGCTGGTCTTGGACCAGCTCAAAGCTGACACTTTGCAGCCAAGTGCGGGTCAGTGCGCCACGGTCTTCCGTCTGCACGCCACGTGACTGCACAAACTCCACACCGCGCTGAGCCAGCTCGGCCACCGTGGCGCGTACATCGGCCGTGCCCAAGCCAATGCGCTGCAAGGCTTCGTCATCTTCGACGTCCAGCACGCTGGCTTCAGGCTCGATCAACTGCACATAAAAGCGCGAGGCCGCTGGGCACGGGCTTTGCAAAATACGGCCTTTGGGCAAAACACCGAAGCGCTTGTCGTCCGGCAAATCAGTGAAGCCAAACAGCTCGCGGTAAAACTCGGCCCAGTCTTCGGTACGGTCATTGCCGATGTACTGCACCACGCCAAAAAAGTGCAGCCCAGCTACAGCCGGCGGGTGCTGGTCAACCGTTGGAATCGGCACAAAGTCAACGTCGTAAATCGAGAACTTGTCGTAGCGGTCAACAAAATAAAGTCGGCTTTTGCCAACACCATGGATCGCAGGGATGTTCAACTCCATCACCTCGACCCGCGGCGGCACCGCCCAGGCACCTCGCTCCAGCGCACGGCGGTAAGCCGCAGCAGCGTCGCGCACGCGCAGACCAATGGCGGCAATCACCGGTTTGTCGCGTGGCGCAGCGCCATCTGGCAAGGCAGTCACATGCGCATTGACGATGATATTGATGGCACCCTGCCGGTACAGCAGCACCTCGCGCGAGCGGTGGCGCGCCACCGGGCGAAAGCCCATCATCTCCAACACCTGACCCAGCGCTTGCGGCTTGCTGGTGGTGTATTCAATAAACTCAATGCCGTCCAGACCGAGTGGATTGGCGGCTTCTGGAATGGCTTCGCGATCGGCGGAAAGTGCGGGCGATAACGCTTGAGACAGTGCTTGTAAATGGGTGCTCATGGTGCGTCCTGAAATGACAAGTCAATAAAAAAAATAAAACTCATGCCGCGGTTGCGACGCTGGCTCTGCTGTTCAATTCGGGGACGTGGCCTCCACCGAGGAAAAGCCGCTCAATATGCGGATCGGCCAGCAACTCTGATGCCGCCTTGTGCAGCACCAGTTGACCAGACTCCAACGCAATCGCATCGTCTGAAATCTTCAACGCGCTTTTGACGTTTTGCTCGACCATCAGCACCGTGGTGCCTTGGGCAGCCAAAGTTTTCAACAATTTGAAAACATCTTGTACCACCAACGGCGACAAGCCAATCGAAGGCTCGTCTATCAACAGAACCTTGGGGCGCAACAACAGCGCCCGACCGATTTCAAGCTGCTTTTGTTCGCCACCCGACAAGGCCGACGCTTGTGAATGCAAACGCTCTTTCACACGCGGGAAAAAGTTGAGCACCTCGGGGATGCGTTCATGCGTGGTCTTGGTGCCGAGCGTGATGCCACCGAGTTCCAAATTTTGAAAAACCGTCAGCTGACCAAACAAATTACGACCCTGCGGCACGAAGGCAATGCCCTTGGCGAGCAGCGCTTTTTGCGTCGCCCCTGACATGTCTTCGCCGTCCAACAGAATGCGGCCCTGACGCGGTTTGAGCAAGCCAAAGAGTGTTTTCAGCACCGTCGATTTACCCGCGCCGTTGGGGCCGAGCAGCAAGGTGATGGTGCCACGGCGAACTTTGAAAGACAGGTTGTTCAGGATCATGAAATCCTTGTAACCTGCCACTACATCGTCAAACTCTATGCAAATGTCGTCTGTCATATTCAGTTCCCTAAGTAGGCGTCAAGCACCTCTTTATTGGCTCGAATTTCGGCTGGTGTGCCGATGGCCATCACCCGACCTTCGACCATCACCATGATGCGGTGGCACAGGTCCATGACGAAGTCCATGTTGTGCTCGATCACAACGAATGAACTCTGCTGACCCAACTTTGGATTCTGGTTGAGTTCTTTCAGCAGATTTGAAATGCCGCCCACCAGACTCGGGTTGACACCGGCACAGGGTTCGTCCAGCAACACCAGCGCCGGCTGGGCCATGAAGGCCATGGCAATGTCCACCAACTTTTGCTGGCCGTAACTCAGGGTGCCTGCCAGCGTGTGGGCCACCTGCCGAATCCGGAATTGATCGATCAAGGCATCAGCCCTGTCGCCCAGACCTGAATCGCCAGGCGCAAAAATGCGGCTCAGCATGCTGCCTTGGTGTTCTTGCGCCGCGACGATCAAGTTGTCGCGCACCGTCATTTTCCCAAAGACCTGCAGGGTCTGGAACGTGCGCCCAACACCCCGCCGACTCAGCGCCAGCGGCGACAGCCCGCTGATGCTCTGACCATTCAGTTCGATCTCGCCCGCATCGGGTGTGATCTGCCCCAGCACGCTGTTGAACATGGTGGTCTTGCCAGATCCATTGGGCCCGATAACCCCAAATATTTCGCCTGGCATGACTTCAAATGAGACGCCACCGACCGCCTGAATTGCACCGTAAGCCTTCTTCAAGCCGGTGACTTTGAGCAAAGGATGGTTCATGATCGAGCCTTCATTTTTGCCGCGTTGGCAGCACGCAGTGCTGAAGCCTCACGCGCGGCACGGCGCTCCTTCAATCGGTCGGGAATGCTCAGCAAACCGTCTGGCAACCAGACCATCATCAGCACCACGGCGGAGCCAAAAATCGGCAAATACCAAGCGGCTACGCCGGGTACATCGCGCATCCATTCAGGCAAAACCACACCCACTGCAGCACCCAGCACCGGTCCCAGAAAGTAACCCGCGCCGCCGACCACAACCATCAAATACATCATGATGGAGGCGCCTACAGTGAAGGGAGCCGGCTCGATAAACTGCACCAGCGACGCAAAGAGCGCACCTGCCACACCCGCATACACAGCGCCAATGGCAAAGCTCAGAAGCGTGTAATTTCGGATGTCGATGCCCAGGCTTTCGGCCCGGATCGGGTTATCGCGCAAGGCTTTGAAAGCCTTCCCCCAAGGCGAGCGCAGCAAGCCCCACAGCAGACCCGCCATCACCAGCGTGACTGCGAGCACGAAGTAGTAGTAAGGCCGATTGCCTTCCAGCGAATAGCCCCACAAAGCGGGTCTCGTGATGTTGTTGATGCCGAAGGTGCCGCCGGTCAGCCACTCCTCGTTGCGCATCACCAACCAGATGGCGGTGTTGAAACCCAGCGTTGCAAAGGCCAGATAAATGGCTTGAACCCGCAACGCCGGAAAGCCCAGCACCAAGCCGACGACAAAGCAGATCAAAGCAGCGGCAGGCAAACCCAGCCAGAAGCTGAAACCGGCCTTCATCAAGATCGCCACGGTGTAAGCACCGATGCCAAAGAAAGCCGCGTGGCCCAGCGACTTCTGGCCGGCGTAACCCGTGGTCAGGTTCAGGCCCATGATGGCGATGACGAACACCAACCAATAGCTCAGCAGATAAACGCCATAGTTCTTCAGGTACTGCGGTGCCACCAACAGCAGCGCAGCTGCAGCTAGGGTGAAAGCCCACCCGACCTTGTGTTGCAAGAGCTTCATACCTTGCGCTCCTCTTTTTTACCCAACAGCCCTTGCGGCTTGAACAGAATCACGACCATGAAAATCACCAGCGCCACGGCATCTTTGTAGGCTGGGGAAATATAGGCCGCCGCTAGGTTTTCACAGACCCCAACGATCAGCCCCCCCAACAGCGCACCGCGGGAATTGTTGAAGCCACCAATGATGGCCGCAAAAAAAGCCTTGTTGCCGAGGCCTTCACCCATGTCGAACTTGGCCAAGTAAGTGGGCGTGACCAGCATCGCCGCGGCCACAGCCAACACGGCATTGATGGCGAAGGTATAGAAAATCATACGCGGCACATTGATGCCGAGCACCGACGCGCTTTCAGTGTTTTGCGCCACCGCCTGCATGGCCCGACCGGTGACGGTCTTGGCCAAAAAGGCCTGCGTCGCCATGACAATGACCAACGCCAAGGAAAAAGTGCCAATATCTTGCAAGGTGACAGTGACGCCAGCGATGTTGTAGATCTTGTCGGCAAAGAGGCTAGGGAAAGGATGCGCCTCTGCGCTATAACCGGCCCGAACGCCGTTGCGCATCGCAATCGACAGACCGATGGTGGCGACGACGATGGGCATCATGCCGTACTTGAACAGTGGATCCACCAAACCACGCTTGAAGACCCAGCCCAGCAACACCACCGCCAGCAGCACAGTGCAAACCACGCTGACCAGCATCGGCGCACCCAGCGACATGAAGCCCAGCATCATGAACGCCGGCAGCATGACAAACTCGCCTTGGGCAAAGTTGATCGTGCCGGAAGCCTGCCACAGCAAGGTAAAGCCTAGGGCTGCCAGCGCATAAATGCTGCCGGTGGCTAAGCCAGATAAAAAGAGTTGAAGGAAGTCGGTCATGGCTTTTAATGGATGGAAAAGTCAAGAAGCTAAAAACGACATCTTATTTCTTGGCGGGAGCCACTTTGGCGGCTTTAGAGGCTGAACCGCCGATCTGTCCACTCAGTGGTGGCAGCGTGGCGGACAACCTGTTGGCCGTTCTTCACTTCGATCATGAAGCTCTCGCGGTCCAGGTCACCCTTGCTGTCAAAAGCCACGTCCATCAGCACGCCCGGATGGTCGGCAGCGAGGACCTTCAAGGTGTGCAGCACATCGGCCACGGCCTTGCGATCCAACTTGCCAGCCTTCTCAATGGCCGCCTTCAAAATATAAACGCCCGAGTAGCCTTTCATGCCGTTGTGGTCGGAGATGTATTTGTATTCTTTCTCGAACTTCGCGCGAAAGGCGCGTATGGCTGGCAGTGGTGCATCCACCGTCAGGCCGACGTGGGCAACGGCGCCATTGGCAGCATCACCCGCCAGTTCGATGACTTTTTGGCCTGTCAGGGTCGTCTCGCCAATCACTGGTTTGGTCCAACCTTGCTTGCGCAGTTCACGCAGCAAACGGGCAGATTCTTCTTCATTCGAGTTGACGAACACACCATCGGCATTGCTTTGTTTGGACCGCAGCACCGCTGCAGAAAAGTCCACCTGACTTGGCTCGGTTGAAATTTCGGCCACGATCTTTGTCGTTGAATTCGCCAGCGCTTTTTTGATCATGTCGAGACCACCCTTGCCAAAGTCGTTGTTCACGTAAATGACAGCAATGCTCTTGAGCTTGGCTTGGTTGCTGATGTAACGCGCCACTTTGGGCATGGCGGTGGCCTGCGTGAAACTGGTGCGAAAGATAAAAGGGTTGCCCTGCTCCGTGATGCTGGCCGCCTCACCGCCCGTGAAATTGGGCACACCGGCACGGCGCGATTCAGCCATGCTGACCATGATGGAGCCGGAAAAGACCGGGCCAAAAATAGCGAAGACATCGTCGTCAATGACTTTTTGCGTCAGACCCTTGGCAACGCCGGGGTTGCTCTGGGTGTCTGCTGTGGTGGTCTGGATTTTTTTACCCAGAATGCCGCCCGCTGCATTGATCTCTTTGACCGCCAGTTCCACGCCGTTCTTGAAGTTGGTACCAGCTGAAGCGCCGCCACCCGACAGCTCAATGATGTTGGCAATTTTGATGACATTTTGGGCGAAACCGACCGTGCTGACAGCGGCGATGACACAGGCGGTCAGCAGTTTCAGGGCGAATCGTTTATTCATGGCTGTCTCCTTAAAAATTAAAAGCAAAGCCTGCACGGGCAGGCAGGTCTGATGGGGAAGAACTTTAGCCGTTTGGCGCTTCAGCGAGGTCTTGAAATCCAGAATTTGAGCGATTAACGCACAATAATGTTCGATAATCGATCGAAATTCGGGTTTGACCCGGGAAGCACTCAACCATGAAGACGCCTGAGACAACTGAGATCCGCCCAGCCCTGGACAAACGCGACTGGATTGCGGGCCTTGAAAAAGGTCTGTCGGTGATGGAGAGTTTTGACGATGCCAACCCACGCATGACGGCCAGCCAGACCGGGCTGCGCTGCGGCATCACGCGAACGGCTGCCCGCCGGTACTTGCTGACGCTGGAGCATCTGGGCTATGTCGCCACGGACGGCAAACTGTTCTGGCTGACGCCACGGGTGCTGAGGATGGGGCAGTCTTACCTAGAGTCAGCGCGCCTACCGCGCATCGTGCAGCCGTTCTTACAGCGCGTCACTGCTGGCACACAAGAAAGCGCTTTTGTCAGCGTGATGGACGGCGACGACATCGTCTACATCGCCCGCAACGGCTCAAATCGCGTCATGAACACGGGCTACGTGCTGGGCGCTCGGGTCCAAGCGCAGGTGACGGCGGCAGGCCTGCTGCTGTTGGCCCTGCGCGGCCCAGAATGGGTTGAAGAGTGGCTGACCAACCATCCGTTGAGCACCTACACCACGCACACCATAGCCAGCAAGGACCGTTTGCGCATCGAGCTAGCCCGTGTGCGGGCGCAGGGTTGGGCCCTGTCCGAGCAGCAACTCGAACTCAACTACCGCGGCATCGCCGTGCCCCTACGCGACCGACACGGTCAGGTGATGGGCGCGCTCAGCGTGACCATGCCGATGGGTCACGAGTCGAGTGAAGACGCCGTACGCCGCGTGCTCAATGTGCTGAGCGAAACGGCGCAGGGGATGCGCCATTTGGTCTGAACTCACTGCTGCATCAAAGCCCACACCCGGGCTGAGGAGAGCGGCATTTGGAGCAGAGGCGCTTTGGCCGCCATGCCCGCGCGAGACAGCGCATCGGCCACGGCATTGACCACGCTGGGACCCGCACCGATGGTGCCGAGTTCTCCCACGCCTTTGACGCCGAGTGGGTTGTTCCGGCATGGCACGGAGGTGTCCATTTCGGTTTTAAAAACCGGCGCATCTTCAGCGCGTGGGGCGACATAGTCCATCAGGCTACCCGTCAGGGGTTGACCGGTTTCACGGTCGTAAACCACCTGCTCATACAGCGCTTGACCAATGCCCTGAACCGCGCCGCCATCCAGCTGGCCACGCACGATCATCGGGTTCACCACCCGGCCGACATCGTTGACAGAGGCATACGCCACCACCGCCACGTGGCCCGTCAGCGGGTCGACTTCGACTTCACTGATATGGCAGCCATTCGGCCAGCTGGGGCCGCTCACGGCGGTTGTTGAGTTCATGAAAATACGTTGCTCGGCTTGCCGACCCGCCAGCGCAAAAATATCCGTGCTGAGGTCAGTCCCGATCACTTGCAGTCGGCCATTGCGATACTCGATGTCTGCCGCTGAGGCTTCAAACTCAAGCGCGGCCAGCCGCTTGGCCTCGGCGATGGTTCGGTCAGCGCCTTCACGCATGGCCGAACCGCCGGTGAAGATCGAACGCGAACCCGCGCTGCCAAAACCGTCGCCCCGATCGGTGTCGCCGAGCACCACACGCACTTGCTCAATGGGGACACCAAAAGCGTCCACGACCAACTGTGCGAGCGACGTCAAGATGCCCTGCCCCATGCCATTGACGGCTGAAAACACTTCGATCATGCCGTCGGCTTGCACCGACACCGTGACCGTTTCTTCGAGCGCATTGCCACCGGTCCATTCGAGGAAAGTAGCGATGCCTTGGCCGCGCAACAGGCCACGCTTGGCCGAGTCTGCAGCGCGCGCCGCAAAGCCAGGCCAGTCAGCCAGTACCAGCGCCTGATCCAGGATGGATTCAAACTGACCACAGTCATAGGTCTGGCCCATGGGGTTTTTGTAGGGCATTTGCGCTGGGGCAATGAAGTTGCGACGGCGCAGTGCCAAGCGGTCTATGCCGGTCTGCCGCGCCGCCTCGTCCATCAGCCGCTCCATGCTAAAAATGGCTTCAGGTCGGCCCGCACCGCGGTAAGCACCCGTGGGTGCCGTGTTGGTCAGCACCGCCTTGAAATGAAAATCGATGGTCTGAATGTCGTAGACGCTGGTCTGTACCCACGGGCCGATCAAGAGCTGAATTGTCACGGCGGTGCCACTCGGGTAGGCACCCACATTGGCCAGCGAGGCCACCCGCAAGGCGAGGATTTTGCCGCTGGCGTCGAGCGCCAATTCGGCCTGCGTTTGCAAGTCGCGACCATGCGCGGCCGAGATAAATTCTTCACTGCGGTCTGCAGCCCACTTGATCGGGCGCTGCAGGGCACGCGCGCAAAAAGCAATCGTCAGGTCTTCCGGATAAACGCCGGTTTTCATGCCAAAGCCACCGCCGACATCCCCCACCACCACGCGCACATCGGCGCGCTCCATGCCCAACAAGTCGCACACTGAGTTGCGCACACCCGACGGCATTTGCGTGCTCATGCGGATCGTCAATCGCCCGGTCGCCGGATCAGGCATGGCCAGCACCGTGCGCGGTTCCAGACTCAGCGCTGACACCCGCTGATTCACCACGTCCAGCTTGACCACGTGCGCGGCCTTGGCAAAGGCCTCGGCCGTGGCCTGAACGTTGCCGTAGCGCGTTTCACCGGCGATATTGTCAACCGCCTTGTCATTCAGAACCGGGGCGTCACCTGCCGTGGCATCGTTCACGTTCACCACCATCGGCAGTTCGGCGTAGTCCATCTCAATCGCCTCGGCGGCATCACGTGCCTGCTGCAAGGTGAGCGCCACCACGGCGACCACGGCTTCACCGACAAAGCGCACTCGCTCGTGGGCCAGCGCGCGGCGCTCAGGCGCGGCGCAGGGGACAGGGTCAATCCGCTTGAAAACCGAGCCCGGAATCGGCTTGACACCCGCCGCCGCCAATTCAGCACCGGTGACAATTTTCAGCACGCCAGGCATGGCCAGCGCGGCAGCGCTGTCGATCGAGACAATGCGCGCATGGGGGTAAGGCGAGCGCAAAAAGAACAGGTGAACCTGGTCTGCAGGGCTCACGTCCCCAGCGAACTGGCCGGCGCCGACCAGCAGTTTGTCATCTTCAAGACGAAGAACTGACTGACCGCTACCGAAGCGGGCGGCAGATGTGGCAAGGGAGGTATCAGCAGGGAATGGGGTGCTTGGCGTCAAGGCAAATCCAGAAGTGGTCGTGGCAGGGGCTGACAACAAGGCCGCCGCCGGAAATAAAAAAGTCTGACGCCACTATAAATGGAGCCAGACCTTGATGTTGCCATACGGTCAAGCCGTACAGTATTTCAACCCGCCGTGGTGACCTTGGCTTCCTTGATGACCTTGGCCCATTTGGCCTGCTCGGTCTTGATGAATTCGGCAAACCGCTCGGTTGAGCCGCCGCCATCTTCTGCACCGTACTGCTCGAACTTTTCCATCACGTCGGGCATCGCCATGACGCGATTGATGTCGTCGTTCATGCGCTTGGCCATGGCCTGCGGCAGCTTGCCCGGCCCCACCAACCCGTACCAAGTGGTGGCATCAAAACCAGGAAAGCCTGATTCATCCATGGTCGGCACGTTCGGGTGTCCTTTGGCGCGTTTGGTTCGGGTTTGCGCGATCGCAATCGCCTTGCCGCTTTTGACATGCGGCGTGGCCGAGGTCATGGTTTCAAAGCAGTAATTCACCTGCCCGCCAATCAGGTCGATCAAGGCCGGGCCAGAGCCTTTGTAAGGGACATGCAGCGCGTCAATACCAGCGCGCAACTTGAACATTTCAAGCGCTAAGTGCTGGGCCGAGCCACCACCAGCCGAGGCAAAACTGATGTTACCGGGATTCTTTTTGCACAGTTCAACCAAATCTTTGACGTTTTTGGCGGGCTGAGCTTCATTGCAGATCAACAGGTTCGGCGTGACGCCGACCAGCGCGATCGGCACAAAGTCGCGCTCGACCACATAGCCAAGCTTGGGCACCAGACTGGGCGCCAGCGCGTGGCTGTTGATGTGAGCCATCAGCAAAGTGTTGCCATCGCTGGCTTGCTTGGAAACGTAGTCAGCCGCGATCACACCAGCAGCACCCGCTTTGTTGTCGATGATGATGGAGAGGTTCCACATGACAGAGAGCTTTTGCCCCACCACGCGCGCCAGTGCATCGGTGCCACCACCCGGCGGGAAGCCGACCACGATACGGATCGGCCCGTTGGGCAAGGTTTGCGCCTTGAGCATGGGTGCGGCGACCAAAGCGGCACCAGCGATGGCGCTACTGACAAAAGTTCTGCGTTGCATGACTTGTCTCCTGTTGGTTATTGATCGTCATCGCGAGCGAAATCACTCTCGTCATCGCGAGCGCAGGGCGGCGATCCATGCCCGTTCGTCTTTGCGAGCGCAGCGTGGCAATCCATGCCTGCGAATTCGGGCTCTAGACTGCCGCGCTGCGCTCGCAGTGACGAGCAATTTTCGCTCGCAGTGACAGGGATTTTGAGCATGCGGCTCAAGCCGCCTTGCGAATCTGCACGGCCGCCGCGTGACTTGAAAAATAGTCCATCGCCGCCTGGACGCCCGAGCCAGCCAGCTTGACACCGGCCAGTTTCAGACCCATCTCGCAGCCGGCCAGCGCGGCCATGAGCGTCAGGTCGTTGCTGTCCCCCAAGTGGCCAATGCGGAACATCTTGCCCTTGATCTTGCCCAGGCCGGTGCCCAACGAGCAGTCAAAGCGCTCGTAAATGATTTTGCGGACGGCGTCGGCGTCGACGCCTTCTGGCGTCATCACGCCTGTCAGGATTGGCGAGTACACCGAGGCGTCAGCGCATTGAATCGGCAGGCCCCAGGCCCGCACCGCTGAGCGCACACCTTCAGCCCAGCGCAGGTGTCGCGCAAAGACCGCGTCCAGCCCGTTTTCAAGCAGCATGTCGCAGGCTTCGCTCAAGGCATAGAGCAAATTGGTGTTGGGGGTGGTCGGCCAGAAGCCTGTCTTGTTCATCTCGATGATCTCGTCCCAGGCCCAGAAAGCCTTGGGCAGCGTGGCTTTTTTGCTGGCCTCAATGGCCTTCGCCGAGAGCGCGTTGAAGCTGATGCCAGGCGGCAGCATCAGGCCTTTTTGCGAACCGCTGATGCTGACGTCCACGCCCCAGTCGTCATGTCGGTAATCGGCCGAGCCCAGACCCGAGATGGTGTCCACCAACAGCAGCGCAGGGTGCTTGGCGGCGTCGATGGCCTTGCGCACAGCGGCGATGTTGCTGGTGACACCCGTGGAGGTTTCGTTGTGCACCACGCAAACCGCCTTGATGCTGTGTTCTTTGTCGGCCTTCAGCCGCTCTTCAATCAGATCTGCGTGGACGCCGTGGCGCCAAGCATCAGGGCCGGGAAAGCCCATCACCTCTGTCTTCAGGCCGAGCCGCACGGCCAGTTTGTTCCACAGCGCAGCAAAGTGACCGGTTTCGTACATCAGCACATGGTCGCCAGCGCTCAAGGTGTTGACCAACGCGGCCTCCCAAGCGCCCGTGCCGGAGGCCGGGTAAATCATCACTGGCTGGCGGGTTTTGAAGATCGTCTGAATGTCAGCCAGCACTTTGAGCCCGAGTATCCCGAACTCGGGACCGCGGTGGTCAATGGTCGGGTAACTCATGGCGCGCAGCACGCGATCAGGAACCGGCGAAGGGCCCGGAATTTGCAGGAAGTGGCGGCCAGTAGGATGAAAGTCAAGCGTCAGCATGGAAAGGGCTCCGTGAATAAGTCGCTATTTTTTGCATACAAAATTACTTTGTCAAGAGGGGTGATCCCTTGCTCGACCATAGATTACCCGCCTAATAAAGATCCCATTAAGACTTGACGCTGAATTGACAGCCATCAATTTTGCATACAAAATTTCGCCATGAGCGCTGAAATCATTTCAATCAACCCCTCCCCTCGAGCCGCCCTGCATGACCAAGTGGCACTGCGCCTGCGTGAAATGCTGGTTGAAAGCCGCATCGCCCCCGGCGCCAAACTCAACGAGCGCGAACTGAGTGAGGTGCTGAAAGTCTCGCGCACGCCCTTGCGCGAAGCCATCAAGATGCTGGCCGCTGAAGGCTTGGTCGAACTGCTGCCCAACCGTGGCGCGATTGCGGTTGAACTGACAGAGGCGGATGTTCTCAACACCTTTGAGGTCATGGCCGGGCTGGAAGCGCAATCTGGTGAATTGGCGGCAGAGCGCATCACAGACGCTGAACTCGCCGAGGTCCAAGCCATGCATTACGAAATGCTTGCGGCCTACACGCGGCGCGACCTGCCAGCCTATTACCGGCTCAACTCGGCCATTCACGCCGCCATCAATGCTGCGGCCAAAAATCCGGTGCTGAGTGCCACCTACCAGCAAGTGAATGCGCGGCTACAGGCCCTGCGTTTTCGCTCCAACCAAGACGGCGACAAATGGGGCGCCGCCATGAAAGAACACGAGCAAATGATCGACGCCCTGATCCACCGAAACCCGGCCGCCATGCGCGCCGTGCTGCTGAGTCACTTGAACAACAAGCGTGACATCGTGATGGCGCAGCTAGCGCAGCAGCGCCACAGCAGTTCAGCCGCCAACGGAGAACAGGCATGAACGCGCCACTGCCGACACAAGTGACGAAGCAAGCCAAGGCTCACGAACACACCCACGGGCACAGCGACACCTACAACCACGTCTCCCGCACGAGCAACGAAGTGGCCGGCCGACTGGCAGCCCGACTGACGAGCGAAACACAGGGTGAGGTCTTGTTTTCAGCGGCTGACCGTGGCCGCTATGCCACCGACGCGTCAATTTACCAAAGCATGCCGACGGGTGTTTTTGTGCCGCGCAGCAGCGCAGACGTTGCGCTGGCTCTGGAAATTTGCCGCGACTTGGGTGTGCCCATCGTGGCGCGCGGCGGCGGTACCAGCCAATGCGGTCAGACCGTGGGCGCCGGACTCGTCATCGACCATTCGAAATATGTCCGCAACATTTTGGCGGTGGACGCGGCAGAACGCACGGCGGTGGTCGAACCTGGCTTGGTGCTTGACCACCTGAACGCCAACCTCAAAAAGCACGGCCTGTGGTACCCAGTGGATGTCTCCACCAGCGGACAAGCCACGCTGGGCGGCATGGCCGGCAACAACTCCTGCGGCAGCCGCAGCATTGCCTACGGCAACATGGTGCACAACGTCAAGGGCGCACAGGCGTGGACCTCCGACGGCACCTTGCTGACACTGGGTGACTACGCCAGCAGCACTGGAAAATCGCGCGAACTGGGTGACTATGTGCGCGCCTTGGCCGAACAACTCGCACCCGACATCAGCGCCCGCTGGCCAAAAGTCTTACGACGGGTCGCCGGCTACAACCTCGACATCTTTGACAACCAAAGTGAGCGCCCTTACACCCAGGACGGTTCGGTCAATCTGGCGCACTTGCTGGTGGGTAGCGAGGGCACGCTGGCGCTGACCAAAAACCTGACGCTGCAACTCAGCGAACTGCCACGCGCCAAGGTCTTGGGCGTGGTGAATTTCCCGACCTTTTACGCGGCCATGGATGCAGCGCAGCACATCGTCAAACTCGGTGGCGGCCTGTCAGCGGTCGAATTGGTGGACCGCACCATGATCGAGTTGTCGCTGCAAAACCCGGCCTTTGCCCCGACCGTTCGCACCGCCCTGCTGGGTCAGCCCGATGCGATCTTGTTGGTTGAATTTTCAGGCGCCTCCAAGGCTGACCTGCTGCCCAAAATACGCCAACTGGTCGAACTCATGGGCGACCTCGGCCTGCCCGGCTCGGTGGTCGAAATGATCGACGACGCACCGCAAAAAAACCTGTGGGAAGTGCGCAAGGCCGGCCTCAACATCATGATGAGCCTGAAGGGCGATGGCAAGCCGGTGAGCTTCATCGAAGACTGCGCTGTCCCGCTGGAACACTTGGCCGAGTACACGGATGCGCTGACCGAAGTCTTCAAACGACACGGCAGCAAAGGCACGTGGTACGCCCATGCCTCTGTCGGCACACTGCACGTGCGACCGATTCTGGACATGCGCCGCGATGGCGCTGGCAAGATGCGTGCGATTGCCGAAGAAGCCTCAGCGCTGGTGCAAAAATTCAAAGGCGCGTACAGCGGCGAACACGGCGACGGTCTGTGCCGCGGTGAATGGATTTCTTGGCAGTTCGGGCCGCAAATCACGCAAGCGTTTGCCAGCATCAAAGAGACCATGGACCCGCTGAATCTGCTGTGCCCGCAGCGCATGATCAACCCGCCCAAAATGGATGACACGCGGCTGATGCGCTTTCCGCCCAGCTACAAGGTCATCCCGATCAAGACAGCGCTCGACTGGCGCGCTTGGGACGTGCAAAGCAATCCGGTGACAGAAATAACCAGCGCCCCCGGAACCGGTGGCGACCCGGCCCAAGGCTTGGCCAAAGCCGTCGAGATGTGCAACAACAACGGCCACTGCCGCCAGTTTGACGCCGGCACCATGTGCCCCAGCTACCGCGTGACGCGCGACGAAAAACACCTGACACGCGGCCGCGCCAACACGCTTCGCTTAGCACTCTCGGGTCAGCTCCAAGGCGCTCAACCATGCGACAACCCTGAAGACGCTTTCACCAGCCAAGCGGTGCACGACGCGCTCGATTTATGCGTCGGCTGCAAAGGCTGCAAGCGCGACTGCCCGACCGGCGTCGACATGGCCAAGATGAAGGTCGAGTTCTTGCACCACTACAAGGCGCGCCACGGCTACACGCTCAAAGACAAACTCATCGCCAGCCTGCCCGACTACGCCCACTGGGCCAGCCGCTTGGCACCGCTGCTGAACTTGCGCGACAAGCTGCCAGGGCTGGCCACGCTGAGCGAAAAAATCATGGGCTTTTCAGCCCGCCGCACGTTGCCGCAATGGCAACGCAACACGTTTTGGCAGCAGCTTGCAGTCGCAAGCGCACAAGCTGACGATGACAATGCCCCAGCCCACGCACTCAAGACCGCCACGTTTGAAGAAGTGCTGACCGCCAGCAAGCCCGTGGTGCTGTTCGTCGACACCTTCAACGGCACGTTCGAGTCGGGCAATGCGCTGGCGGCTTTGCAAGTGCTGCAAGCGGCCGACTACACCGTGCACGTAGCCACCAAGGCCAAGCCAGATGGCAAGCACCTGTGCTGCGGCCGCACCTACCTGGCCAACGGCATGATTGATGAAGCCAAAGCCAAGGCCCGCGAAGTGCTCGCATCGCTCTTGCCCTTCGCCGAAAAAGGCATCGCCATCGTCGGACTAGAGCCCTCTTGCCTGCTCACCCTGCGCGATGAAATGCTGGTGATGGGTTTGGGGCCAGCAGCGCAAACCATCAGCGACCAAGCCCTGCTGTTTGAGGAGTTTCTGGCCCGTGAAGTGGCCGCCGGCAAGCTTGATTCGCTCAAGGCAAAACTCAAAGCCACCGACCAGGCCATCTTGCTGCACGGCCATTGCCACCAAAAAGCCTTTGGAGCGGTCAGCCCGATCATCGACGTTCTCAAGTTGATTCCGGGTGCCCAACCTGAGCTGATTGAATCGAGTTGCTGCGGCATGGCAGGTAGCTTTGGCTACGAGGCCAGCCATTACGAGGTGTCCATGCAAATGGCCGAGCTCAGCCTGCTGCCCGCCGTGCGAAAACAACCCGATGCCATCGTGGTGGCAGACGGCACCAGTTGCCGCCATCAGATCCGGGACGGTGCACAACGCGAAGCGATTCATGTGGCCGAGTTACTGGCGCGGCAGCTGCAAAACTGACGCGTACCTATCCATCTGAGCTTCAGCGTGGCAAACGGTAAAAATTGAAACCGACCTTTAAAAGTCAGTTTGAACCTAGTTAAATCAAGGTTAATGGGCGTTCGTGGAGGAAACATGCACCCGTTTCAACGCTGGAAAAAACTTTGTCTAGGCGGCCTTCTCTTGTGCTGCTCTTGGTACGCGCAGCCAGCTGACTGGTGCGCGCAGCCTGAACTGAATTTGAACGGACTGTCCAAGCATTTCGATGACGCCAACCGCGCGCCCGCTGACAAGCGCAATGAGGTCAATACCGGTCTGGGCTTAACCTGCCAACTCCAGGGTGTTGGCGGCTGGAGGGACGAATTAGAAGGTGGTTTTTACAAAAACTCCCACTTCAAAAATTCGTTTTATGTCGCCTACGGCATCTATTACCCGGTCAGTTCGCTTGTTTTTGTGGGGTTGCGAAACGCCATCATCACGGGCTACCCATCGGGCAACTCGGGCTCTGGCATTGTCGCGGGGCCGTTGCCCAGTATGAAGATCGAACTCGGCGCTGTCGTCTCGCTCAACCTGAGCGTGATACCCAAGCGCAATGCTGTTGTCTTAGCCAATCTGGGTTTTAAATTCTGAGGCTGATGGAGATATGCAGAGGCGTCCAACCGGAAAGCCGCTATCCTTGCAGATCATTCAAGTGCGATCTGGAAACCAACATGCCTTTACCCCAACAGCCCACCCGTCCCCTGACCAATGCCAAAAGTACCCGAGCCGACAAGGAACTGCTCTTCAAGGCGGTGCTGTGCGCGCTGATTGGCCTCGGTGTGCTGGTCTCGCCTTATTTCATCCAGTCGCCAGGCATGCAGGGCATCGTGGCGCAGTCGTCGCTGGTTGGCTGGTTTGCGCTGGCGTTGGGCATTGGCTTTGGCATCGCCTACGCGCGTCGCGTGATGCGCGCGCGGCACTGACAAGGCATTCAAGCCTCACGGAGGGTCACTCGCCGCGTCGATCCACTTTGGCGGGACGCGGTACTTTTTTGAGCTTGATCAAACGCTTCAGCTCAATATCATCCTTCTTGACTTGACGCTCGGCGTCGAGCTTTTGTCCGGCTTCCATCCACAGCTGAAACTCGGTGGGCGTTTCCAGCGTGATGCGGCCCAGCGTGGATTGGCGAAATTCGTAAATCACGATCTCAGCAGCCTTTTGCAGGTTGATGCGGCCTTTTGACAGCACCGCGCCACGCTTGCGGCCGATTTCTTCCAACAACAGCTCGTCGGTGGTGCCCGCCGGCAACTCGACCTTGTAGCGCGCCTTCAGGAGCGCGGGGTAGTTCGGGATCAAATAATCCAGCAACTCCAGCGCCACTTCTTCTTCATTGAAGGCATTGCGACCGATCGCACCGCTGGCCGCCAAGTTGTAGCCGCTCTTGGCGACGATGATCCGCGGCCACAGCATGCCCGGCGTGTCGAACAGGTAAAAACCATCGGCCAGCACGATGCGCTGCTCAATTTTGGTGACCCCCGCCTCGTCGCCGGTTTTGGTGGCGCGCTTGCCGGTGAGGGTGTTGATCAGCGTCGACTTGCCGACGTTGGGAATACCGCAAATGAGTACGCGCATCGGCTTGACCATGCTGCCGCGGGTTGGGGCCAACACGTGGCAGGCCTCAATCAGGGCTTTGGCGGGCGTGCTCATGCTGGCGTCGAGCCCAATCGCACGGGTGCCCGGCTGGCTGTTGTAGTAGTCCAGCCAGAGCGGCGTGCGCGTCGGGTCGGCCAAGTCTTGCTTGTTCAGCACTTTGAGGGCGGGCTTGCCCTCGGTGAGCTCCGCCAGCATGGGGTTGGCGCTGGAGCCCGGCAGGCGAGCGTCCAGCAGCTCGATCACGACATCAATTTCCTTGATCCGCTCGCTGATGGCTTTTTTGGTCAAGTGCATGTGACCGGGAAACCATTGAATAGCCATCTGTGCGTGTTCTTTCTTTGAAA
>CANCLK010000056.1 GCA_947378785.1 Comamonadaceae bacterium
CACCTTGCTCGACCAAGTGATCATGTCCGTCAGTCCGCAAGCCTTTGAAGAGTTTCAGGCCCGCTTGGACCAGCAACCCAACCCCAACGAACGCTTGCGCAAAACCATGTCGACGCCCGCGCCGTGGGAGCGTGGATGACGTTGACAGCACCCATGCCGCTGACCGAACAGCATGTCACTGAAGGTTTTTTGTGCGGCATTGACAGCCTAGATTTATGGTTAAAACGCCGCAGCCTGAAAAACCAGATTCAGGGGGCCTCCAGAACCTATGTGGTTTGTGATGAGACGCGTGTTGTCGCCTACTACGCGCTGGCGTCTGGCGCCATCACCAGCACGGGGGCCACAGGTCGGTTTCGCCGCAACATGCCAGACCCGATTCCAGTCGTCGTGTTGGGCCGCCTGGCTGTCGACCAAACCCTGCATGGCCGTGGTGTCGGGCGTGCATTGGTACGCGATGCCGGCATGCGCGTGATTCAGGCGGCCGATGCGATTGGTATTCGGGGAATGACCGTCAATGCCCTGTCAGACCAAGCAAAAATATTTTATGGAAAAGTCGGCTTTGATCCGTCGCCACTGGACACGCACCTGCTGATGATCACCTTGGCTGACCTTATGGAGGCCAGTACAGGTCCTGCGACTTTGTGAGCGTGGCCATTCGGCTTTGCCGGTCCAACCAGTCACCCACCAAGACCGGGTCGTTGACGGTCTTGAGTTGCTGGTAAGCCGCTTCTGCTTCAGGAAACCGCCGGCGCAAAAAATTCAGCCACTGTTTTAAACGTCCTGCTCGGGATTTAGCGTCTAGCCGCGAACACACCAGCAGCCAAAAGTCCGCGATGTGCGGCAGCAACTGCGGCCATGTCAATGCGGCAGATGCACCGCCTTGAATCGCCCAACCCAAGCCCGGGTCCGCCACTGCGCCACGGCCGATCATCAGCATGTCGCAGCCACTCACGTCACGGCAGCGCTGCGCATCTGCCAACGTCCAGATTTCGCCATTGGCAATCACCGGCAAACGCACCACCTGACGGATGTCCGCAATGCGTTCCCAGTAAGCCGGCGGACGATAACCATCGGCCTTGGTGCGGGCGTGCACCACCAACTCGCACGCACCCGCACTGTCAATGGCTTGCGCGCAATCTTCTGCTTGCGCGTCGTCGTTGTAACCGAGCCGCATCTTGGCCGACACCGGCACACTCGCAGGCACGGCACGGCGCACCGCCGCCACAATGCGGCCGACACACTCAGGGTCTTGCAGCAGCGCTGCGCCACCGCCATGCCGATTCACGATGTTGGCCGGGCAACCGAAATTGATATCAATGCCTGCGGAGCCCATCTCGGCCAACCGCGCTGCGTTGTCAGCCATGCAGGAAGCGTCGGAGCCCAGCAGCTGTGCCCGCACCGGCACACCGGCAGGCGTGCGACTGCCGTTCAACAGCTCGGGCACGATGCGAATGAAGACCCGCTCTGGCAAGAGCTGGTCGGTGATGCGAATGAATTCCGAGACGCAACGGTCAATGCCGCCCACACGCGTGAGAATGTCGCGCAACACAAAGTCGAGCAACCCCTCCATGGGTGCGAGCAGCACCGTCATGGCGGCAAGCGTTTAGCCCAGCGCCCGCTTCAGGCGAATCTCTTCCAGTCGGGCGATGCCGACCGGAACTGTTTTAAGCGATGTCATTTCGCGCTTGAAACCAGCGTGCTCAAAGAAGCTCATGGCGCGTTCGTTGCGCACGGGCACCCACACGCTGACGTTGTTGCAGCCTTCTTCCTTGAGACCGTCATTGGCCGCGTCCCACAAGGCCACGCCTGCGCCTTGGCCACACTCGGCAGGCAAGACGTAAAGCGACCAGATCTCACCCATGGTGGACGGCGTGCCTTTGTCGCGCGACCGGTCAAAGCCGACAAAGCCAACGATCTCATCGTTCTTGGTAACGACCTGCACTTGAGGCTCGCTGTATTCGATGGCTTCGCGCCAGTAGGCTTGGCGTTTTTCAACCGTCGGAGGATTGATCTGGTCATCTGGCAACAGGCCTTTGTAGGCGGCCTGGGCAGCAGTGACGTGAATCTGGGCGATGGCTTTGGCATCGCGAATAGTGGCGGGTCTGACGAGGTAACTGGACATTGAAAATTGGGAGTTGGAACCTGCCACTTGAAGAGCAGCAGGAATTTTTGAAAGAGCAGAATTGTCGCCGCAATTTCTATTACCCGCTATTTAGCCCAAGATACACGTCAAAACCTAGCCACTGCAGAGATAAAAAAGGCGCTTCTGCGTTGAGAATTCTCGTGTGGAAATTCACTTTCCAGAAAGACCCTGTATGTCAAATGAACACGTCGGGTTGCTCGACAAAGAAAGCATCGTGGCCGGCCCCGGCTTCAACCGCTGGTTGGTGCCACCTGCGGCACTGGCGATTCATTTGTGCATCGGCATGGCTTACGGCTTCTCGGTGTTTTGGCTGCCGCTGTCGAAAGCGCTGGGCATCAAGGAATCCATCCGTTGCGGGCCAGACCTTGGTTTCTGGCAGGAGCTCTTCACCACCCAATGCGATTGGAAGATTTCAACGCTGGGCTGGATGTACACCCTGTTCTTTGTGCTGCTGGGGTCGTCCGCCTCGATCTGGGGCGGCTGGCTGGAGCGCGTCGGGCCACGCAAGGTGGGCGTGGTCGCGGCGCTGTGCTGGTGCGGCGGCATGCTGGTGTCGGCGTTGGGCGTTTATCTGCACCAGTTTTGGTTGATGGTGCTGGGCTCCGGTGTGATTGGCGGCATTGGCCTCGGCTTGGGCTACATCTCCCCGGTGTCGACCTTGATGAAGTGGTTCCCCGACCGCCGCGGTATGGCGGCCGGCATGGCCATCATGGGCTTTGGCGGCGGTGCCATGATCGGCTCGCCACTGGCTGCAGACTTAATGGCCTATTTCGCCAGCGCGACCGAGGTCGGTGTCTGGCAAACCTTTGTTGTCATGGCTGGGCTTTACTTCGTTTTCATGCTGGCGGGTGCCTTTGGCTACCGCGTGCCAGACACGGGCTGGCAACCAGCTGGCTGGACGCCTCCAGACCGCCAAACCAACAACTCAGGCCGCACCGGCAACGCCATGACAACCCAGCAACATGTGCACGTCAGCAAGGTCTGGGGGATTCCTCAGTTTTGGCTGCTGTGGATGGTTTTGTGCATGAACGTCAGCGCCGGGATTGGCGTGATCGGCATGGCTTCGCCGATGTTGCAGGAAGTCTTTGGCGGCGCCCTGATTGGTGCAAATCAAAAATTTAGCGAGCTCGACAAACTCCAGTTGGCCGCCATTGCCAGCGTGGCCGCAGGCTTCACGGCGCTGCTAAGTTTGTTCAACATCGGTGGTCGTTTTTTCTGGGCATCGATCTCCGACACACTGGGCCGCAAGCCGACCTATTCGATCTTCTTTGTGCTTGGCGGCCTGTTGTACTTCAGCGTTCCCAGCAGTGCGGCAGCCGGATCGCAACTTCTGTTTGTCGGCGCGTTTTGCCTCATCGTCAGCATGTATGGCGGTGGGTTTGCCACCGTGCCGGCCTATCTAGCCGACCTCTTTGGCTCGCAAATGGTGGGCGCCATTCATGGCCGACTGCTCACGGCTTGGGCGACGGCCGGCGTGATCGGCCCGGTGGTGCTGAACTACATGCGCGATTACCAACTCGGCCAAGGTCTACCGAGAGAACAGGTCTACAACCAAACCATGTACATCTTGGTCGGCATGCTGGTCGTCGGACTGATCTGTAATTTGCTGGTGCGCCCGCTGAACCCCAAATGGTTCATGACGCCCGCAGAACTTGCACAAGAAAAAAAACTGGCGCATGAAAAAGTGAAAGCGACAGAAATTGAAGCCGCCACAAAAAGTGAAGCCAGCAGCCCGCTGCTGTTGGTGCTGGCGTGGGCGGCGGTTGGACTGCCGCTGGCTTGGGGTGTTTACCGTACCTCGCTGACAGCTGCGAAGTTTTTTTAACCGAGGGCAAAAGTTGTTGGGCAAAATCACGACTGTGCCGGACGCTCCAACAAATTCAACCACCTTCCAAGTTCAGCTGGATTCACAGCCAGCGTCCTTCCCAGCCAGCGCAGACCAAACTGTATTGCTGTCTGCTTTGGCAGCCGGGCACGCGCTGGCGAGTTCGTGCCGTAACGGCGTTTGCCGGACCTGCATCTGCCGCCTGCACAGCGGCCGCGTGACGTACCGCATGGAATGGCCGGGCTTGAGCGCTGAAGAAAAAGCTGAAGGCTGGTTTCTGCCCTGCGTCGCCTACCCCGCATCTGACTTGGTGGTGGCTAAGTAGCTCATCCGTCTTGGCGAGCGCAGCGCGGCCATCCATGACTCCGGATTCGGGCTCCTAGACTGCCGCGCTACGCTCGCAGTGACGGAGAGTTTGTAACTCGCAGGGACGGGGAATTTGTAGCTCGCAGAGACGGGGGATTTGTAGCTCGCAGTGACTAATAAAGCTTGGTTCACAACGGTTGTTCAGATAGTTTGATAATCAAAAGCTGATCCCCGCACACTCACTAGGCTTCAGCCTTCGTCAGAAACAAGTTGTCCATCGTGTCATTTTTGAGTCTTCGTTCCTTTCTTTTTCGGCCCTTGCGTAAGCTTAGTCTCCGCACATTCATAGCGCTTGGCCTGGCCGCTGCGCTGGCTGGCCCGGTTTGGTCAGCGCCGTTTGAAAACACCATTGCCCAGCGCACGCAAGCGTGCACCGCTTGCCACGGCGCTCAGGGCCGCGCGGCACCTGACGGTTATTACCCGCGCTTGGCCGGAAAACCTGCCGCCTACCTGTACAACCAGCTGCTGCACTTTCGTGAGGGCCGGCGCCATTACGGGTTGATGACGCAAATGGTCGAGCCGCTAACCGACGCTTACCTGCTGGAAATTGCGCAGTACTTTGCCGACCTGAAAGTGCCCTACCCGCCGCCCCAACCCGCCACCGCATCAGCTGCGTTGCTAGAGCAAGGCCGGCAATTGGTCATGAACGGCGACCCCGCACGGCAAGTGCCGGCTTGCGTGCAATGCCACGGCACAAGCATGACGGGTGTGCGGCCGCAAGTCCCCGGTTTGTTGGGTCTGCCGCGTGACTATGTGAATGCACAACTTGGCGCTTGGAAGACCGGCAAGCGCCGCGCCCATGCCCCAGACTGCATGGCCCAAGTAGCCGAGAACCTGAGCTTGGCTGACATCAATGCAGCCTCAACATGGCTGGCTGCGCAAGCGGTGCCCGTCAACAGTGCGCCAGCACTCAGCGCCCCCGTTGTGCGCACGAACGTCGCCGTACCCACTTGCGGCCAAGTGCCCTTGCCACAATCCACGGGGGTGCTGAAATGAAACGCACCCCATTGATCAAACGCTTGGCTTGGTTGGCCTTGGCGATCGCCACTTTGGTATTGGCCTTGCTGTGGCTTCTCAACACACGCGATGAAACCCGCATCGTTCCCAAAACCACGGGCAGCGCAACCGTGCCAGCCAGTGCAGCCGTGTTGGCACGCGGTGACTACCTGACCCGTGCCGGCAACTGCATGAGTTGCCACACCTCGCGCGGCGGGGAGCCCTTTGCGGGAGGCCGTGGCATTGAAACGCCCTTTGGCACAGTCTTCTCTAGCAACCTCACACCCGATGCCAAGACCGGCTTAGGCACTTGGAGCTCGGGCGACTTCTGGCGCGCCCTGCACAACGGCCGCTCGCAAGACGGACGTCTGCTGTACCCGGCGTTTCCGTACACCAACTACACCGAAGTCACCCGCGCCGACGCTGACGCGATGCACGCTTATTTGCAAAGCTTGCCGCCTGTGTCCGCGCCGGTGCAAGCGCACACGCTGCGCTGGCCTTTCAACACGCAGATAGCGCTGGCGGTGTGGCGTGCCCTGTACTTCACCCCCGGCACCTTTGAGCCCGAAGCACTGCAAACTGCCGACTGGAACCGAGGCGCTTACTTGGTGCGTGGCCTCGGCCACTGCTCGGCTTGTCATTCAGCCCGTGACTCACTGGGCGGCAGCAACCAGCTCAACATGGCAGGCGGTTTGATTCCGATGCAAAACTGGTACGCCCCGGCGCTCACCGAAAACGCTGAAGCGGGTTTGTCGAAGTGGTCTTTGAAAGACATCGTGACGCTGCTGAAAACCGGTGTCGCACCCGGTGCATCGGTGTTGGGGCCGATGGCTGAAGTCGTTCGAAACAGCACACAACACATGAGCGATGACGATCTGCGCGCAATGGCTGTGTTCTTAAAATCTCTGCCGCCCACCCTGCATGAAGCAGCCGCACTGCCAACAGCCGCACGCGGACCCAAGGCTGAAGCTGTGGCAACGTCTCCCCTGGCTCGGGCTGGCGCCAAGCTGTATGAAAACAATTGCGCCCAATGCCACGGCGATCAAGGCCAGGGTGTGGCGGGCGCTTACCCGGCGCTGGCGGGCAACCGCGCGGTGACGATGGCGTCAACCGCCAACTTGGTACAAATCGTCTTGAATGGCGGCTACGCGCCAGCCACGGCCGGCAACCCCAGACCTTTCGGCATGCCCCCCTTTATGTTGGTCTTGAGTGACACGGAAGTGGCCAGCTTGCTGACTTACTTGCGCAGCGCTTGGGGCAACCAAGCCAGCCAGGTGACGTCGTTTGACGTGAACCTGTCCCGCACGAGCAATCACCGCTGAGGGTGCATCAGAGTCGGTCGCGTTTGGCCAAGTCCGGAAAGTAACGCAGCCAAGCGGCCGCCACCAGCACTGTCCCGATGCCGCCCAGCACCACCGAGCCAACCGGGCCGAGCAGTGCCGCCGTTGCGCCGGACTCGAATTCGCCGAGCTGATTGGAGGCGCCGATGAAGACTGAGTTGATGGCGCTGACACGGCCACGCATTTCGTTCGGTGTTTCCATTTGCACCAGCGTCAGTCGCACGACCACACTGACCATGTCCGCCGCGCCCGACAGCGCCAGCACAACCAATGACAAGACAAAACTGGTCGACAGCCCAAAAACCACCATGCAGACGCCATAGAACGCCACCGCCGCCAGCATGCGGTAGCCGACGCGACGGGCGAGCGGCCAGCGCGTCAACACCGCCGACATGAGCAGAGCGCCGACAGCCGGCGCAGCACGCAACAAACCCAGCCCCCACGGCCCGACCAGCAAAATATCTTTGGCAAAAAGCGGCAGCAAGGCCGTCGCGCCACCGAGCAGCACTGCAAACAAGTCCAATAAGACGGCGCCCAGCAAGGCCTTGCGCTGCAACACAAAGACGGCACCCGCCAGCAACACCGCCATGGACACCGGCTCACGCAGTGGGGGCACGTGGGTGTATTGCACGCGGATCACCAAAAAGCAGCCGATCAAAAATAACAAGGTACAGGTGCTGTAAACAGCGGTGGCACCGGCCACAAAGATCAGGCCACCGAGTGCCGGTCCGCCGATCACAGACGCTTGATTGCCGGCTGAGCTGAAAGCCATGGCACGCTGCAACAGAGTCGGCGGCACCAACATGGGGGTAAGCGCCTGTTGCGCCGGCATCTGAAAGGCCCTCGCAGCGCCCAGCACCACCGACACCCCCAGCAGCCATTCACGCGACACCCAAGGCCCGGCGGCGCCCAAGCCTTCGGTACCCGCCACCAAGACCAGTGCCACCACCCCTTCGGCCAGCAGACACAGCGCCACAATGCGGCCCCGGTGGGCGCGGTCAGCCACATGCCCCGCCACCAGAGTCAGCAGCAACGCCGGCACAAACTGGAACAAACCCACCAGCCCCAAATCCCATGCGCTGCCGGTGAGTTCGTACATCTGCCAGCCCACGGCCACCATCAACATCTGGTTGCCGGTGGTGCCCGCCAAGCGCGCAAACCACATGCGCATGAAAGACCGCTGTCGCGTTAAATCCGAAAAAGTATGTAGAGCCATCGGGTGAGGAGCTTAACAGCGACTTCTTAGACAGATAATCAACACAAGCGGCCATCAGGTTCGCTGCGCCAAATAAACAGGAGTTACACCATGGCAAAAGGTCAACAAGGGCAAAAGATGGTCAAAAAACCAAAAAAAGACACGTCGCCTCCTAAGACGGTTTCCCCCGACGCTGTGCGCCCCACCGTGGTGACAGTCGTGCCGGTGCGCGGCAAACTTAAAAACAAGTGAACGACCCGACCGGGGACCAGCAAGAGGGCGCGCCCCCGGCGCCCACCGCACAAACCGGTAATCCACTCCACGGGCTGACGTTAGAGGCCATCGTGACCGCGCTGTCCAGCCATTACGGTTGGGACGAACTCGGCCAGCGCATCCACATTCGCTGCTTTGTGCTCGACCCCAGCGTTGCCTCTAGTCTGAAGTTCTTGCGCAAAACGCCGTGGGCGCGCGAGAAGGTTGAGAGCCTTTACCTCTTTATGCTGCGCGAACAACGCAGAGCAGGACACGCGCAGCGGCCGTGACCCCTCCCCTCCAGTTTCACCACCTCGACAACGACCTGCTGGTGGTCGACAAACCTGCGGGGCTGCTGGCCGTGCCCGGTCGGGGTGAAGACAAACAAGATTGCCTGAGTGCACGCGTCCAAAAAATGTATCCCGATGCGCTGGTGGTGCATCGGCTGGACATGGCCACCTCTGGCTTGATGTTGATGGCCCGAAACCCCGCCGCGCAACGTGTCTTGAGTTTGGCCTTTGCCGAACGCCGCGTGCAGAAGCGGTATGTGGCGGTGGTGCATGGGCGCCTGACGCAACCTTCAAATGATTTGGTTGATGCGGATAGTTGGAGGCTGATCAACCTGCCGATTGCGGTCGACTGGCCGAACCGCCCGCTGCGCGTGATCGACCACACCGGAGGCAAGCCCAGCCAGACGCGCTGGCGTGTTGACAGCCACGACGCGCAAGCCGAGACCACCCGAGTGTTGCTAGAGCCGCTGACCGGCCGCTCGCACCAGCTGCGCGTGCATTTGCTGGCGCTAGGGCATCCCATCGTGGGCGATGCAATGTACGCTCCGTCATGGCAAGCTGACAGGCCGTCATTGCGAGCGCAGCGCGGCAATCCATCACCGAGCGCCGCAGACATAGATTGCCGCGCTGCGCTCGCAATGACGGAGCCTTTGGATTGCGGCATGCCCCTCGCAATGACGGAGCCTTTGGATTGCGGCATGCCCCTCGCAATGACGGAGCCTTTGGATTGCGGCATGCCCCTCGCAATGACGGAGGGATTGGCGAGTCGGCTGCTGCTGCATGCATGCGCACTGGCATTCGCTCATCCCGTCACGGGGGAAGCGCTCGCATTTGACAGCGTTGTGCCGTTTTAAGGCAGCGAAGTGATCACAGCGCGTTAAGGCAAAAACGGCACTGACAAGAGGCGCAGACCGATGGACAGCCAGCGTTCCTGAGAATTTCCGCTGAAGCTCTGGCTGACGTTGCCGCCAAAACGATTGCCCAAGGTGGTGTCAATTTGAATGTGATTGCGGACAATCCAATAACGCACACCAACCTGAAAAAAGGGCTTGCCTTGGCTTTGCCCAAAAGTCTCTGCCACCAGCCAGCTCCGGTCCGTCAACTGGGTTTCAGAGCCCAAGCCCCAGGTCATCAGCTGACGGCCTGTTGCCTGTTCACGGAGCCAACCGATATTGGTGTGCGCCACAAACAGATCGTCTTTGAACGAGTAACTGGCCGGCACATAAGCGTAGTAGTCACGCCGATCGGCCAAATGGTGATGACTCACAGAACCCACGGCCAGCCCAAAACCCCAGTCGTTCACCGTCAGCGGCCTGAAGAGGGTTTTGGCCTGCAAGAGGGTGTCGAGCAACTCCGAGGACTGCCCCAATTCACGCACATAGGATCCCCCCAAGGCCAATTCCAGATTGCCGTTCACGTTGCATGAGGGAAGAGCCCAAAACTCATGGCTGCTCCGATTGTTTCGGGTCCAGCTTTCGACTTGGCAGGACTTTTCATCGACGAGGCGTGCGTCATCGGTGATCATCGGCCGGGCCGCATGACTGACCGACGACAACTGCAAAAGAGCACACAGACCCAGAGCGCACAGCCAGGCGAAGCGGCTCAGTGCAAAGCCAGAAAAAGGTCGTTGGTGAAAGCGCACAGTGGGCAGTTCGAGTGGGGAGACTCTGAAGACAGCAGAGCATACCTGCTGAATGTGTCACTTTGACGAGAGTCATCAGTGCGGACAAGGCCAACGCAGCGCCTTTATCATGGCACCCATGACCGACAAACACCTCACCATTCTGACCGGCGCCTCGCGGGGCATGGGCCTCGCCATGGCGGAACAACTGCTCAAACCGGGGCAGACGCTGATGTGTATTTCACGCAACAGCCATCCACCACTGGCCACACGCGCCCAAGCAGCAGGTTCGACCTTGATGCAATGGACAGAAGACTTGGCCCAAGGGGCAGCGGTCAGCCGGAAACTAGAGGCTTGGCTGCAAAGCCAGGCTGGTGCGGGTTTTGCCAGCGTGACCTTGATCAACAACGCCGGCGTCATGCCGCGTATCACCCCGCTGAGCCAGAGTGATGCGGATGACTTGGCGCAGGCACTGCGCGTGAGCTTGGAAGCGCCGATGCAATTAAGCGCCGCTTTTTTGCGTGCAACTGAAGCTTGGCAAGTTCCCCGCAAGGTCCTGAATATTTCATCAGGCCTTGGACGCCGGGCCATGGCATCGCAGGCGGCTTATTGCGCGGCCAAGGCCGGCATGGACCATTTCACCCGCTGTATGGCGCTGGACGAAGCGCTGAAGTCGAACGGCGCCAAGGTGTGTTCATTGGCGCCGGGGGTCATCGACACCGACATGCAAGTGCAATTGAGAAGCGCGGACGATGCCCTCTTTCCGGACCGCCAAGGATTTGCCGGCTTACACCAAGGTGGTCAGCTCAGCTCGCCGGCCGAAGCAGCGAAGAGCGTGCTGGCAGTCTTAGCGCGGGCGGACTTTGGTCTGCGGCCAGTTGCGGACGTGCGGGACTAGCCAGCCTCAGTCGCGCACCACCAACACGGGCAAATGCGCATGCGACAGCACTTGTGACGTCACACTGCCGAGGATCAATTTTTCCAAGCCTTTGCGGCCGTGGGACCCCATCACGATGAGGTCGGCACCGATCTGGGTCGCGGTCTCAAGAATGCCTTTGTAAATGGCGTGACCTTCGACCAAGGTTGTGGTGATCTCAATACCCACCGCCTGAAACGCCTCCTTGGCGACTTGCAGCGCAAGGTTGCCTTCGGCTGTGGCGGCGCTCAAGTATTCGACATGGCCGTACGCAAAATCAGTCCCCGCACCTGTGAACGCGTACGGATCGATCACGTAGATGGCAGTGACTTGGCTCTTGAAGGCCAAGGCGAGACCGATGGCCTTGCCAATGGCCCGCTGAGCGTTGTCAGAGCCATCTGCTGGAATGAGAATATGTTTGAACATGGGGACGACTCCTTGAATGAACGTCATGTGTCAGTGCAAACCGCTTATACATCTCAAGACTCTATCTTCACACCCTTCCAAAATGCCACACGGTCTTTGATGCTGTCGGCTTCGTTCTTCGGCTCGGGGTAGTACCAAGCCGCATCAGTGTTCATTTCGCCATTGACCAGCAGCGAGTAATAGCTCGCCTGCCCTTTCCAAGCGCACATGGTGTGGTGGTTGCTGAAGGTCACGTAGTCGCGGTTGAGCGAACTGATCGGGAAATAGTGGTTGCCTTCGAGCACGACGATGTCGTCACTCTCTGCAATCACGGTGTCTTGCCAAATGGCTTTCATGGATATTCCTTGAGTCTTGCTTAGAGAAAGAGCTTACACGCCACCTTGCGGATGAGTCGGATCAATCCACAGCACGGACTGCGGTTTTTCGGCAGGTTCGATGTCAAGATTGACCGCGACGGCTTCGCCATCGCTGCGGCACAGCACGCACTCCAGTAGCTCAGTGGCACTCGCGTTGATCTCTTGGTGCGGCACATAGGGCGGCACGTAAATGAAGTCGCCGGGGCCAGCCTCTGCTGTGAACTCTAGGTGTTCGCCCCAGCGCATGCGAGCCTTGCCACGGATGACATAAATCACACTTTCAAGCGGCCCGTGATGGTGCGCCCCCGTCTTGGCATCCGCATGAATGGTGACCGTACCAGCCCACAATTTTTGGGCACCGACGCGCGCAAAGTTGATGGCTGCGCTGCGGTCCATGCCGGGCGTTTGCGCTGTATTGCTGTCAAGCTGGCCGGCGCCAATCACGCGAACGCCGTCGTGTTTCCACAATGGTTCGTGGCTGTGCGGATGCGGATGCGAATGGGTGGAATCGGTCGTCATAGGGTCACTTATAACGTTCACGCGCCAGGGCAGCACCCTTGGCCAGCGCCTCGAGTTTCTTGAGGGCAACGTCGCGGCTCATGGGTGCCAAGCCGCAATTGGTGCATGGTAGCAGCCGATTTTTAGGCACGTACTGCAACGCTTTACCGATGGTGTCGGCCACTTGTTCCGGTGTTTCAATCACGTCGCTGGCGACATCAATGACGCCAACCATCACATCTTTGCCTTCGAGCAGCGCCATCAAATGCGGCGGCACATGCGAGTGGTAGCACTCCAGGCTGACCTGCTGGATGCTGCTTTTGGCCAGCGCCGGCAGCACCTGTTCGTACTGCCGCCACTCCTCGCCCAGCGTTTCTTTCCAGTCGTCGTTGGCCTTGATGCCGTAGCCATAGCAAATATGCACGGCGGTCGTGCAGGTCAGGCCCTGCGCGGCGCGTTCCAGTGCCTTGACGCCCCAGTCAGCGGCTTCTTTCATGTAAACATTGAAGGCGGGTTCATCAAACTGGATGATGTCAACGCCATCAGCCTGCAAGGCCAAAGCTTCCTGGTTCAGGAGTTCAGCAAAGGCCATCGCCAGCTTGAATTTGTCGCCGTAATACTGGTCAGCCACGGTGTCAACGATGGTCATCGGGCCGGGCAACGTGAACTTGATTTTCTTTTTTGTGTGGGCGCGCAGCAGCTTGGCTTCTGCTGCATGCACGCGGCCCTTGAGTTTGAGCGCCGACACCACCTGCGGCACCATCGCGTCGTAGCGGTTGTCCCGAATGCCCATTTTCACCTTGTGCTCGAAGTCGATCCCTTCGACTTGCTCCAAAAACCCGTGCACAAAATGCTGACGTGACTGCTCGCCGTCACCAATCACGTCGAGGCCTGCATCTTCTTGCGCCTTGATCCACAGCAATGTGGCGTCCAGCTTGGCCTGCGCCAGTTCAGCGCCCTCGGCTTTCCACTGCGGCCAGAGCTTCTGGGTTTCTGACAACCAAGCGGGCTTGGGCAGACTGCCGGCAATGGTGGCGCTAAAAAGGGATCTGGTCATGTTTAAAAATTCTCCGTGAAGACTGTCGAATAAGTCGCATGCAGTGGCGTGAAATGACGCCCCGCCACTATAGCGAAATGAATCACCAAAAAGCCAACACTCAAAAGGCTGTTCCAATAGCTCTCTTTCCTGCACCCGACCGAGAACTGTTCATGGCACTCAAAGCCACCATCTACAAAGCCCAATTGCAAATTGCCGACATGGACCGCAACGTCTATGCCGACCACACAGTGGTCATCGCGCGCCACCCGTCAGAAGCAGACGAACGCATGATGATTCGACTGCTGGCCTTTGCGCTGAACGTGACGGCAGATGACCACAAAGGAAAGCTCGAATTCGCCAAAGACCTGTGGGACGTCGACGAAGCCGCCCTCTGGCACAAAGATTACACCGACGCCATCTTGCACTGGATCGACGTCGGCCAGCCCGATGACAAGCGCTTGATGCGCGCCGCCGGCCGAGCCGAGCGGGTAACGGTGCTGAGCTTTGCCAGCAGCACGCCGGTGTGGTGGAAGGCCATCGAAACCAAACTCACGCGGGCCAGCAACTTGGTGGTGTGGCAAATTGACGCCACAGAAAGTCAGGCACTGGCCAAGCTTGCAGCCCGCACCATGCAGTTGCAGGTGACGGTGCAAGACGGCACAGTGTGGATGAGCACCGGCACCGACTCGGTCGAGATCACACCACGCCGCCTGACGCCGCGCCCGGACTGACCTTCGCGTCCACATCCTCATGCTGGTAAACCGGCAGTTCTGCACCGCAGTTGAAACAGAATTGGGCTGTCTCCGTTTGGCCTTCAGTCAGACACACTTGGCAGGTGCGGGTGGTCGGCAAGGCTTGCCTGCGACCCATGCGCTGCGCGGCCATTTCCGCCGTGACAATCCCGGTCGGTACCGCCAACGTGCCCCAGCCCATGAGCATCATGAAAGAGGCAATCAAACGCCCAAAATCTGTCTTCGGCACGATGTCGCCAAAGCCCACCGTGGTCAGGGTGCTGATGGCCCAGTAGACCGAGGTCGGAATGCTGGTGAAGCCATTGCCCGGCCCTTCAACCACATACATGACGGTGCCAAAAATCAGCACCAGCATCAGCACGGCTGACAAGAACACCAGAATCTTGCGCCGACTGGCCGCCAGTGCCTCCGCCAGCGCTTGGTATTCGTTGACATAAGCGGCCAGTTTGAAGACCCGAAAGACGCGCAGCAAACGCAGGACGCGCACATCAATCAGCGCGTAGAGCTCCGGCACAAACAGCGCCAGATACGTCGGCAACACGGCCAGTAAATCGATCACGCCGAAAAAACTGGTGGCGTAACGCAAGGGCCGCCGAACACACACCAAACGCGCGATGTACTCCAGGGTGAAGAACACCGTGAAGAACCATTCCAGACCGGTGAACCAGGGGTCGTAGCGGCCGCTCAGGGACTGCACGCTGTCTGCCATGACCACACCCACGCTGATCAATATGGCCAAGATCAGCATCACATCGAAACGCCGGCCAGCCACGGTGTCGGCTTCAAAAATAACGGTGTAGACCTTCAGCCGCCAGCCCGCCAGTGGCTTGCCCAGAACATCGTCAGAATCATGGGCGTGCGTTGGGGAGGGAGATTTTGGAGATGAGGTCACTTGGTTTCTTCTGGCTTGTTGCGGCCGATGTCAAACGAGCCCGTCTGGCCCGACTCAGTTCGGGCAGATCATGCCAGACCCGCATTCCTGGCACGACAGCGTTTGCTCCGTATGATCAGGCTCAACCAGAATCCTACGCAGTCCAGCCCTCATACGTTAGCCGCAGAAAGATCGCCATGCCCGTAAAACTTGTCCCTCTCCCCGCAGGACTCACGATCCTGCCTGGATTCACCCGGCGCCTGTTGATCGGTTGTTGCCTGATGGCGGCCGGCAGCAGCGCCCTAGCGGCATTTCCCGACAAACCGATTCGCGTGGTCATCGGCTTCCCGGCGGGCGGGCCGCTCGATCAGCACGCACGACTGCTCTCTGATCGTCTGCAAGCGGTGCTGGGTCAGCCGGTGTTGATCGACTACAAGTCAGGCGCTGGCGGCACGGTGGGCGCTCAAGACGTGATGAAGGCTGCGCCCGATGGCTACACGCTGATGCTGGCCAACACCGGTGTGATGGTCATCAACCCGGCGCTATACACCCGCCTGCCCTACAGCACGCTGAAAGACTTCACCCCCATCGCCCGTACCGCCATGCAGCCGCTGGCGCTGTTGGTCAATCCAAAATTACCGGTCACCACCCTCAAAGAGTTCATCAACTACGCCCGCGCTCGACCTGGGCAATTGAACTATGGCTCGGCGGGCAATGGCGGCATCAGCCACTTGGTGCCAGAGATGTTCAAGAACGCCACCCAGCTCTTCATGGTGCACATTCCTTACCGCGGCAGTGCGCCAGCGTTCACCGATTTAATGGGCGGCCAAGTGCAGTTCATGGCCGAGTCGATCCCGCAGGCAGCGAACTATCACAAGCAAGGCAAGGTGCGCGCGCTGGCCGTGACCAGCCGCGAACGCAACCCGGCTTTGCCCGACATTCCGACCGTCATCGAGTCAGGCATCAAGGGCTTTGAGGTGGTGGGGTTTTATGGCTTTCTGGCCCCGGCCGGTTTGCCGAAAGACGTCACCGCGAAATTGAGTGATGCCTTCAAGCAAGTGATGAGCAGCCCAGACATTCGCAACCGCATGGTCGCGCAAGGGGCGGATCCCGCCTTCATGGGCAGTGAAGATTTTGCCCAATTTTTGGCGGCCGAAATGCCGCGCTGGAGCGATGCCGTCAAAGCATCGGGCGCGCGGCTCGACTGACCGCAATCGGCCATTCAGGGCTCAGCCGTGTGACCCGGTGAACACCGCACGGCTGACGGCGGTGCGCTGTAATTGCCGCGCGATGTTGCCGCAGACCAAATCGCACAGGGCATAAATCGATTCGTCAGCCATGCGGTAATAAACGCTGGTGCCCCGGCTCTCGCGCACCACCAGGCCGTGTTGGGTCATCAAGGCCAAATGGCGCGAGATATTGGCCGCTGAAAAGCCGCACAGCTGAGCCAGTTCACCGACATTGCGTTCGTCGTTACGCAATAAATTCAAGATCTTCAGCCGCGTCGGCTCCGACAGCACTTGGAAATAGGAAGCGACTTCCCTCAGGGATTCGTCAGGCATTTGATCCATCGCAAAACTCTCCTTTTGAATTGACTTGACGATGCGAACGCTACAAGTGGTGCTTGCATTGTCAAGAATTTATTGTATCATTGCAAAATTAGCTAATCAACTAAATAAGCAATTAAGCAAATTTCTTCCAGCCGAGGACTTCCGCATGTCACGACTCAATTCAGCCGCACTTGTTGCTTTTCAAGCCCTCGCCACATTGAGTGTTTTGTCCGTACCCCCCATCGCTATGACGGCTATGGCCGCTGACAAGACCCCACTGTCACAAACAGCAACGGCAGCAAAAATAGCCACCGTGGCAGTACAAGGCACTGCGGGCTCAGCCAACGAGACCAGCTTGGATGCCGTGGTCGAAGCCGTGCGCCAAACCACCGTGTCGGCGCAGGTTCCCGGTGCCATCGTCTCACTCTTGGTGCAGGCCGGTGACCGTGTCCGTGCAGGCCAAGCCTTGGTGCGCATCGACGCACGCGCCGCCCAACAAAACGTCGCTGGCAGTGCAGCACAAGTTGAAGCGGCGCAAGCTACTCTCAATGTCGCGAGCAAAGAGCTGGATCGCCAAAAGCAATTACTGGCCAAGCAATACATCAGCCAAGCCGCGCTTGAGCGCACGCAAGCCCAATGGCTGGCGGCGCAAGCACAGGTCAAGGCCTTGCAAGCGCAAACCCGCGTGGCTGAAGCGCAGTCCGGCTTTTTTGTGCTCAGTGCGCCTTATGCAGGCATCGTCAGCGAGGTCACGGCGACCGTTGGCGACATGGCCATGCCTGGCCGCCCGCTTCTTGTTTTGCATGATCCGTCCGCACTACGCGTGGTGGCCTCCGTACCGCAATCGATGCTGACCGGCTTGAGCGACAAACTCAAATCCGTGCGCTATGAGATCCCCGGCCTTTCGAGTCAGACCAGCCCACGCGCACCAGCGCAAACACAGCTGTTGCCCTCCGTTGATGCGGCCACCCACACAGCGCAGATTCGCTTGGTCCTGCCAACCGGCAACGCAGCAGACATGACGGGTTCGACAGGTTTAGCGCCCGGCATGTTCGCCCGCGTCTGGCTGCCGGCCACTGGCAGCACCGCTCAGGCGGATGCTGAACGGCTCTACCTGCCCAGCACGGCCATCTTGCGACGCGCCGAAATGACCGGCGTCTACGTGATCGATGCACAAGGCCAGCCCCGGCTGCGCCAAGTGCGACTGGGCCGCGCTGCGGGTGAGCTGGTTGAAGTGTTGAGCGGCGTGCGCAAGGGCGAACAAGTCACGGCTGACCCTAAAACCGTCAACGCGCGCTGAGGTCACGACACATGAACGACACACAACACGACAGCAAAGACGACACCAAGCCGCTGGGTATCTCGGGCCGCATCGCTGCCCTCTTTCAAAGCGCGCCTATCACTCCACTGTTGGCCGTGATGGCGCTTTTGCTGGGCGGCTTCGCCGTGCTGGTAACGCCGCGCGAGGAAGAGCCGCAAATCGACGTCACCATGGCCAACGTGCTGATCCCCTTTCCGGGTGCGTCGGTGCGCGATGTCGAACAAATGGTGGCGACACCGGGCGAGCAAGTGCTGTCCAAGATGGCTGGCGTTGAGCACGTGATGTCCGTCTCCCGGCCCGGCGTGGCCATTCTGACAGTGCAGTTCAAGGTCGGCGTGCCGAACACCGAAGCGCTGGTGCGTTTGCACGACACCCTGCGCACCAACACCGAATGGCTGCCCAAAGGCTTGGGCGTGATGGAGCCGCTCATCAAGCCCAAGGGCATTGACGATGTGCCCATCGTCACGCTCACGCTGCATGGCAAAAATCCTGAAACCAACGCCTATGCGTTAGAGCGTGTGGCCCACAGCATCGAAGCAGACATCAAGCGCGTGCCCGGCACCCGCGACGTGCAAACGCTGGGTGGCCCAAACCGCGCCGTGCTGGTGCAGATTGACCCGCAGCGCATGGCCGGCACGGGCGTCACGGTGAATGACTTGCGCGGTGCCTTGCAGTCCGCCAACTTGGGCCTGCCTGTGGGCGAGCTGCTCAGCGGCAACAAAAGTATCAGCATCGAGGCCGGCCCCTACTTGTCGCACGCCAGCGAAGTCGCTGACCTGATGGTGGGTGTGCGGGATGGCAAACCTGTGTTTCTGAAAGACGTCGCTGATGTCAAAGACGGCCCGCTGCCAGCCAGCCGCTACGTCTGGCACGGCAATGGTCAGGCCAGCGGTGGCGGCGAGTTTCCGGCCGTGACGCTGGCCATCACCAAGAAGCCTGGCCAAAACGCCATTGACGTCGCCAACGGCGTTGTCAACCGCGTGGCACAACTGCACGGCAGCGTGATCCCTGACGAAGTGCAGGTGGTTGAAACCCGCAACTACGGCACAACGGCCAATGACAAAGCCCAAAAACTCATCCAAAAACTGCTGTTCGCCACGGCGGCGGTGGTCGCGCTGGTCTTCATCGCGCTGGGCCGGCGAGAAGCCGCCATCGTCGGCGCGGCCGTGATTTTGACCTTGACGGTCACGCTGTTTGCCTCTTGGGCCTGGGGCTTCACGCTGAACCGCGTGTCGCTGTTTGCCTTGATTTTTTCGATTGGCATCTTGGTTGACGACGCCATCGTGGTGGTTGAAAACATCCACCGACACCAAAAGCTATTCCCCGGAAAAACGCTGACCGAGATCATTCCTGGCGCGGTCGACGAGGTCGGCAGCCCGACGATTTTGGCCACCTTCACCGTGATCGCCGCCTTGCTGCCGATGGCTTTTGTCAGCGGCCTGATGGGCCCGTACATGAGCCCGATCCCGATCAACGCCAGCATGGGCATGTTGCTGTCGCTGGCGATTGCCTTCATCGTCACGCCGTGGCTGGCACGGTTGTGGATGAAAGCCAGTCACCCGGATGACAGCCATGCCGCACCGACCGGCTTGGCAGCCAAAATAGGCCCGCTCTTTGAGCGCGTTTTCAAACCGCTGCTGGACAGCCAGAGCGGCGCACGCAACCGCAAGTTGTTGGGCTTGGGCATCGGTGGGCTGATCGCCTTGTCGCTGGTGTTGCCGGCCACCGGACTGGTGCTGCTGAAGATGCTGCCTTTCGACAACAAGTCTGAATTTCAGGTGGTGGTTGACATGCCTGCGGGCACGCCACTGGAGCAAACTGCCGGCGTGTTGCGCGAACTGGGTGCGTACTTGGCGACGGTTCCTGAAGTCACCCACTACCAAGCCTACGCAGGCACCGCAGCGCCCATCAACTTCAACGGTTTGGTACGCCAGTACTATCTGCGCACTGGTGGTGAGGTCGGAGACATTCAAGTCAACCTGGTGGACAAAGCCCACCGCAAAGACAAGAGCCACGTCATCGCGACGCGTGTCCGCCCTGAGTTGCAAAAGATTGGCCTGCGCTTTGGGGCCAACGTCAAAGTGGTGGAAGTGCCGCCAGGCCCACCCGTGATCTCACCCATCGTGGCAGAGATTTATGGACCCGACGCGGAAGGCCGCCGCCAAGTGGCCAAAGACGTTCGCGCGATTTTTGAGAAGACCGACAACGTGGTTGACGTGGACGACAGCAGCATCGCCAGCGCACCGCGCAAGCTGTTGCTGGTCGACCGCCGCAAAGCCGCCACCTTGGGCGTGTCTCAGCAAGACATCGTCAGCACGCTGCGCGCCGGTTTGGCTGGTGAGGCGGCCACCTACCTGCACGACGGCAGCAAATACCCGACCGCCGTCACGCTGCAATTGCCCGCCGAACGACATGGCGACTTGAATGCTTTGCTGCAACTGAGTGTGCGTGGTGCGTCAGGCAAGCTGGTGCCGATTCGTGAGCTGGTCACCATCAGCGACACCGAGCGCCAGCAACCCATCATCCACAAAGACTTGCTGCCGGTCAACTTTGTCACGGCTGACATGGCCGGCCAAGTCGACAGCCCCTTGTACGGCATGTTCAAGATGCGCTCAGAGATCGCCAACATCAAAACCCCGGACGGCAGCCAACTCAACGAATACTTCATCAACCAGCCGACCGACGCATGGCGCGGCTACGCGATCAAGTGGGACGGCGAATGGCAGATCACCTACGAAACCTTCCGCGACATGGGCGCTGCGTATGCGGTCGGCTTGGTCTTGATTTACCTGCTGGTGGTGGCGCAGTTCGCCTCTTACCTGACGCCGCTGATCATCATGGCGCCGATCCCGCTGACCATCATCGGCGTGATGCCAGGCCATGCGCTGATGGGTGCGCAATACACAGCGACCAGCATGATCGGCATGATCGCGCTGGCCGGCATCATCGTGCGCAACTC
>CANCLK010000057.1 GCA_947378785.1 Comamonadaceae bacterium
ACGACGCCTACTTCTCGGTCCCACCGCATGCGCCATACGGCCAAATCCCAAAACTCGGAACTCTGCATCCGAGCATGGTCCGGATTGCCGCCACCGCTTTTGCGGCAGCAAGTAAATAGAGACAGTCATGGCTATCACCGCTAGGTCAGAAGGTCATCGCGTGTTGTATCACTGGGAGAAATTCTGTGAAGAACGATTGAGCGCACTTCTCCGTGACTAGCGAATTTATTGCTCAAATCCCGCTTTGTTCAATGACCCGTGGGACTGCAAACCTCATTTCAATACGGAAGTCCTGAACGATCCAGCTGAGCGTCAAAAGCTTGCCTAATGGGCGATTGACTTGTGCCAGTGCAAAAGCCCCATGCCGCAAGAGGCTCAAGAACGAATGCGGCAGACTTTTTTGCATAACCCTACAGCCGCCGCCAAACTGATCAACCAACTTTCAGGTGAGATGGCTAGCAGCATTGATGAACAGTACAGGGTTTATTGCTTGGGTCCTGACCCTAAGAATTTGCTGATGTGGTCACACTATGCGGACAATCATCGTGGCATTTGCCTTGAATTCAGCTTGAGTAACAAGATTTTCTGCGCTGCTTTGAAGTGCGAATACTCCAGCGCATACCCGATCATGAAAGTGCACGACGACGCAGATGACGCTGACTTGATTTCGCTTTTAGCCAAGAGTGACGTGTGGAGCTACGAAAAGGAATATCGACTCATTGTTCAAGATGAATCCAAGGCATTGCCTGATTCGGATTCACTCAAATCAAATGGCCATTTTCTGGAATTTCCCCAAGACGCACTGGTGTCAGTCATTACCGGATGCCAATCAGATCACCAGCGAATTCATGACCTCGTGAAGTCGGTAGACCCAACGGTAGGTGTCAAACAGGCCGCTCGGGTTCCCAATCGCTTTGAGATTTCAATTTCTCAGTGACGGCACCTGCAGGTAGTTAGCTCGGCCAATCCAGCCGAGATTGCCCCAATCGGCGATTTCGGTTGACCACTTCTTCATAGGCTTGAAGCGAGCCCTCGTTCAGGGGGTCACAACGACTTGAGCCCTTGACCTTGAAGACATCTTGACTTACGGCCAGAAGCACGCGTTCATTGGTTTTTACTCAAATGGAGAAAAACCACCATGCAAGTCATTCACCTGGGTCAAAAAGAGCTGGCTGAACGCTGGCGAATGAGTGAGGCGACATTGGAGCGCTGGCGCAGCGACCGCATTGGCCCTGTATTTCTAAAAATTCGTGGTCGTGTGCTTTATCGGCTTATGGACATTGAGGAATTTGAAGTTGCCAGCCTGAAAGGGACCTTTGTCGAGAAACGTTCCCAAGTTGCAGCGATGGGCTCGAGCGGTCCGGAACTGATGAAAACCCAAGAAATGCGGACGACGGTTCAAATCCGCTGGGGTCAATTGAAAGATGGCTTGAAACCCGCATGAAACCTAGAGTCACAGCATTAAATAACCTTTTCGTTCCCCGCCTTGTTCCCCGGCTTTACCTCTGGTAGCACTATTGACGCACTTCACTCTGCCGGTCACATATCCCGGCACGCAACAGGCGGAGTCAGTGGTTGTTGTAGAAATAAGACACCCGGGGGGGGTAACTTCTCAAATCGAACAAGGACTATTGGTACTGAAGGCATAGTCAGATGCAAAAAATTTTAAAAATCAAAAAAGCTGAATGACCGAACGTAGATAAATTTACAGTTACTGTATCGGCTGTATATCGCCGGGATGAAAGCCTGGAGCAGACTTAGCATATCGTCATAGAAGTACCCAAGACTTCTCATAGGAGTTTTTAGATGTATCCACTTGGCTTCTCAACACGTGCCAGTCGGCTGGTTGGAGACCAACGGTTCAGCCCTCAAAAATTGGTTCTAAGAGTCAGTCTACCGGGTGCATATCGGTTCGTATAAAGCACGGCATTGAGGCGATTGTGGTTTGCCCTTGTGCTTAAATTTTCAGGGTGGAACGCGTTCCACATCCCGCCAGAGGCCTAGCTTTGACCCTCTGGCCTCGATCTCTGCCGCTGCATAGCTCTGCTGGTCAATGGGTGTGCGACAGACTCCAGCCAAGGCCACTTTGCAAAACGCCTGTTGCCCTCACCCGACAGGGCAAAGGCACACGCCGAGTCGGCTGAATTGGCCCGAATGCTGGCAATTTTTCCGGGCCGATTATTCCCTTTGACGGCACCCACTGGCTGCGACTCTAGAATAGTTAATAATTCTCAAAAAAATGGGATACTCAACCCACCCGCAGCAAGAATTAGCACTAGGCAGGCAGGTAAATTTGATAGCACCAGAAACCCTTGAAGTAATTCCTGATCCGACTTCCCTTATGGAGGCAATGAGGGCTGTGGGATACACAGTTGAGTCAGCAATTGCAGATTTGATTGACAATAGCATTTCTGCTGGTGCTGATGTCATCGAGGTCCAGTATGACGCGTCGGAAACCCCATTTATTTCCATTTTGGATAACGGTGACGGGATGTCTCCCGATGAACTGACAATAGCAATGCGGCACGGGAGCCATAATCCAGCCGATAACAGGGATCCTTCTGATCTAGGCAGGTTCGGACTTGGTCTGAAAACAGCCTCGCTTTCCCAATGCCGGAAGTTCACGGTAGCAAGCAAAAAAGACGGCGTTGTTAGTGCAAGACAATGGGACTTGGACTTCGTTCAGAGTACGGGAAAATGGCTTGTGATCGTGCCAAACAGTGTCGAGCTGGAAACGCTGCCCTTGTATACAAAACTCGATGGCATGCACACTGGCACATTAGTTACGTGGCAAGATCTTGATCGGTTGACTGCTGGCGCCAATGATCAGCAGTCCGAGATGACAGAAAAGCTGGGAGCCCTTTATGAACATCTCGCGCTGGTATTTCACCGATTTACTGAAAGGGAAGAAGGCCTCACTCCTGTGGAAATCACGGTCAACGGGCTGAAAATTCCATCGCGTGACCCCTTCCTCAAGTCCAACACATTTCGGCAGCCACTGGAGGGACAAGTAATCAGACATGAGAGGGGGAACGTCAGAGTAACTCCATATATATTGCCCCCAGTGAGTCATCTTTCAAAGGATGAAATCGATCTTGCTGGCGGCAAAGAGGGCCTTAGGGGAACTCAGGGGTTTTACGTTTACCGGAATCGCCGCCTTGTCATGTGGGGTACTTGGTTCAAACTAGTTCCCAAGGATGAATTCTTCAAGCTGACTCGGGTTCAGGTGGACATTCCCAACACATTTGATGACCTGTGGGCGCTGGATATCAAGAAGTCCGCAGCCTTTCCACCCGAATCGATTCGGAACAGGCTTAAAGAGCTAATTCCTCACTTCGCAAGCACGAGCAAGAAGACCATCACATACCCCGGCCGCAGAAAAGCAAACAACAAATTTACCTCGCTCTGGACGCGGGTCGAACCGAGACATGGCGTATTTCGCTATGAGATGAACTCTGAACATCCAGCAATTCAGTCCCTATCTTTAAATTTGGATGAAAGCGGAAAAAAGCAACTTCAGTTTCTTCTTGGGCTTGCTGGTGAAGCGCTGCCATTCGAGTCGATCTATGCCGATATGAGCGCTGATAGCCGACCATCCGAAAATGACGAAACATACGCCAACATTCTTGAAATTGCTGAGCAATTTCTCAAATTAGTGGAAGGAAACATCGATCAGGTTCTCGACATTGATCCGATAGTCCGCCATCCTACTCTCCACGCCCGACTTCGCAAGGAACTAGAAAATGACCGGTGATCCCTTTTTGACAGCTGTTGGAATCATAGGCAGCAGAGAGTTAACCGACGAACTTCTTAATGACGTCATCAGCAAGCTCCCGCTAGTAATGCCAGATATTGACGAAGAGACCCTGAGCCGGATCCGAAAACTACTGGAGGCGACCATCGGTGTCAGCATGGCGCCAGGACAGGGGCTGCATGGCGGCGATCAGCAACCCTGGCTTGAAGATGTGAAAGCTTCAATCGACTGGAATTACTGGAGTGCCTACAAAAATCAACTGAAATCCACCGGGTTTGGGCAGGAGGTCATCCGCGTCCTTGATGAGGATACAGATAACATTCTGAACGAGTGCGGCAACCCGAAAGCCCCACACTCATGGCGAATTCAGGGACTTGTTATGGGGGACGTTCAATCAGGAAAAACAGCGAGTTACTCGGGCCTGATCAATAAAGCAGCAGATGCTGGTTACAGGTTTATTGTGCTTCTGACTGGAACAATCGAAGAACTTCGCGCCCAATCACAGGAAAGGCTGGATGAGAGCTTTGTCGGTCGCGATAGTCGCGACATATTGAGCGGGGGAAGGGAGAGCAAGCCTATAGGAGCCGGTCGATTCAGATCGAGCGTCCCCAACCTACTGACATCAATCGATTCTGACTTTCTCAGTGCTAACACTCGCGCACTTGGCGGAATACCGTTAAAAAACATCAACGAGCCCGTACTTCTTGTGATGAAGAAGAACAAGGCGCCGTTACAAAACCTGATCACATTTCTTGACTCACAACTAACCGGTGGCGCAAATCAGCATAGCCTTCCGCTTTTACTAGTTGATGACGAGTCAGACAACGCTTCTGTGAATGCAAAGAAGGACGAAGATCCCGCGACGATTAACAGGCTCATCAGGGGTATTCTCAAGAGATTCGGGAAATCCAGTTATGTTGCCTATACAGCGACACCGTTCGCCAATGTATTCATTAACCCCGACTACGACGACCTTTTTCCGAAAAACTTTATCTATTCACTGAGTGCACCATCTAACTATATTGGCGCTGGCAGTATTTTTTCTGACTCAGGGATACATCAAAATCAGATTGTCGATATAGATGACGCAGAAGTTCTTTTCCCGGAAAAGCACAAGAAAGACCTGCTGATCCAGCTGCTACCAGAGTCACTGAGAGAGGCACTTGACACATTTCTCCTCTCATGTGCCGCCCGAGACATTCGAGGAGAGCCCTTAAAGCATAGGTCGATGCTCATAAATTTGACCCGATTCACTGATGTTCAGCTTCGTCTTTCAATAGTTGTAAAGCAGTACCTTTACGAGTTGACCGAGGAAATAAAACAGTATTTGGCTGACGATCAAATCTGGCTGAAACACCCCCGCTTGGTAAGCCTGCAGCGCACTTGGATTGAGCATTATTCTGAGTCCGGGTTGGATTGGGATAACGTTAGGAAAACTCTTTACGAAGCCATCGCATCGGTCAAAGTTCTGACAATCAACCAGAATAGCGAAGCCTCGGATCGTCTCAATTACGGGGCCTACAAAGGGTCGGCCAAGGGTCGGCGCGTAGTGGCGATTGGTGGGCTGACTCTGTCACGCGGCCTCACGCTTGAAGGCCTTTGCGTCAGCTACTTTTATAGGAATTCAAAGGCATATGACACGCTACTGCAAATGGGGCGCTGGTTTGGATACAGAACCGGGTATGCGGATCTCTGCAAAATCTGGATGGCTCCGGATGTTCAGGACTGGTTCCGTCACATTGCTGATGTCGTCGCGGAATTGAGGATGGATGTCCGGAGGATGCATGCAAACCGTCAACCCCCAAGCAAATTTGGAATCCGGATAAGGTCGCACCCTGACGCATTGATCGTTACTGCATTGAACAAGATGCGAAATGCCCAGGAGGTAGAAGTCAATGTCTCGTTCAACGAATACGGTGCTGAAACCGCATTCCTTCCGAAGGATGGAAATACGAATACGGAGAATCTTGTCAGACTGTCAGAATTTCTTAAGAAGCTTCCTGCCGCTCAGCCCTTGGGATCTCGGTGTTTCTGGCCGGCGATTGAGGCTAAGGAAATTGCGGGACTCCTGCAGAAGCTCAAGATTTCCAATATGAACATGGAGTTCATTCCGGATCTCGCGGATGGGGACAGTCCCATCATCTCGTTCATCCGTAACAACGACATCGCGCCATTGCAGTACTGGGATGTCTGCATACCTCAAGGCGAAGGATCTGAGCAAGCAGCGTTCTCTGTCAAATGCACAGATGGAACCGTTCGCAAAATTCATGCTCGGCAGCGTCAATTTGAGAAAACCCCTAAGGGTGGGGACTACGTAAAGCTGAACAAACAGCGTGTTGGGGACGTGAGTGACGAGAGGGTTGCACTTGACGAATCGCAAATCCTGGCAGCCGAGCTGGAATGGAAGGATGCAAGGAAATCGGATCCGGAAAAAGGCGTGACTGTTCCCGGATACATGTACAGACGGCAGCGTATCAGGCCACTCATCACAATTCATTTGGTTGAACCCCGTGATGTCCAAAAAGGCTCGAAAAGCGAAAGAAGGATGATGAAGGCAGCGGATATTGAGCCGAAAGTTCTTGTTGCCATTAGTTTGTCATTCCCCAGATTTGACGGAGAAGGACAAGCACTTGTCTCTTATCGGTTAAATAAGGTCGCATTACGCAGCGTTGGGCTCATATCCGAGCAGGAAGATGATGATGACCAAGATTGAGGAGCTATGGACCGAAGGCGTTCAACAGGCTCGACTTAGGCCTATCGAGGCGAATGGTTTTCGCCTGCTCCGGTTCGACTACATAGAGGAATTTGATATCTACGCAGGCGTAGACTCATCGGAATTTGTACTACTGGCAATTGGAGTACACAGTCGGCCGCCAAATGTGGACTTGGACTCATCTTCACTGGATTACTTCCGGCAGCAGCGACAGGATGGCTCCTGGTTGATGGTTCTCAGGCTCAGAGGACTTGGCCTTTCTACTGTTTTTGGCCCTCTTTGCCAAGACTTGGTCGATGCATCGGCAACTGTCGCCGGGGAGGCTGCCCTGATTTCTCTTTTCAAGGACCGCTTGCTGCTTTGGAAAAAGCTTTTCTTGCGTTCGGGAGATGGACTCCTGAAAACCCACGAAATCAAAGGGCTCATTGGAGAATTGTTGTTTTTGGAGTCGTTAATTACTCTAGAGGGAAGAGACAGCCTCGAAGCTGTCACAGGCTGGGTTGGCCCACTCTCGGCAGATCAGGATTTCCTGTTTACTGATACCGCATTTGAAATCAAGACGGTAAACCCAGCAGCGGAGAGCGTATCAATTGCTTCGTTGGGGCAGCTCGACTGCGCGGTTCCTCTTTTTCTTGTCCGTACGGTGCTGAGACTTTCCCAACCGGGCAATCCCGATGCTATTGGACTGAATTTTCTGACGGCCCGGATCGAGGGCGCCATAGCCACAAATCCCGAGGCATTAAGAGTGTTTAAAAACCGGCTACTGGAAGCCGGCTACGTCGAACACGAGTTTTACGATACCGTGCTTTTTCAGCCCGAGTCAACTAGTCGCTACCGGGTAGAGGCCGACTTCCCAAGGATTGTGTCTTCAATGGTCAGCAAAGGAATAGTAAGCGCCACCTATGAAGTCTCACTTGATGCGATGCAGAGCTTCATGCAGAACCCGGATGCAATTCATGAATGAAAACTCATTTCTTGAAGAACTGAAGCAGATAGTGATTCGGCGAGCTACGGCGATGAATCTTGTAGATACGTTGGCGTTCGTAGCGGAGGTTGCGGATCGACTTGAAGAGGATCCCGTCTTTGGAGAATTTGTGCCAGTTGAGTATTCCGGATTCGGTAGCAGGAACCGGCAGCTCAGATTGCACGGGTACACCGAACTGGATGAATCAGACGGATCAATTGGTCTGATAGTTGGAAGCTGGGTAGACTCAGATGCTCCAGAAATGCTCCCGACCGCAGAAGTTCGGGAGCTTTCAGGGTTGATGGAGAACTTCCTGAATGAGTCCGTTTCCGGACAACTGAATGAACGCATTGCCGAGGTGAACCCGGCATACGCCCTATCCTCACTACTTCGCGACTCTCGGGAAAAAATCGCCCGGATACGTCTCCATGTTTTTTCAAACAGATCTTTGAGTCAAAAATTTAAAGAGGAGCAGTGCGGATCAATCGGCGGAATTCCTGTTGAAAGGCACGTATGGGATTTGAAAAGGCTAGCCGCCATTTACCAGTCATCCCGGGAGCGCGAGGCGGTTGAAATTAAGTTGTCGGATTTCGGCACTGACGGAATACCGTATATTGAGGCGGCAAAGACAGAGAACCTCCGGTCCTTTCTGTGCGTCGTTGAAGGGAAGTTGATTGCCGACCTGTTTGAACGATATGGCAGCAGACTACTTGAAGGCAATGTCCGGTCTTTTCTTGGTATGAAAGGCGGAGTGAACAAGGGCATCCGCACAACCATTCAGGACACACCCGCTCTTTTCTTTGCATACAACAATGGGATCGCCGCGACTGCGGCAGGGGTTACCGTGCAAGACTTTGGTGGTTACAAGCTTGTCACCGGATTAAATGATTTCCAGATCGTTAACGGCGGACAGACGACAGCAAGCATCCTCAGTGCGCGCAAGAAGGACCGACTCTCCTTGGAAGGTGTAACTGTCCAGTTGAAGTTAACTGAAGTAAATAGAGACGATGCACACGACCTTATTCCAAAGATTGCACAGTATGCAAATACGCAGAACAAGGTGGCAATTGCTGACTTTTTTGCCAATCATCCTCTGCACCGAAAAATTGAGGAAATATCGAGACGATTGCAGGTTCCCGCAAAATTCGGGGTCAGAATTCAGAGCAAATGGTTTTATGAGCGTTCGCGGGGCCAATTTCAGAACGAGCGCCTGTACCTTACAAAGGCAAAGAAGGACGCCTTCGATCTTGAATATCCTGGCGAGCAGGTCATTAATAAGACTGAACTGGCTAAGTACGACAGTACATGGTCCGGCAAACCGCACTGGGTCAGTCTTGGCGCACAGAAGAACTTTGTAAAGTTTGCAGGTCAATTCACGAGTTCAAGATCCGACTTGAGTGACAGCGAATACTGGAATTCGATCAGTCCTACCTATAACGACGTTTATTACCAGAAGATAATCGCAACGGCATTACTCTGGAAAAAGACCGAGAGTATCGTGTCTGCGGGCAAGGGGGACTGGTACGAGGGAGACTACAGACCGCAAATCGTTTCGTACTCGCTGTCACTTCTATTTAATGCATGCAGGGATGAAAAATTTGAATTTAACGTCAGCAAAGTGTGGACAGATCAGAGCATCGACCCCTCGGTTATGGCGTTCATCAAGCATTTGGCTGTCGAAGTCCAAAGGGTGATTCTTGATCCGCCAGCAGGGAGCAGGAATGTCGGGGAATGGTGTAAAAAGGAAGCATGCTGGAACCGCGTATTGCAGATTAGAGTTGAGCGTCCGGACGCACTGGATCCTTGGCTGCTAGGCAAAGACGATTTCAACAAAGCGAAGAAAGACGGACGCAAACAAGGCGTTCAAGATAATGGTATTGCCCTTCAAAGCGCAGCTCTGGAGTCAGTCCTGAACGGCTACTGGCAAGCTCTGCTTAAGTCGCCAAAGATGAATGAGCTCATCTCTCCGACAGATCGGTCGCTGGTTTCGCGGGCCGGAACAATTGACGGTTTTCACCGCATAACCAAAGAGCGCGACTGGATACGCCTCCAGGAAATCAAACAGCAATGTGATGACGAGGGTTTTCGTATGAATGTCCCATCTCGCTGACACTCAGGCCCCGCCATTTATTGTCGAGTACCTTACCGGATCCCGTTAATGATGGATTTGACCAATATGGCTATTCGGTTGGCTAAAAGCGGGGGCACCGCGTTACCAACTTGGTGATACTGCTGGGTTGTATTCCCTTGGAAAAAGTAGTTATCTGGAAACGTCTGGAGTCTTGCGGCTTCACGGACCGTCAGACTCCGGCACTGTGCAGGATCAGGATGAATGAAATAGTGCCCATCCTTGGCGATATGGCTCGTTATCGTGGTGCTTGGCATGTCGAATCTTTGCACCCTGAACCGGTCAGCGAACTTGCCGCTCTTCCAGTTAGCATGTGCAGGAGCCAGGCCCTGCAGTGAAAATTCGCGATGTCCCTTGGGTGAGCGCGCAAAGATCTCGGTAAAAACCGAGGCGTAAAGGTAGCGCCCCAGATCGCTGTCCATATGCGAACGGGTTCTGTGATTCAGCCAGACCTTGACCTCGTTGTCCTGAACCCATTGGTCGTAGGCCGAGTTCGAATCCTGCTTCCCGGGAAGTCCTGATCTTTCGAAACGCAACCCACCGACATCCAGATCCAGTTTGATTGAGCGGGAGACATCGCTTAAGCGTTCGGCGAGCTGACGCAGCTCACCATGCATGGCCTCGTTCGCGAATGTCCGGCCGTGCGTGATCACGGCGTCTCGCCAAGCCATAAATGAATCTCCCCGACTCAAACGACTTCTCATCTCTGGCATGCTTCCAATAGCATCCCTCACCGTTACCCGCCTCGCTGGCGTAAGGATCGGCGACTGGCTGAAGGGAACATCCTGCCGCACACCGAGAAGAATTACCCGGTGCCTGGCCTGCGGTATTCCGTAATCTTCTGCGCGGATGATGAAGTCTCTTGCATCAACATCAGACGGATCCATGCCTGCTTCAAACCGGGCCCCATTGACTAGCGAATGGATGACATACCTTGGGCCATCTGCGCCACTGATCGCCTTCACGGGATCCCGTAAATCAGTCAGGATGTCATGAAATATCTGCCGTCCACCCACATTGGAAGAAAGAATACCTTTCACGTTCTCCATGACAAAGACCGCCGGCCGAGTTGCAGCCAGAACCCTCAGGTACTCCCTGTACAGATAGTGCCGGTGGTCCGACTCTGGCTCATAACCAGCCTTTCCTTTATTGCGTGCCCGCCCGACCAGTGAATAGGCTTGGCAGGGGGGGCCGCCAATGAGAACCGTGCGTTCATTAACAAGCCTCTTCTCATCGATGATCCGATCCAAGTCCTCGTTACTTGCTGCGTCGCCAAGCGTCAGCTGTCTGGCCTCCGTCGTGGCCATTGCCCAGAGCCCAGGACACACATCCGACGGATGACGGCCAGACTCTAAATTGCAGAAATCGTAGTAGGCGGCTTTTGCCCGCGTGTCACCGTTGTTCACAGCAAGCCGGAAGAACGCCCGTAAAGTCAGCGTTTTGTGAGCGCTGACTTCCATCTCCGCCGATACAGCAATATTGAATGCTTTGCCATTGTCAACAGCAGCAAAGCCCTCACTGAGGCCTCCTGGGCCCGAGAAAAGATCAATTATTTTGGTTGTCATTTTTTTTGATCCGACGGTCTGACTCTTGGTACTACATATGTTTTTTCATTTGGCTCTTCACGTATCCAGTGCGCAACGCCGAGCATTGCCGCTTTAAATCCTTCCTCAGTGTGTTTGCCGCGCAAGGAACACTCCCATATGGTCACGACGCGCCAACCCCTTTCCTGTAACTGGCTCAATACATGAGCATCACGCACCCTGTTGGCTGACAGCTTGGCAAACCAGAACTCTTCATTGCTGGCTGGCAACTTTGAAAGTTGGCAGCCATGCCAGTGCCAGAAGCACCCGTGCACCAGCACCGCAACTGTCCAGTGGGGCAATACGACGTCCGGTGTCCCGGGTAGACCGAAACTGCTCCGTGCGAAGCGGAAACCGAGCGCGTGCAGAGCCTTCCGAACCTTGATTTCTGGCCTGGTGTTGCTGGAGCGAATTTCTGACATCATCCGGCTACGTGTTGCCGGGTCAACCACATCAATCAAATATCGTCCTATCGGTCATACACTCAATTCACACGGAAGTTGCCGTGATCACAGTCACCGACTCTAGCTCATCAACGGCTTTTTCGATAACGGCAACAAGACTCCGGCGCTCGAAATCAGCGTGCAAGAAGGAGTTCTAGAAAAAAGACTCTCCATCTGTCATTTTGACAACGCCATCGCAGTGTTCCTCGTAAGGACGGAATAACAAGCCCTTCTATTTCAATCTGTTAATTTTCTAACCAGCAAGCGAATGCCGCAGTCCGGTTAAAGGCGGTCGCTAAGGTTGCCAACACCTTGTTCCGCCCTCTGAATTGTTGTCGGAATACGGCAGGATACCAGGTAAACGGGATGCCGAAAGCATATTAGAGAACTAAGTTCCGCATGTTTGCAAAAGTCGAAAAAAAAGAAAGAGGAGAAATCAAATAGCGGATGTAGAACCAAGAATGCTTGACATGGTACGCATCCAATCTATATATGCGTATGCACTCTAGTGAGATCGCTTCATTGACGTTGCCGTACCTCCATATTGCGAAGACATGCTTGCAGGAAAAGCCGGGAAGCACCTTGGTTGGTGCCGCCAATACCGCCCTACTGAAGACGTGTGAAGCAGACGCCCAGACGGGCTAGTAGAAGGGAGAGATTTGTGGCGCAATTTGGTTCGTGGCTACCGACGCAAATATCTCCACCTCTGCCGATTTCGACTGACCGGGAGCGAAAAGTCGGTAACCCGCAAGGTCATTCAGCCTTCAAGCTCAAAGGGGGAGCCGCTTGGCAATAGCGCGCTTGGTCAAAACCTTATCGAAAGAAATAGGGCCTTACGGGCTTTGCACGCGAGCTCAATGGTACTGGTGCGCATTTTGGCCGACATGGTGCTGTGCCAGAACCAGTAGGACTAGTTACCTGACAGACTCATGGCCAATGCACGCACTATTGAACCAAATAGAGAAGATTGCAGTGATGTTGTAATCTCGGCTCGACTTTAGGCAGCACTCCTACTTTAGTGGAGCCCGTCACCGACGGCGGTGTGTCTAAGCGCGGTTCTGAGGGAGCCCCCTTGGGGGCGGGGGCCGATGTCCGCATCCATGACCTGCGCCACAGCTTCGCCAGCTTTCGGGTCAACGCCGGACGTAGCTTGTATGAAGTGCATAAGATTCTCGGCCGCACCCAGATCAAAACCACACAGCGTTTCGCTCACCTGAGGCAAGACACGTTGATTGATGCGGTCAACGTGGTGCCGTTCATGATGGACTTGCCGATGGTTGCAATTGTCAAGGCTGGTTCATCTGGTCTAACGCTAGGGCTTTGCTGAATACGCTTGAGCGTCGTGGTGAATTTCAAAACGGTATCGCGGCAAGTAGATAAATGCCATAAGATGGCAATCTTTGCCACTCAAGGAGGCCTTATGGCTTTAAACGTATCTTTGCCCATGGAACTTGAAGCGCGTGTGCGCCAGCATGTTGCATCAGGTCTTTATGGCTCGGCCAGTGAAGTCATCCGCGAAGCGCTGCGGCTGTTCGAGGCTTACCAATCCGTGCAGCAATCCAGTCTGGCCGCCATCAGGGCCGACATCGCTCAAGGCATGGCAGATGTGAACGCGGGTCACGTCAGCAAAATGGACATGGCCGCCATCAAAGCCCAAGGCCGTGCGCTGAAGAAAAAGTCTTGATGGCATCGGTATTGTTTGCCCGTAGTGCGCAGACTGACCTTCTGGAGACGTGGTCGTTTATTTCGGAACAAAGCTTCGAGGCGGCTGACCATGTCTTGGATCTCATCGAGAAAGAAGCCCAGACACTGGCCTTGCAGCCATTGATGGGTAGAGCACGCCCAGAGTTAAGCGGGGACATCAGGTGTTGGCCGACATCGACCTCGTACAACCTGTACTACATCCCTGAAGAGTCAGGCGTCATCGTTGTCCGAGTTTTGCACCATGCCCGCGATATTCAGAGCAGGGATTTTCTGAACTGACGGCAAGCGTTAGCTGTCACGCCGACTGACAGGCCAGCAAACCAAAAACCAACCAAGTAAACGTGTGGGCTAAGGGAGCCCCCTTGGGGGGCGGACGGGTAGACAGCACGGGCAATGCTGCGAAGCAAGCAAGCCCCAAGGGTGGGCGGGGGCAAACACAACATATACGGCGAAGCCGCTGATTAAAACCATGCGCAAAGCGCCTGACATAAGCCACAACCTAAGCACACCACCAGGGCAACAGGCGGCGGCGTGTAGGGCGCGAAGCGACCGAGAAGCGCTGACGACTGGTGACCGCTCCAGCGTAGACAATTTTGCATAACGCCTGTTTTGGAAACCCGCCAGGGCGCGAAGCGGTGGGCGACACCAAGCGGAGCTTCAGCGCAGTGACTGGCGATCACTTTCTGAAATGCGGCGTTATGTAACTTTGACGTAGCTGTGGATCACCAACGCTGGTCGAGCTGGGATGCCAGCACGATGCGTATGCGAGCCGTGACACACAACCAGCGCCACAGCGCTCATGAAGCCATCATTGTGAAGCAACTGGCCATGAACTTCATGAAGCTTGGCAATGACGGTACGCCGTCTTTGCCACTGACCAGACCCACAGACCTGCAAACACAAGCCAAGTGACGATGTGCCTTTGTGACCAAGCGAAGCGACTCACGGGGGCACATGGTCACGCTGCTGGTCGAAGCTTGACAGCGTATCGGCCACGTCTGCGCCACAGCGCACTAACCAAGACTTGCGAAGCACTGGCCATGCAGCTCCCCATGCACTTGTGCGGGGCGAAGCCGAGCCGCGCACACTGGCTGAGATAGCGGTGCATCGAGCCAAGGAAAGCGGTGATGCGACCTAGAAACCAAGCGCAGCGACTTGCAAGGGCGCATGACCGCGCTGTAGGGGTGTGCATGCGTTGAATTGGGTGTTAGAACTGATGGGGGGGGTGGTTCGGTTTCTTGACCTCTGGCTCTTTGTCACTACGGTCATACCCATTTTAGAAATTTCACCCAACCCCAAGGCCTCAATTCTTACCTGCGTGGTCACCGAATGATGAAGAGCCTTCGCGCGGTAGTTGATTGTCAATCTCATGCGGGCAACATATGCAAAATCTAATGCACGCAAGCCAGCGATTGCTGGTGAAGGTCAGTACATTGGTCACCCTTTGTTCGGCTTTCCGTATCACGCTAATTTTTTCTGTTGGTGGTAGGGTGCAGGCAACAAAACCTACAAAACCGCTTGCTGAGGTAGCTCAGTGGGTTTTGTAGGTTTCATAACCCCCACCTGGGGCATAACTGATTTATCAGCTGCGCGAGCCGGTTCCCACTGCAATGTCTTTCAGCACTGCCGGATTGATTGCATAGCGCTCGCTGGGCCTGCCGCCCAATGCACCCATTGGTATTGTTTCGCGGCGTAGGTAGTCGTAGTCCACCAGTACCTCGGCGGCCTTGCGTACCTCCGCCGGTGAACCCAATCCAGCCCAATGCTTCACGGCCACTTGCCGGGGCGTGAAACTACTAGAGATCACACCGTCGCTATCAGCCAACTTTCCTGACTTGATCTTGGATAGCAGGGTTGCCGCGCCCTTCGTCTCTGGCATCACAGCCGCCGCATACAAGCGGTTCGCATGGCTGCGCAAGTAGTCCCCCATGGCCAGTGCCCGGATCAGCTCAGCTTCATGGATCACGCCGCCGCTATCAGGTGTGTCAATCAGGGCAAATATCAGCGCCAGCGCCGGGATCAGTTTGCGGTACTTTGCCAGGTGCGAGATCATGGCCGGATGCAGCTCATTGCCGCGAATTTCGACCTCGAAGGGAATCAGCCATTCCACAAACAAGGCTTGCGCCGCATCGTCAAAGCGCCATACAACAGGCTCCGTTTCGTTTGCAGGGTGCAGCCCTGCCAGACGATCAAACACGGCCAAGGCGGTTTGCTTTGCCGTGTCGTCAGGCCGCTGGTCAACGTGGATGAATTCGCTTGCTATGTCGGGCCACACAGCCAGACCAAAGCGCTGCAACAAACCATCATCAGCACTACCACCGGCCACCGCACCGCGCACATATTCCTGAATCCGACCAGGCTGGATACCGCCAATCATGGCAAGACATACGCGTGGAATATGCACGGTACCGCGCCCGATGCGGTCAAAGGTGTAACCCTGATTTCCGTCATAACTTTGCAGCATGAAAGCCCGCGAGCCTTCCTGCCCCGGTTTGTCTAGGCCAGTGAGCAGCCCGTAAAGCTCATCCCGGTAGGACAAGGTGCCCCAAGGGTTTTGCTGCATTAGCTCACCTAGCTTTTCCACTGTGGCATCGTTCACGATATAGCGCCGTGCCAAAGGGCCTGCTGGGGTGACCACAGGCACCAGCAGCGCACGGGCTGCGACCGGGTCTGTGCTGGCCAAACTCTTAGCTTTTCTCTCGTTCGCCTCACCTTGCATCTCAGTCACTTTGCAGTCGAGTTCCCATGCAGCATTTGCAAGCTGCCACGCTTCAGACTCGTTCTCCTGTAGTTTGTCCAGTGGCTTCAATGCTTCACCCAAGGCCGGAGACTTTTTCACGCCGGGCCTGCCCACAACCACGCCCCATAAGTTGGGCACAACCTGCCAACTATCCTGGGCTTTGGGTTGCACCACGGCACGTGCACCAATGAGGCTAGACATTGCCACTAGCGCTGTCACTGCCGTGAAGTCTGCCGGGCATTGCATCCTATGGGCAATATCCATCACCCAGGGCCGCAAAGCAACGGGTAACAGATTTTCGTCAAAGGCCATCACAGGTGGCAACGCATCAGGCAGTGGTGTTGGCGCTGTCCAAGTTTCTGAATCAGACCAACCATGCACCCGTGCCAGCGTGAACACACTGGGCAGTCCCAGCGGCTTACCAGCTGAATAGTTCGGATCGCTTGATGTAAAAACCGTTAGTGCTGCGCCGCCCGTAATAGCATCCCATTCGCCACACAATGCGCGGCCTAGGTTTTCATCAATGCCGCCGGACACATGACGCAAGGCCATGCCGATGACCTGCGCGGCAGAATGTTTATCCAGACGTGCTGCCGCCGGAATTGCAGCAATGGCGCAGCGTAAGCGCTGTTCGTCTTCACTCAACGTAGTGATGTTTGGCGCACCATGCTGATCAACAAATTTCCCGGTGAGCATGGCATTGCTGGCGATAGCAGGCACAGCACTGAGAGCAGCATCAATACAGCGCTTGACTGCATCCAACCCCGCAAGCTGGTGTAGGTCATTGAAGTCGGTTGCCTTTGCTGGCCGGTTGGCTCCAAAGTCAGGAACTGCCAGATAGCCACCAACCGCCGCAGCTGCAGCCTGAGCCTTGGTCGTGCCGGGGTTACCGACGGTCTGATAGTCGTCGTCGGCTGCCATGACAATTTTCAATTTAGGAAACTGAGCGCGCAAGGCCAGCGCCACCGTTTCTAGATTGCCCGCATTGAAGGCCACCGCCACTTGATAGCCAGTTGCCTCATGCAGGCTAGCACCAGTTGCATACCCCTCACAGATGAGCAGAACGCCTGCTGAACCCCTTAATCCGTGAAAGCATCCCCTCACCCTACCGCCAGTTAGAAACCGCTTGCCTCCATCCGGGGTGATGGTTTGTAGATTGTGCAGTGTGCCTGCCAAGTCGTATAAAGGAATCAGCAAGTTGTCACCCGCTAGCCGGACGCCATAGGCCTGCACGCCCTTGGTGGTCAGATACGGATGGTCGATGCAGAGGCTCGCCGCATCAAATGAACTGACTGCCGACACAGCCGCCGATGCATGGCGCTGCGCTTGTTCACTATCGCGCAGTGCTTTCAGGGACTCCAACCGGTCCTGATATGCAATGCGCTCTGCCAGCGCCATCGGGCTGGTGGTCGTGCTGCACCAGTTCCATTTTTCGCCTGTACGCCAGCAACCAAATACACCTGCTGCCATAGCGTCAAGATGCAGCACATACCAGCCTGCATCATCGTCAACTCCGCCGTTAGAACTGAACCGATGTATCTCACCATCAGCAATAATTTCGTAGGGAGGTGACAGTCCAGCCGCGACGATAGCCACGTGAAACTCTTGCTCTGGTGTATGTGACGTGGCAGAATTCAAATAGCAAGTGTCGGCATCAAAGCCTTCGGTGTCGCAAGCACCGGGGGCTTTTTCAATGGTGGTGTGGCTCATAGCAGTGCCCCTTTCACCGTGCACAGAAGTTCAGTGCGCTTCGCGTGGAGTGCTGTCACCAGCTCGCGGATATACGCATCAGTCTTGCCTGCAACTCGTGCAGTTGCAATTGCCTGCGCTTCATAGTCGGGCCAGCCTTTTGCACGCTGTCCAATGGCCACTCCAGTGGTGAACAACCCGTCGCGGATTGCGTTGTAAACGCTTGCGTCAGCCCGGTGCCCCAATACCCGCTTAACGTCTGGAAGTCTCAAAATTAACATTGCTTACCCCTTTATGGTTCTCACTAGCAGGTGCTAGCGATTGGGGGCAGTGTTCCAAAATTACCCGATCAAGTCACCGCCAATCGGTGTCACGTTTTGACAGTGCGAGCATGCGGTTTATGTTGCTATCAGATGTATGGTGTTTTTCCGCGACTGCGGCAATTGCGGCTGCATATTTCTCCCCTCCAGCTCGTAGGTCAGACACTTCGATGCGCACCAATAAAGGATCAATGTCACGCATGTCCACGAATGTTCCATGTTCGACGAAGCGTTCCAATGCATCCAATAACGGCTCAGGGTCGTTCTCATCAATGTATGCCTGGCATTCCAATTCATCCTGGGGATTAAGGCAATGCCGCCCGTCAGGGCTGGCCTGTGCAAGTCGATATAGCTCGACCCATTTCGCCGCGCGTGCACGGTCTTCCTTAGTGGCCCTGCGGCCAATTTTTTCTTTTTTTACCATGCGTTTCCTAAAGCTTACGTGAGGAGAAAAGTTAATGCCACTGGGTAAAGTTGACCCAGTTGTCACCAGCTGGAATCGGCCGATAGCTAAACGTAGCTGAAGACTGCTATGCCGCTTTGAACGGGATCACGTCAGCACCGCGTGCCAACTTGTCCAAGTAATCGGCCCATTGCTGGATCTGTTCAAACCGCTGTTTCAGGTATTGCGTTCGGTTGTAGCTACGACCGTTGGAATCCTTCACAACGTGGGCTAGATTCGCTTCGATTGCTAGTGGGTCTAGATTCAATTCATCAACCAACATCGTGCGTGCGCTTGCCCGGAAGCCATGCCAAGTTTGTTCCTTACCAAAGTCCAGCGCATACAGCGCGCTGCGTACGCTGTTGTCAGATATGGCCCTTTCGTGGCTACGCTCACCTGGGAACACATGCACACCGTGCCCGGTCAGTGGCTGGATGGAGCGAAGTAGCGCTACAGCCTGTACGGGCAGTGGCACCGTGTGGGCTTCGCCCAGCTCTTTCTCCACCTTCGTACGCTTCATTTTCATGCTCGGGATGGTCCAACGCGCACCATCAAGGTCAAGCTCCGCCCACTCCATCATTCTCAGATTAGCGGGCCGTTGGTAGAGCATGGGAGCAAGTTGCAGTGCCGTTCGTACAATCGGCCCGCCCTTGTAATTCCGGATCGCCCGCAGCAGCTCGCCAAACCGCTTAGGCTCCACGATTGCCGCAAAACTTTTGCCCCGGTAGGGCATCAGCCGCTTTTTCAAGCCTTCGGTGATGTTGCGTTGTTGCACGTCCGCCGTAGGGAGCCAGTAGTCCCAAACCTGCCGCGCCAACATCAATACCCGGTCTGCCGTTTCTATCGCACCCCTGTCCTCGATTTTTTGCAGTGCCGTCAATAGCTCCAAAGCATGAATGTCGGCCATCGGCTTATCACCAATCCACGGAAAGAGGTCACGCTCAAATTGCCGCAATGATCGTTCGGCGTGACTTTCGCTCCATTGCGGGGCTTGCTTGCCGTACCACTCCAAGGCCACTGCTTTGAATGTATCGCCACCGATGCGCGTAGTTTTCAGCTTTTGCAGCTTTCGGGCTTGGACTGGGTTGATGCCTTCAGACTTTTGCAGTTTGGCTGCGTAACGGGCTTGACGTGCCTCTTTGAGTGACACCTCCGGGTAACTGCCCAACGCCATGCGCCCCTCTTTTCCATCAGCGTATGTTTTCCAAAACCACCGCTTTGAGCCTGCAGGGCTTACTTCCAGATAGAGGCCAGCTGCATCGGTAAAACGCACCCTCTTCTTGTACGGGGGGCAGGTTGCATTTTTGCATTCAGGGTTAGTCAGCATGGGCTTCCTCCATAAAACCGGGGAACAAATCAAGAAATCGTCCTGTTTACCCCGGTTGTTCCCCGCCATGTTCCCCGCTTTAATGCTAGCTGTCAATAGTGCCCCTTATCGGCCACCAGACCCTAAGCTGTTGATTTACCAAAGAAAAAGGCCGCTAGGTGGTCATTCCTAGCGGCCTTTAAACAAGGGTATGGTGGAGCTGGGGGGAGCTTTCACCATTCTCATACAAGAGGTTGAATTTAAAAGACTTTTCCCAATCCGTAAAACTGGAAACCCACCAAAATGATACCCGACATGATACCTCAGCGAGCTCCATGGCGCGCTTGTTGTCATTGAAAGCCTGCACGGACAAACACAGCGGGTAATTGAACACAACTTCAAGTGTCAAACGCGGATTTGAACCGCCGTCCGCAAATAGTGTGAATCTACTTGCCAACAGTTCACCCCCCATGAATGCGGCCCCGCACAACCTTTTCCTCACAACCCGCACAGACCAAGGCAAGGTACCGAAAATTCTCCGGCTCCGGGCTTGAAGCCGTGAGGTCGATTTGAGACTCTGAAAACACCATATGCGGTGCAAAAACATCAACCGGGTCGCGGCAGACGGCGCAAGGTTCACCATTGTCAAACGTCGGACGTTGATCGGGAACAGGGACACCAAACCCTGCCATTACCTTGGCGCGTCCGGCATCACGGCAACTTTCAGAACAAAAATTGGCCACACATTCGGCGAAATCAACGTCGACCTCCATGCCGACCAAGGTTTCGGTCGTGCTTTCAGTGGTCTGATCGAGGGCATAAAGTGGGGCAGT
>CANCLK010000058.1 GCA_947378785.1 Comamonadaceae bacterium
GGGCCGACGTAATAAATCACGCGGTTGGTGAAGTCAACCGGCAGCTTTTCGCCTTTGGCCAGCATGTCTTTGATGCGTTTGTGCGCGGCATCGCGGCCGGTCAGCATCTTGCCGTTGAGCAGCAGCGTGTCGCCGGGTTTCCAGCTGGCCACTTCGGCTTTGGTCAAGGTGTCGAGGTTGACTTTTTTGCTCTTCACGTAGTCCGGCGTCCAGACCACGTTGGGCCACAGATCGAGGCTGGGCGGCGTCAGGTAGGTGGGGCCGCTGCCGTCGAGCACAAAGTGCGCATGGCGGGTTGCTGCGCAGTTGGGGATCATCGCCACGGGCTTGCTGGCGGCGTGCGTTGGGTACATCTTGATCTTGACGTCAAGCACGGTGGTCAGGCCACCCAAACCCTGCGCGCCAATGCCGAGCGCGTTGACTTTGTCGAACAATTCAAGTCGCATGTCTTCGACTTGGCTGAGTTGGGTCCCCGCCGAAGACTTGGCCTGCAGCTCGTACATGTCGAGGTCGTCCATCAGGCTTTCCTTGGCCATCAGCACGGATTTTTCAGCGGTGCCGCCGATGCCGATGCCGAGCATGCCCGGTGGGCACCAGCCAGCGCCCATGGTTGGCACGGTTTTGAGCACCCAGTCAACGATGGAGTCGCCCGGGTTGAGCATGACCATCTTGCTTTTGTTTTCAGAGCCGCCGCCTTTGGCTGCCACTGTCACGTCGATTTTGTTGCCTGGCACGATCTCAGTGAAGATCACGGCGGGCGTGTTGTCTTGCGTGTTCTTGCGGTTGAAATGTGGGTCGGCGACGACGCTGGCGCGCAGCGTATTGTCTGGGTGGTTGTAGGCGCGACGCACGCCTTCGTTGATGGCGTCTTCCAGGCTGCCGGTAAAACCCGTCAGCCGCACGTTCATGCCGACTTTCAAAAACACATTGACGATGCCGGTGTCTTGGCAGATCGGCCGGTGGCCGGTGGCGCTCATCTTGCTGTTGGTCAGAATCTGAGCAATTGCGTCTTTAGCGGCCGGGCTTTGTTCGCGTTCGTAAGCGCGTGCCAGATGGGCGATGTAGTCAGCCGGGTGGTAGTAGCTGATGTATTGCAGGGCGGCGGCGACGGATTCTATGAGGTCGGCTTGTTGGATGTTTGTTGTCATGGACATTCTCATTGGCTTTTTAGGAGATGACGAAAGGAAAAGTCGCTGGTGTTCAGAGCGATCAAACTCTGCTAGCTTGTGCACAGTCCCTTATTTTGACAGCTAACCCAACAGGGTCCTGACATGACCACTTCAAGCCATATGAACATCCGTATTGAGAACGACAGCTTCGGCGCGGTTGAAGTGCCGGCTGACCGGCTCTGGGGTGCGCAGACCCAGCGCTCTCTGCATCATTTCGACATCTCTGGTGAGCGTCAGCCGAAGGAGTTGATTGACGCGCTGGCGCTGGTCAAGCATGCTTCGGCTTTCGTCAACCTCTCACTGGGCCTGTTGCCCGGCGACAAGGCCCAAGCCATCATGGCGGCGGCTGAAGAAGTTCGTGCAGGCCATTTGCCGCATGAATTTCCGCTGGTGGTGTGGCAGACTGGCTCCGGCACGCAGACCAACATGAACATGAACGAGGTGCTGGCCAATCGGGCCAGCGAACTGCTGGGCGGCGAGCGCGGGATTCGCCGTCGGGTTCATCCGAACGATGACGTCAACCGCAGTCAATCCTCAAATGACGTCTTCCCAACGGCCATGCATGTGGCCGCCGTGGTTGCCATCAACCAGCAATTGTTGCCAGCGTTGGCCGAGTTGCGCGCCACGCTGGATGCCAAAGCGCAGGCTTTTGCCGGCATTGTCAAAATTGGCCGCACCCATTTGCAAGACGCTACGCCGCTGACACTGGGTCAAGAGTTTTCAGGTTACGTGTCGCAACTTGCGCATGGCGAGCAGCATGTGCGCGCCGCTTTGCCGCATCTGTGCGAACTGGCATTGGGTGGGACCGCCGTCGGCACGGGCTTGAATGCTCCGAATGGTTATGCTGAAAAAGCCGCCGCTGAATTGGCGCGTCTGACCAGTTTGCCTTTTGTCACCGCGCCCAACAAGTTCGAGGCGCTGGCGTCGGCCGACGCGCTGGTGCATGCGCATGGCGCGCTCAAAACGCTGGCCGCCAGCCTGATGAAAATCGCCAACGATGTGCGTTGGCTGGCCAGTGGTCCGCGCAGTGGATTGGGCGAACTGAACATCCCTGAGAACGAACCGGGTTCTTCTATCATGCCGGGCAAGGTGAACCCGACCCAATGTGAGGCGTTGACGATGCTTTGCTGTCAGGTGTTTGGCAATGATGTGGCCATCAACATGGGCGGCGCTTCGGGTAACTTTGAACTGAATGTGTTCCGTCCACTGATTGCCCATGATTTTTTGCAGAGTGTGCGTTTGCTGGCTGACGGCATGAAGAGTTTTAACAAACATTGCGCGGTCGGCATTGAGCCGAACCTCGAGCGCATTGGCGCGTTGCTGAGCCAGTCACTGATGTTGGTGACCGCGCTGAACCCGCACATTGGGTATGACAAGGCCGCCCTGATCGCCAAGAAAGCCCATCAAGAGGGCAGCACGCTCCGCGAGGCGGCGCTGGCCTCGGGTCATGTGACGGCTGAGCAGTTTGACGCTTGGGTGCGGCCTGAAGTGATGGTGGGCCGCAGCGGTCGCTGATGTGTGTTCGGGCTGAACAACGTCTCAATGGCCACCATCGTCGCTACGCACCATCAGCTTGTCAGTCAGTGCGATCGCCAAAGCGCTGAGCAAAAAGACAACGTGAATGATGGTTTGCCACATCAAGACCTTGAGGTCGTAGTTAGCGGCATTGATGAAGGTTTTGAGCAAATGAATCGAACTGATGCCGATGATGGCCGTGGCCAGTTTGACCTTCAGGACGGATGCATTGACATGGTTCAGCCACTCGGGTTGGTCGGGGTGATCATCGAGCCTCATGCGGCTGACAAAGGTTTCGTAGCCTCCGACGATGACCATGATCAACAGGTTGGAGATCATGACAACGTCAATCAAGCCCAGCACCACGAGCATGATGATGGTTTCATTGAGTGATGAGATTGCAAAGTCTGTTTTGTAGCCTATGCTACTGACAAGTGCTTGTAGCGCAGACGGGCTGCCAAACACAGCCTCAATCAAATGTTTTAACTCAACCAAAAAGTGGAAGACATAGACGACTTGCGCGGCGATCAGGCCAACGTACAGCGGCAACTGAAGCCAGCGGCTGGCAAAAATGAAACTTGGGATGGGCCGAAGTGCCGTGGAACGTGATGGCGTAGAGTCAGACATGGGGCCTTTTTGAGTAACCCAGAATTTTAAGAGTTTTACTTCAGCCTTGAACGCCGTAGGTCATTTGTAAGTTGGCTGACAGTCAGTGGTTTGTAAGTGCCTCAAACGACATTTACGGATTGATTCGTAATTAAAAAAAGTCAGATAACAGGAGATAGCTCATGAGTTCAACCCAATCCGCCATCGAGTCCACATTGATTGAGAACCGGTTTTTCAACCCCGATCCAGTGCTCGCCAAAACCGCCAGTATTTCGAGCATGGCCGCTTACGAAGCCTTGTGCAAAGAAGCCGAAACTGATTTTGAAGGTTTTTGGGCCCGTCTTGCCCGCGAAAATCTGAGCTGGAAAAAGCCTTTCACCCAAACACTTGACGAGTCAGATGCACCGTTTTACAAGTGGTTTGCGGATGGTCAGCTGAACGCCTCCTACAACTGCTTGGACCGTCACCTCGGCACGCCAACAGAAAACCAAAAAGCCATCATCTTCGAGAGCGACGATGGCAAAGTCACCAATGTCACCTACAAAGAGCTGCACGCCAAGGTTTGCCAGTTTGCCAATGCTCTGAAGGGCATGGGCATCCAAAAAGGTGACCGCGTTGTCATTTACATGCCGATGACGGTTGAAGGCGTGGTGGCGATGCAGGCCTGTGCCCGTATTGGCGCGACGCATTCAGTGGTGTTTGGTGGTTTTTCTGCCAAGAGCCTTCAAGAGCGCATACAAGACGCTGGTGCCGTAGCCGTCATCACGGCCAATTACCAACTGCGCGGGGGCAAAGAATTGCCCCTCAAAGCCATCGTCGATGAAGGCATCGCCATGGGCGGCTGCGAGTCGATCAAGAACGTCATCGTTTTCCAGCGCACGCCGACAGCCTGCGCCATGGTCGCCGGTCGCGACAGTCTGATGCATGAGGTCATGGCGAACCAATCGGCCGTTTGCGAGCCTGAGTTTGTCAGTGCTGAACACCCGCTCTTTATCCTTTACACCTCGGGCTCCACCGGCAAACCAAAGGGCGTGCAGCACAGCACCGGCGGCTACTTGCTGTGGGCCAAGCTGACGATGGACTGGACCTTCGACATCAAGCCCAGCGATGTCTTCTGGTGCACGGCCGACATTGGCTGGATCACCGGCCACACCTATGTGGCTTATGGCCCATTGGCGGCAGGCGCAACGCAGATCATTTTTGAAGGTATCCCGACGTTCCCGAATGCAGGCCGCTTCTGGCAAATGATCGAACGCCACAAAGTCACTGTGTTCTACACCGCACCGACCGCGATCCGCTCGCTGATCAAGGCCGCGGAAGCCGACGAAAAAGTCCACCCCCGCAGCTCCGACTTGAGCAGCTTGCGTATCTTGGGTTCGGTTGGTGAGCCCATCAATCCTGAAGCCTGGATGTGGTACTACAAAAACGTCGGCGGCGAGCGTTGCCCGATCGTGGACACCTTCTGGCAAACCGAAACCGGTGGTCACGTGATCACGCCGTTGCCAGGTGCCACGCCGCTGGTGCCCGGCAGCTGCACCTTGCCTCTGCCTGGGATCATGGCCGCTATCGTCGATGAAGTCGGTGGTGACGTACCAAATGGGTCGGGTGGCCTGTTGGTGATTAAGCGCCCTTGGCCGTCCATGATTCGCACCATCTGGAACGACCCGGAGCGTTTCAAGAAAAGCTACTTCCCGCCAGAAATGGGCGGCACTTACTACTTGGCTGGCGATGGCGCTGTGCGCAGCGAAGACCGTGGCTATTTCCGCATCACCGGTCGCATTGATGACGTGCTGAATGTGTCGGGTCACCGCATGGGGACGATGGAGATCGAGTCGGCCTTGGTGGGCCACTCGACGCTGGTCGCTGAGGCTGCGGTGGTCGGTCGCCCTGATGACGTGACCGGTGAAGCCATCGTCGCTTTTGTTGTGCTCAAGCGTTCGCGACCAACCGGCGATGAAGCCAAGGCTATCGCCAAAGAACTGCGCGACTGGGTAGGCAAGGAAATCGGCCCGATCGCCAAGCCAAAGGAAATCCGTTTCGGTGACAACCTGCCGAAAACCCGCAGCGGCAAGATCATGCGGCGCTTGTTGCGCGGCATCGCCAAAGGCGAAACCATCCCGCAAGACACCTCGACGCTGGAGAACCCGGCTATTCTGGATCAGCTGTCTGAAAAGAGCTGAACTGTTTGGGGAACCCGCTTCGGCGGGACGTTAATAAGCCCGCTGATGCCAATGGCGTTAGCGGGCTTTTTAACGAGCGCTAAAAAAATTTATTTTTGCGCCAAGATCCAGGTCACCAGTTTTTGGGCTTCATCCGGTGAAACCTGCGCATTGGCCGGCATAGGGACAGGGCCCCAGACGCCTGAACCGCCTTTGATGACTTTGGTGGACAGCTTGTCCAAGGCGTCTTTTTGACCCGCGTATTTGGCTGCGACGTCTTTGAAAGAGGGACCCACTAACTTGACGGCTGCCGCGTGGCAGGCCATGCAGTTTTTCGAGTTAGCCAATTGCATATCTGCCAGAGCAGGGGTGGCTGCGAGCAAACTGGCGAGCAGGGTAGGGACAAGTAATAAAGAATGTTTCATAGACTCTTTTCTGTTTTGACTGCGGGAGAGTTTAAAGGCTTTAGTATCGCTTTGAATCGATTCGGCGATTGACCCTTCAAGCCGATGACGGCGAGCAGGGAGGCGCGGATAATGCGGGTTTTCAGTCTTCAATAATCGTCAAGGACAGCACCTTTGCTGGCGCTGGAGGCGTTGAAGGCGAACTTGGCTTGCACACCGCGGGTGTAGCGTGGCAGGGGTGGGGTCCAGCCGACTTTGCGAGCGGCCAATTCTTCGTCACTGATGTTGAGCTGCAGCAGCAGCTGTTTGGCATCGATGGTGATGGAGTCGTTTTCTTTGATGAAGGCGATGTTGCCACCCGCTGCCGCTTCTGGTGCAACGTGGCCGACGACCATGCCCCAGGTGCCACCGGAAAAGCGACCATCGGTGATGAGGCCGACGCTTTCGCCCAAGCCGGCGCCCACCAGCGCACCCGTGGGTGCCAGCATTTCGGGCATCCCGGGTCCGCCCTTAGGGCCGAGGTAGCGCAATACCATCACGTCACCGGCCTTGATCTTGCCGCCGAGAATAGCCGTCATGGCAGTTTGCTCGTCATCGAACACGCGGGCCGGACCGGTCATGACCGGGTTTTTGAGGCCAGTAATTTTGGCTACGCAGCCCTCAGGTGACAAGTTTCCTTTGAGTACCGCTAAGTGACCTTGCGCGTACATCGGGTTGTTGATCGGCCGAATCACGTCTTGGTCGGCACGCGGTACATCGGGCACATCTTTCAGCACCTCGGCAATGGTCTGCCCGCTGATGGTCATGCAATCGCCGTGAAGCAGGCCGGCTGCCAGCAATGTTTTCATGACCTGCGGAATGCCACCGGCCTGATGCAGGTCCACGGCGAGGTACTGGCCACTCGGTTTCAGGTCGCACAGCACAGGGGTTTTTTGGCGGACACGTTCGAAATCGTCAATCGTCCACTCGACGCCTGCCGTGTGGGCAATCGCCAGAAAGTGCAGCACGGCATTGGTGGAACCGCCGGTGGCCATGATCACCGCCACGGCGTTTTCAATGGCTTTCTTGGTGACGATGTCGCGCGGCTTGATGTTCTTTTTGATGGCTTCGATCAGCACCTTGGCCGACTCTTTGGCCGAGTTGGTTTTTTCATCGTGCGGATTGGCCATGGTCGACGAGAAGGGCAGGGACATGCCCAAGGCCTCAAAGGCGCTGGACATGGTGTTGGCCGTGTACATGCCACCGCAGCTGCCGGGGCCGGGCACTGCGCGACGCTCGATTTGCAGCAAATCTTCGTCGCTCATACGGCCGGCAGAGTGTTCGCCAACGGCCTCAAAGACGCTGACAATGTTCAGGTCTTTGCCTTTGTAGTGGCCAGGCAAAATCGTACCGCCATAGACATAAATTGACGGAACGTTGGCGCGCAACATGCCCATCAATCCGCCTGGCATGTTCTTGTCGCACCCGCCGACCACCAGCACACCGTCCATCCACTGGCCTTGCACGCAGGTCTCGATGCAGTCTGAAATGACTTCGCGGCTGACCAGCGAGTACTTCATGCCCTCGGTACCCATCGCCATGCCATCAGAAATGGTGGGTGTGCCAAATACTTGGGCATTGCCGCCGGCTTCCTCAATCCCGGCAATAGCCGCATCGGCCAGTTTCTGCAGTCCGCTGTTGCACGGGGTGATGGTGCTGTGACCGTTGGCCACACCGACCATTGGCTTTTTGAAGTCTTCTGCTTCGTACCCCATGGCGTAGTACATCGAACGATTTGGCGCACGCGCGGTGCCTTCTGTGATGTTGCGGCTGCGGCGGTTGATAACGTCGCCTTCGGGCATTTTGTTTTGCGTCATGGGGTCTCTTTGTCTTGGGTTGGTTGCGAATGGTCCGAGGCTTTGTCGGCGCAATTTTGAATTCTACGATGCTATCGAGTGGGTTGAGTTCATTCGACGCACGCGCTGGCCTCGCTGTCTGCGCTGGCACAATGAGCCGATGCTGATTCACCCTGAAATTGATCCCGTCGCCCTGCAATTGGGCCCCTTAGCCATTCATTGGTATGGCCTCACGTATTTGGCTGCATTCGGCCTTTTCTTGTTTTTGGCGACTCTTCGTTTGCGTCACCAACCCTATGCATCGATGACCGGTACGGCCGCTTGGAGTCGCCGGGACATTGAAGATATTTTGTTTTTGGGTGTGGTGGGCGTGGTGCTAGGGGGTCGCATTGGCTATTGCCTTTTTTACAAGGCTGACTACTACCTCGTACATCCGTTGGAAATACTGGCGGTGTGGCAGGGCGGCATGAGTTTTCATGGTGGGATGTTGGGCGTGCTGGTGTCGCAGATTTGGTTTGCCCGAACCCGCCATAAGCCATGGTTGCAAGTCATGGACTTGATCGCCCCGTGCGTCCCGACCGGTCTGGCCGCTGGCCGTGTTGGGAACTTCATCAATGGTGAGTTGTGGGGCCGCATCTGTGACCCCGATTTGCCATGGGGCATGGTTTTCATGCACAGCGGAACGCTGCAACCCCGTCATCCGTCGCAGGTTTACCAGTTCTTGCTCGAAGGTTTGCTGCTCTTTGTGTTGCTGTGGTTGTATGCCCGCAAGCCGCGCAAGATGGGCGAAGTCTCGGCAGCCTTTCTCGTGGGCTATGGTGTGCTTCGCTTTGTGGCGGAATTCTTTCGAGAGCCCGATGACTTTTTGGGAATCCTTGCCCTCGGCATGAGCATGGGGCAATGGCTCTGTCTACCGATGATCGCTGCGGGTGCTTGGCTGTGGATCTGGGCTTCAAAGAAGTCGTGACCTCACGCTGAGCCAACTACCTATGCGTTTGTTGTGATTTAAATGACGTGATGAGTTTGACCGTTGGTTGGTCTCACATGTCGACTTTTAGCAACTTTTTATCGACTGTTCTGCTTGCAAGCACCACGGTGGCACATCATAATTATCCGTAATTATGGTTTTTTACCGTTGTTTCTTTCCTAGTTAGGTCTCGATAATCATGCGCCTTGTCCAGAATTCTTTGCATCAGGAAGTTGCCGCCACTTTGCGGGAACATATTTTTTCCGGCGCCTTGTTACCCGGAAGTTTTGTCGACGAAGTCGCCCTGTGCGAGAGTCTGAAAATCTCGCGCACACCCTTGCGCGAAGCCCTCAAGGTACTGACGGCCGAAGGGCTGATGCGACATGAGCCACGGCGTGGTTGTTTCGTCAGCGAAGTGACCGAGCAGGATTTAGATGATATTTTCCCAGTGATCGCGCTGCTGGAAGGCCGGTGCGCTTATGAAGCCGCACGCAACGCGAGTGATGCAGACTTGGCGGCCCTGAAAATTTTGCATGACCGTTTGACGGGCCATGCCGACGCTGGCCGCATTCAAGACTATTACGCGACCAATCTACTCATTCACGAGGCCATCATCATGCTGGCCAACAACCGCTGGTTGGCGCAATCGATTGCTGATTTGAGAAAAATTCTCAAACTCGCACGACTTCAGCAACTACATGCGCCGGGTCGGTTGACGCAAAGTTTGTCGGAGCACCTGTCAGTTTATGCAGCGCTGATGAGCCGCGACAGCGATGGCGCAGAGGCCGCCATGCGCACGCACCTGACACGTCAGCGCGATGCTTTGCGTGATCTTTCCCGTCTTCAGGCTAAAAGTCGGGTGGCCGCATGAACTCACCAGAATGGCTGCTGCGCAGTGTCCAGTCCGTCAGCAAAGGCTTGAAATTCAAACGCAACGAGGTGGGAGCGATCAACCTGAAGTCTGGTGCGAAGATCCTATCGATGGCGGTGGCAGCACCGCCCATGGCGGAGCCCACAATGGCACCTGCCGCGGGCCCCATCGCTAAAAACGGACGCAGCACACGGGAGCGTCTGAAGGCCGTGTTGAAGCACAAGGAAGAAGCCCTGTCGCCACGTGTATTACGTCGTACATTGGTCGAGCTGCAGTCGGTGGTGGACAGTCAAGTCAGCGAAGTGGAAGGCGGGCGGCGTGCTCGTAATATCGCAACTTGGTATGCCAGCGCCACACCTGAGCAGCGGCGTGATGCTTGGTTGCTGATGAGTGAGCAGTTCGCGCCCAATGCCGAAAAAGTGCAGGCGGCACGTGACCATTACGAGGCCTCGCTCGGTACGTCCGAAGAAGGCCAAGCTGAAATACGTTTGCGCAGGGCCTTCGTATCGCCACGAACGCGCTTGTTGCAGCGCTTTTCGGCTTTTCCTGAGGGAATGCGTTTTTTAGTGGATTTACGGGCTGAGTTGCTGCCGCACCTGAAAACCGAAAAGCGTTTATTGGCCTTGGATTCAGAGCTCGAAAACCTCTTCTCGACTTGGTTTGATGTGGCGTTCTTGGAGCTGCGGCGCATCAGCTGGGACTCGCCAGCATCGTTGATTGAAAAGCTCATCAAGTACGAGGCCGTGCATGCCATCAAGGGATGGGCCGATGTCAAAAATAGGTTGGACAGTGACCGGCGTTGCTACGGTTTTTTTCATCCGCGTCTGCCTGACGAGCCGCTGATTTTTGTTGAAGTCGCGTTGGTCGATGAATTGGCTGGCACTATCACGCCTTTGCTTGATGAATCGGCGGCAGCCAGCGATCTCAGCACCGCGACGACCGCTATTTTTTATTCCATCAGCAGCACTCAAATCGGGTTGCGCGGGGTTAGCTTTGGGGACTCCCTTATCAAACGCGTGGTGGAAACCTTGCGCGCCGAATTCCCTCGACTGAAGGTCTTCTCTACGCTCTCGCCGATTCCGGGCTTTCGTCCTTGGCTGGTCAAGCAGGCGGGCGTCTTGCTGGATCAACTCAGCGACAAAGAGCGGCAAACTTTGGGGCGTGCATTGGGGCAAGAGCCGGCCACGGCGGCGGCATTTCTGGCTGCCGCCGACAAGGTCTCGGAGCTTGACGAAAAATCTCCGGTGCGCCGAATGCTATTGCACTGCGCTGCCAGCTATCTGGGGCGGCAATTTGACAATGGGCGGCCACTCGACGCCGTGGCGCGTTTCCACCTAGGCAATGGCGCGCGCGTTGAGCGCTTGAATTGGGCCGGTGACATATCGACCAAAGGCTTGAAGCAGTCATACGGCTTGATGGTCAACTACCTGTACGATCTGAAGCGGTTGGACAAGTACCGTGGCTTGTTGGCACAGGGGAAAATCCCCGTATCCCCCAAGGTCGAAGATTTGTATATTTAAGCTTGCACGATACTCATCAGTAATCGCTACCCCTAAGACGGCGCAATGAGACGCCGATCCCCTATTTATAACGACTGGAGACATCCCATGAACAGTATTCAATTAAGCCCTAGCCGGCGCGATGTGTTGCGCGCAGCCGCTGCTGGCGCCGCCGTCATCTCGATGGGTAGCCACGCCCAGTCCGCTTGGCCGACCCGGCCCATCACGGTTATCGTGCCATTCCCGGCTGGAGGTGGAACGGACGCTTTTGCGCGGCCTTTGTCGGCACAGTTTGCCCGGCTCACCGGCAAGCAATTGATCATCGACAACCGCGGTGGCGCGGGCGGTACGCTGGGTGCTGGCATTGCGGCTAAGGCTCTGCCAGATGGCTACACGTTGTTCATGGGTGCGGTGCACCATGCGATAGCACCGTCGATGTATCCGAAGCTTGATTACGACATTGAAAAAGATTTTGTGCCACTCGCACTCATGGCCAACGTGCCGCAGGTACTGGTCGTGAATCCCAAAAATCTACCAGACAACTTTAAAGATTTCCTAGCCTTGGTGCGCAAATCGCCAGGTAAATTCAACTACGGATCAGCCGGTGCCGGAACATCGCACCACTTGGCAGGTGAGCTCTTCAAGCAACAAAGCAAAACCTTCATCACCCACATCCCTTACCGCGGCGCAGGCCCAGCCTTGCAGGACCTGATGGCGGGCACCGTCGACATGATGTTCGATGGCTTGGGCTCTTCTGCCGGGCACATCAAGGGCGGTCGCATCAAGGCGCTGATGGTCTCCGGAAACAAACGCAATCCAGCGTTTCCTGACGTCCCATGCGCGGCTGAGTTGGGTTTTCCGGAATATACCGTGACGACCTGGTACGGCATGTGGGCACCCAAAGGGACGCCAAGCGATGTGCAGGCCAAAATTGTTGAAGAGCTGAGCCGTGTGAGTGCCACGCCCGAGCTCAAAGCCGTGTGGGCCGCCAATGGCGCCGATTTTGGTGGACTCACACCTGCGCAGTTTGGTACTTTTGTGAGTGCTGAAGTCAAACGCTGGGCCGCAGTCGTGAAAACTTCCGGGGCCAAGTTGGATTAACCGTGTTGCACCCCTTGACGTAGGCGTTGGCTTTTATTCTTGATTATTTCTTCCCCCATTTCCTTCGATGAAAAATAACAATCTCTTTGCTGCCTTGCGCGCAGCGTTCCCTGATGACTTGAACGCAGTGGCGGTGGAAACCGATCATGGTTTGCTTTACTCTTGGCGTGACTTGGAACGGTCGACCGCGATGATGGCGAACTTGTTGAAGTCGTTGGATTTGCCTGCTGGCGCACGCATTGCCATGCAGGTTGAGAAATCAGTCGAAGCCATGATGTTGTACTTGGCGACGCTGCGTGCGGGCTATGTTTTTCTGCCGCTCAATACAGCGTATCAAAGCGCCGAGATCGAGTATTTCATCGAAAATGCCGAACCCTCCGTGGTGGTCTGCAGTTCGAAGAATTTTGGTTGGGTCAGCAAGATCGCCTTCAAGGCTGGGACGCAAAACGTCTTCACACTTGACGATGACCGTACGGGCTCTTTGCTTGAGCGCGCAGCGCATTGCAGCGATCTGCACGAAGCGGTACCCCGCAAAGCCGATGACTTGGCCGCAATTTTGTACACCAGCGGTACCACCGGTCGGAGCAAGGGCGCCATGTTGACGCACGGCAACTTGCTCAGCAATGCCCTGACACTGAAGGCGTATTGGGGCTGGCAGCCGGGTGATGTGCTCATTCATGCACTGCCCATTTTCCATGTGCATGGTTTGTTTGTGGCCCTCCACGGCGCGCTCATCAACGGCAGCAAAATGATTTGGCTGTCAAAGTTTGACCCCAAGCTGGTGTTGAAAAAGTTACCCGAAGCCACGGTGTTCATGGGGGTGCCAACGCTGTATGTACGTTTGCTGGCTGAACCAAGCTTGACTCATGAGGCTTGCCGCCACATGCGGCTATTCATCGCCGGTTCTGCGCCCCTGCTGATAGAGACTTTCACCGACTGGCAGCAACGCACCGGCCACACCATCCTTGAGCGATACGGCATGAGTGAAACCATCATGCTGACCTCTAACCCATATCTTGCGAAGGATGGCGAACGTCGCGGTGGTACGGTTGGGTTTCCCTTGCCTGGCGTCAGTGTCCGGGTCTGTGATGAAGACGGCAAGGGCTTGCCAACTGGAGAGATTGGCGCGATCCAAGTCAAAGGCCCGAACGTCTTCAAGGGTTACTGGCGCATGCCCGAAAAAACCAAAGAAGAGTTCACCTCAGACGGCTGGTTCAAAACCGGTGATGTTGGAAAAATAGATGAACGTCGCTACATCACTATCGTCGGCCGTAGCAAGGATTTGATCATCAGCGGCGGCTATAACGTTTACCCGGCCGAGATCGAAGCCTATATCAATGACATGCAAGGCGTGGCTGAAAGCGCGCTGGTGGGCGTCCCACATCCAGATTTTGGGGAGGTTGGGGTGGCGGTTGTGATCGCCAAACCGGGCGTTCAGGTCAACGGTGACGCCGTGGTGGCGTCACTCAAGGCTCAGTTGGCGAATTTCAAAATTCCGAAGAAATGTTTCGTGGTGCCAGAACTGCCGCGCAACACCATGGGCAAAGTGCAAAAAAACGTGTTACGGGAACAGTACAAGGCACTCTTCGCCTAAAAAGCCAAAACTATCGAAGCACCATCACCGGAATATCTGAATGCGTTAGGACGTGGGTGGTTTCACTGCCGAGCAATAGACGCTTCAGACCGCGTCGGCCATGAGATGCCATCACGATCAGGTCACAGTCGTGTTTTTTAGCGGCTGCAATGATGGCCTCAGCAATCAGGTCGGAGTGGGTGGTCACCGCCGTGGCTTGCACGCCTTTGGCCTCAGCCTGTGCCTTGACCTTGGCAACGGTGGCTTGGCCGATATCTGCCCATTCTTTTTCAATCCGTGCAATCTCATTGTTCGATACGGTGGCTCCACCCTCAAAATAGCTCACAGGGTAGCGTGGCACCACTTGCAGTGCGACAACGTGGCCGCCTGAAAGTTTGGCCAGTTCGATGCCACTTGCAGCAGCTTTTTGGGACAGTTCAGAGCCATCAGTGGCAATCAAAATACGTTTGAACATGCAGGTCTCCTATTGAAATGAATTTCAGTCTAGCGTTAGATCCGGGCTGAAGTTTGATCCAAATCAATCCCCGTGCGGATCGTAGCGATTACGCTTGGCGTCATGCACGCTGCTGTCTTTAAGTCCAACTCTTCCTGCCGGGTGACAGACCCAGAACAGATGGGACAGCCAGAAACTCATCAGGCTCCCGCCATGAACCTGCTCAATGTGTTTGATGATGAGCAAGAATGGTCTCGCTTTAGCCAGCAGTCAACGCTGCAGGGTCAAAGGCTTGATAATTCCTCGCCAGTGTGGGAGTCTCAGGTGCTGGTCAGCGGCATGCATTGCGCAGCTTGTTCGCTGATGCTGGAGCAGGCTTTACTTGCCACACCCGGTGTCCTGTCTGCGCGGGTCAGTGCGGCAAGCCAACGCGCCAGCGTGGTCTGGTCGTCGGCTGTCACGCGACCTTCCAAATGGCTGCAGGTACCGCGCGCTCACGGCTACACCTTAACCCCAGCCGTTGACACGGCGGCTTCAGATCAAACCCGCAAGGACGCTCGACTTGCACTGTGGCGCTGGCTGGTCGCTGGCTTTTGCATGATGCAGGTCATGATGTACGCCTTTCCGGCCTACATCACCCAACCCGGCGACATCACGCCCGATATCGAAAAACTGCTGCGTTGGGCATCGTGGGTGCTCACCTTGCCAGTCATGCTTTTTTCTTGCAGGCCATTTTTTACGAATGCGCTGCGCGATCTCCGGCAGCGTCGCGTCAGCATGGACTTGCCGGTTGCGCTCGGTATCTTGATCACCTTTGCGATTAGCTCCGCTGCGACCTTTGAGACCGACGGTTGGTGGAGCGCCGAGGTTTACTTCGATTCCCTGACGATGTTTGTATTCTTCCTGTTGACGGGCCGCTGGCTGGAGCAGCGGATGAGAGCCCGCACGTCGGGCGCACTAGACAGCCTGATGCAGCGACTGCCAGACAGCGTGCAACGTCAGTTGCCTGGTGGTGAGTTCAAGCAGGTGACGGTTCGGCGACTGAAGGTGGGTGATCTGGTGCGGGTATTGCCCGGGCAGGCTTTTCCGGCTGATGGTGTGATTGAGGACGGCAGCACCTTTGCCGATGAAGCGCTGTTGACTGGCGAGTCCCGCCCGGTGGCGCGCCTCGTTGGTGCACGCGTGATGGCGGGCAGCTTCAACTTGTCAGCGACAGTTCAAGTGCGCCTTCAGCAGCTTGGCCAAGACACACGCTACGCTGGCATTGTGGCGCTGATGCAGCGCGCCGCTGTTGACAAGCCCCGTCTGGCTCAGTTGGCCGACCAAGTGGCCAAGCCGTTTTTATGGTTTGTGGTGTTGTCGGCTTTGTTGGCTGCCGCGTATTGGTGGCACATCGACCCGGCCCGTGCCGTGATGGCCGCCGTGGCGGTGTTGGTGGTGACCTGTCCTTGCGCTTTGTCGCTGGCCACGCCAACAGCCATGTTGACCTCGGCTGGTGTGCTGGCGAGGCAGGGCGTTTGGGTACGACGCCTGCAGGCGCTTGAAGCGATGGCGGACATCGACACCGTGGTGTTCGACAAAACCGGCACGCTGACTGAGGCGCGAATGGGTTTGCGCAATATCACCACGCGCGATGGCGTTTCGACTGTGCTTGCGATGACGCTGGCGACTGGGTTGGCTCGGCACTCCCTGCACCCCGTGTCGCGAGCCTTGCTGACCGCTTTTGATGAGTCAGTGTCACAGACGGATGGGGTCAGACTGATCGACGTCACGGAGCATCCGGGTCAAGGGTTAAGCGGCGTATTAACTGATGACATGCAGGGCGTGTCGTGTGGTTCGATCCGCTTGGGCTCTGCACTTTTTTGCGGTCTTGGCCGCATGATCGATGGGCGCAGCGAAAGCGGCAACATGCAGGTTTTTCTCGCCGACGCGTCCGGCTGGCTGGCAGGCTTTGAACTGAACGAAGTGGTGCGGCCTGACGCGGCTGAAGCGGTCAAGCTGCTGCAAGCCGCAGGGCTGGACGTGCACATGCTGTCCGGTGACCGTATCGCATCGGCCCGTCGGGTGGCTGAACGGCTGGGCATTGCGGACGTGCAGGGCGACTGCACACCGCAGAGCAAGCTAGCACATTTGCAAGCTTTGCAGTGCAGGGGCCGCAAAGTGTTGATGGTCGGCGATGGCTTGAACGACGGGCCTGTGTTGGCGCGCGCCGATGTGTCGGTCGCAGTGGGCCAGGCCGTTCCGTTGGCGCAGGCGCAGTCTGACTTCATCATTCCTGGCGGCCAGTTGTTGATGCTGGCCCATATGCCAGCTCAAGCTCGACGAACCTTGACGATCGTTCGACAGAATCTTGTTTGGGCGGCGGCTTACAACGCGGTTTGCGTGCCCTTGGCTATCAGCGGTTCATTGCCCGCGTGGTTGGCCGGGCTGGGTATGGCTCTCAGTTCCCTGTTCGTGATACTGAATGCGGCTCGGCTTTCGCGCACTTCTCAGGCTGTTTGATGGACATCCTTTTTCTTCTGGTGCCCATCTCAGTTTTACTGGCCCTTGCGGTGGTTGGACTTTTGGCCTGGGCGGTCTGGTCCGGCCAGTTCGAGGACATTGAAAGCGAAGGTCAGCGGATTTTTCAAGAGCCTCCGCTCGAGTCCGACAACCCAGAGTCGTCCCGCAGATCTCAAACGTGATGGCACTGACTCATTGAAGACTTGATCCATATCAATACGTTGGAATGTCGATGACCTCAGACTCAACTCCAACTTGAGTTTTAGAAGGTTTTAAATGAGCGCCGTACTTTCAAACGCATCAAATTCCGTTGTTCAGGGTGGCTGGTCGGCATCCCGGGCGACTGTTTACAACGACAAAATAGTTCGCCAATTCGCCGTGGCTGCTGTGGTCTGGGGGGTGGTGAGCATGCTGGTCGGCGTGTTCATTGCAGCCCAGATGGCTTGGCCAGAGCTGAACTTTGGTATTTCTTGGTTGTCTTTTGGCCGATTGCGGCCACTGCACACCAATGCGGCCATTTTCGCCTTCGGTGGTTGCTCTCTGTTTGCCACCAGCTATTGGGTTGTGCAACGGACGTGTCAAACACGAATCATCTCGGACAAGCTCGCCGCATTTCACTTTTGGGGTTGGCAGGCGGTGATTGTCGCGGCGGCTATTTCGCTGCCGATGGGTTTCACGCGGGGCAAGGAATACGCTGAGTTGGAATGGCCGATTTCTATTCTGATCGCGCTCACTTGGGTGGCTTATGCGGTTGTTTTCTTTGGCACCATCGGTATTCGCAAGGTGCGCCACATTTATGTGGCGAACTGGTTTTACGGCGCATTCATCATTGCCGTTGCGCTGCTTCACATCGTCAACGCAGCCGTTGTGCCTGCTGGCTGGATGAAATCGTACTCGGCTTATGCCGGTGTGCAGGACGCCATGGTTCAGTGGTGGTACGGCCACAATGCGGTCGGTTTCTTCCTCACTGCCGGCTTCCTGGGCATCGTTTATTATTTCATTCCGAAGCAGGCTGAGCGGCCGGTGTATTCCTACCGTCTGTCCATCGTCCACTTTTGGGCGCTGATCTTCACCTACATGTGGGCCGGCCCGCACCATCTTCACTTCACCGCCTTGCCGGATTGGACGCAGTCTTTGGGCATGGTGTTCTCGCTGATCTTGCTGGCGCCCAGCTGGGGCGGCATGATCAACGGCGTGATGACGCTGTCCGGTGCCTGGCACAAACTGCGCGACGACCCGATCATCCGTTTCATGATCGTCGCCTTGTCCTTCTACGGCATCGCCACCTTTGAAGGTCCGATGATGTCGATCAAGACGGTGAACTCACTGTCGCACTACACCGACTGGAACATTGCGCACGTCCATGGTGGCACGCTGGGTTGGGTCGGCTTTATCTCGATGGGCGCGCTCTATTACATGGTTCCGCGTCTGTTTGGGCAAAAGAAAATGCACAGCCTGAAAGCCATTGAGGTGCATTTCTGGATCGCCACCATCGGCATCGTGCTGTACATCGCCGCGATGTGGATTGCCGGCGTTATGCAGGGTTTGATGTGGCGTGCGATCAACCCCGATGGCTCGCTCACCTACACCTTCGTAGAAAGCGTCAAGGCAACCTTCCCGTTTTATGTGGTGCGCTTTTGCGGCGGACTGATGTACCTCAGCGGCATGCTCATCATGGCTTGGAATGTGTTCATGACGGCAACAGCAGGTAAGCCTGCCAATGCCACGATCCCATCCGCTTTGGCTCACGCCTGAAAGAAACCAGCCATGTCCTTTTCACATGAAAAAGTCGAAACCAACAATTGGTTGATGATCGTTCTGATCTTGCTCGTCGTCGCTGTCGGTGGCTTGGTTGAAATCGTTCCGCTGTTCTTCCAAAAATCAACCACACAGCCAATTGCCGGGATCGTGCCGGACTCACCACTCAAGGTGGTGGGTCGCGATATTTACATTCGCGAAGGCTGCTACAACTGCCATTCGCAGATGATCCGTCCGCTGGTGGCTGAAACGCTGCGCTACGGTCATTACTCCGTGGCTGGCGAGTTCGTCTACGACCATCCGTTCCAATGGGGCAGCAAGCGCACCGGCCCTGACTTGCACCGCGTTGGCGGTAAGTACAGCGACGAATGGCAACGTCTGCACCTGATCAGTCCACGCGACTTGGTGCCCGAGTCCATCATGCCGGCCTATCCCTGGCTTGAAAAAACACCGGCTGACGCTGACACCATTCAAAGCCACATGCGGGCTCTGCGCACGGTGGGTGTTCCGTATACCGACGAGCAGATTGCCGCGGCCCCCGCCGAACTCAAAGACAAGACCGAGCTGGATGCGCTGATTGCGTACTTGCAAGGCCTTGGATTGGCTCTGAAATAACAGGAGACCGAGATGACTATGGATATCAATGTGCTGCGAAGCATCGTGACCGTGGCCGCCTTTGTGGTGTTTGTCGGGATTTTGGTGTGGGCCACGTTGCCCTCCAAAAAAGCAGACTTTGATGAAGCGGCTCAGTTGCCCTTCAAGTCAGAATAGGAGCAGGATTCATGAGCGATTTTGTCAATGGTTTTTGGCCTTGGTATGTGGCCGCCATCAGCTTGGTGTCGATTTTGGCCTGCGCTTTGTTGCTCTGGTTGGCTGGCAAGGCGACCGTCAACACAGACGCCAGCAAGGCGGGTGACAACACGACGGGGCATGTGTGGGATGAAGACCTGCGCGAGCTGAACAACCCCTTGCCACGCTGGTGGATGTGGCTGTTTATTTTGACGGTGGTTTTTGGTCTGGGCTACTTGGCCATCTTTCCAGGCTTAGGAAGCTACAAAGGGCTCTCCAAATGGTCAACTCAGGCTGAGCACAAAGACGACGTGGAGCGCATGCGGGCCGAGCTAGCACCGCTCTACGCCGAATTTTCAGCGCAGTCGGTTGATGCGCTATCGCGGGATTCACGCGCGCTGGCGATCGGTGAACGACAGTTCATGAACACCTGCTCTCAGTGCCATGGCTCGGATGGTCGTGGCAGCAAGTCATACCCGAATCTGACCAATGGCAATGCCGCTTGGCTGGGTGAGCGTACGGGTGATCACATCGTTCAGACCGTCACCAATGGCCGGGTTGGCATGATGCCGTCGATGGGGGCAGCCATCGGTAGCGAAAGCGATATTACCGATGTTGCGCATTACGTTCTCTCGCTGTCTGGCAGCCCGTACAACGAAATAAAAGCCTTCAATGGCAAACAAAAGTTCGCAGTCTGTGCTGCTTGCCATGGCATGGACGGCAAGGGTAACAAAGCGCTAGGCGCACCTAACTTGACCGATGACTACTGGTTACACGGCTGGGGTGAGGCGGCCATTGTGAATGCCATTAAATACGGCAAAAACAATGTGATGCCAGCTCAGTCGCCCAAGCTTACGCCCGAGCAGATCCATGTCGTGGCGGCTTACGTGTTGAGCTTGGGTGGTGTCAAGCCGGCAACCAAGTAAGCGCGAGCTATTCGAGGAACGCTCCAACAGGAGCGATTTACAACGACAGAAACAGCAAGGGCTCCACAAGCCTTGTGGTTGAGGAGATTTTCAGTGTCAGGTTTCCCAGACAGCCAATGCGCCACAACCAGGGTGAACAAGGTGATCCCGATTGTGCCGGCCAAGGTGGTGTCCACAAGCACTTCCGACCGTGACGGTGGCGATGACTCGACTGTGGTGGCTTCTCTCTACCAAGCAGACAAGAAAATTTATGCGCGTAGCGTGTCGGGCTGGTTCAGCCATTGGCGCTGGGCCATGGTCTGGATCACACAGCTGGTGTTTTATGGATTGCCCTGGCTGTCCATCAATGAGCGTCAGGCGATGTTGTTCGATCTGGTGTCGCGTCGCTTTTATATTTTCAACTTGGTGCTGTATCCGCAAGACCTGATCTACCTGACCGGCTT
>CANCLK010000059.1 GCA_947378785.1 Comamonadaceae bacterium
GCACCGTCCACCTCGCACCTGCCCGTGCGGCGCTACGTACATCCGGACACCTTCAAGATGTTTGAAGAACGCGCTTACGAGATGGGGTTTTCACATGCGGCTGTGGGTGCCATGGTGCGATCGAGTTACCACGCCGATCAGCAGGCACACTCGGCAGCAGAAGCCGTCGCGCTGGCAGCCGTTCGCTGAAGCTAGCGCTGCAAAAACTACAACAGCGAAGCCGGGTCTTCGCTGTCAATCACGCTCTGCGACCACGCTTTGAGCTTGCCAGCGTCGGCCCGCAAGATCTCTTGCTTGACGGCCAGGATTTGTGATGGATGCATTGAAAAACTCCGCAAGCCCATTCCCAGCAGCAGCCGCGTCATGCTCGCGTCGCCCGCCATTTCGCCACACACACTGACGCCCTTGCCCTGCGCATTGCATTCGGCGATGGTGTCGGCCACCAGCCGCAGCACAGCCGGGTGACACGGGTCGTACAAATGCGCCACGGCTTCGTCGGCGCGGTCAATGGCCAGCGTGTACTGAATCAGGTCGTTGGTGCCGATGGATAAAAAATCGAAGTACTTGAGAAACAACTTAAGCGTGAGCGCGGCCGCCGGAATCTCGATCATGGCGCCCAGTTTGACCGGCCCGTAAGGCACACCCTTGTTGTCGAGCGTGGCCCGCGCATGGTCAATCAATGACATGGTCTGGCGAATTTCAGAGGCGTGTGCCAGCATCGGCACCAGCAAGTTGACCTGCCCATGTGCGGCAGCCCGCAAGATGGCGCGCAGCTGCGTCAAGAACATCGGTGGGTCCGCCAAACTCCAGCGAATCGCCCGCAAACCAAGCGCTGGGTTGAGGTGCGTTTCTTGCGCCTTGGTGTGCCGGTCCAAGGGCTTATCAGCACCGATGTCCACCGTGCGAATCGTCACCGGCAGACCGTGCATGCCTTCAATGGCTTGGCGGTAGGCGAGGTATTGCTCTTGCTCATCTGGCAGATTGCCGATGCGGCCCATGAACAAAAATTCGCTGCGAAACAAACCGACACCGACAGCGCCCGCCTTGACGGCGCCGGTCGTGTCTTCGGGCATTTCAATATTGGCCAGCAGTTCAATTTTTTGACCGTCCAAGGTCAGCGCCGGTGTGTGCAACAAGCGGTTCAGGCGCTCGCGCTCCAACTCGCCCTGACGCTGCTTGAAGCCATACTCAGCCAAGATAATCGGCGAGGGGTCGACGATCAGCACGCCGGCATCGCCGTCGATGATGACCCAGTCGTCTTGCTTGATCAGCTGGCTGGCACTGCGCGCCCCGACCACCGCCGGAATATGCATGCTGCGCGCGACGATGGCGGTGTGGGAAGTGCGGCCACCGACATCGGTGGCGAAGCCTACAAAAAGGCTCTGCTTGAACTGCAACATGTCGGCCGGTGACATGTCATGGGCCACCAAAATCAGTGGCACGTCCATGGTGTCGTCTAGCAGCAGGTCTTGTTGCAGTTTGCGGCTGCTTGGTGCTTGCGGCTGTACCGGCGAGGCAACCCCCTTCATACGACGCAGGATTCGTTCGACCACCTGTTCCAAGTCGGCCTTGCGCTCACGCAAGTACTCGTCCTCCATCTCGTCGAACTGCCGCGCGATCATTTCGTACTGTGTCGTCAGCGCCCACTCGGCGTTGTAGTGACGTTCCGAAATCCAATTTTTGACGCCGCTGACCAGCTGCTCGTCTTGCAACAGCATGAGGTGAACGTCCAGCAGCGCCGCCAGTTCACTGGGTGCGTCCCGCGGCAAATCTCGCTGCAGGCGTGTGATTTCTTCTGTGACCGCATTACGTGCGGAGCGCACACGTTGAATCTCTGTTTCGACTTGGCTGGCATCGACAAAGTAATGCGCCACATCTGCCCGGCTCGACGCGACCAGCACAGCCCGGCCAATCGCAATGCCGCGCGAGACCGCCAGACCGTGGATTGAAAATGTCATTCGCCCTCGCCAAACTTGTCGGCCACCATGGCCAGCAAAGCGTCCATCGCGGCCTGTTCGTTGGCCCCGTTGGTTTCAATCTCAATCGTGCTGCCGATACCAGCGGCCAGCATCATCACGCCCATGATGCTTTTGGCGTTGACTCGGCGCTCGCCACGGCTGATCCAGACCTCACACGGGAAACTGCCCGCGAGCTTGGTCAGCTTGGCTGAGGCACGGGCATGCAGGCCCAATTTATTGTTGATGGTTGTGCTGGTCTTGATCATGATTTCGGCGGTTCTGGTTTTGAGGTGCGGTGATGGCAACCTGCATCACCCCTTGTGTGGCGCCAATCAGGGCGCGCGCCACCAACGCATCAAGCGTCTCGTGCCGATAGGACACCGTGCGCAGCAGCATCGGCAGGTTGACACCAGTGATCAGCTTGGAGTGCACGCCATCGACCAATTTTTGTGCAACGTTGCAGGGCGTGGCACCAAATACATCGGCCAGCACCAGCACGTCTGTCGAACCCAGTTGCTGCAACATGATGCGGGCCTGTGCCAGCGTTTCCTCGGGTGGCGTGTTCGGCTGAACATCCAGCGCGGCCACGCCTTGCGGGTTGTCCGTGAACACATGCTCGACGCACTGGCGCAGCGCCGAAGCCAAAGGCGCGTGGGCGATGATGAGAATGCCGTTCATGGGGGTGAATTATCAGCCTTTGCCCTGATAAACCAGACATATGAGGCAAGACAGCAACACAAAAAGACACCCAAGGAAGCCTGAAAGCTGGCGACATTGGACAGGCCGGCAACCTTGAAAACGTCAATCAGCAGACCAATGCCCCACTGCACCACAAAGACACCCGCAAAAATTATGAGGTTGTATGCCGACAACGCGCGTCCAGCCAGCGTTGGTTTGAATGCCATGCCAATGGCCGGTTGGGCCAGCCCCATGACGCTGGACGTCACGCAAAACAAGGCCCAACCGATCCAGCCTGTGGCGCTTCCGCCGGCGATATTGACCGCCAGCGCCAGCATGCTCAGCGGCATGACCCAGACGATCAACCGCTCGGGACCCCAGCCCCGATCAATCAACCAGGGTGTCACCATGCCCCAACCCCAAAAGGTCCCCAGCATGCAGGCATTGAGATAAAAAAGGCCGGTCGCGGACGCCAGCGGGGTGTAGCCAGCCACTTGCAGCATCCATGGCCCAGCCCACAAGGTCTGCACAGCAATCAGCCCCCCATAATTAAAAAATGCCAGCGGCGACATCTTCTGAAAATAGCGGCTGCGCCAGACCTGTGTGTAGCTTGCCGAAGTAGCCTCAGCAGACGCCGCAATGGGCATGCGCGGAGAGGCGGGCACGATCCAGACGATCACGGCCATGCACAGCAGAATCAAGATGGCGAGCAACCAGAACAGTGGGCGCCAACCGGTCAGGGGCATCAACCACTGCACAGGCAGCGTCGACGCCAACATGCCAAGCGAGCCGGTCATGAGCATCCAGGAGTTAGCGCGCAACAGTGAAGGGGCATCCAACCAACGACGGAAACCAGTCATCGGCGCCATCAGGCAGGCGCTCACGCCCATGCCGACCAGCACCCGCGCCGCCAGTAGCCAAGCAAAACTGCTGGCCATTGAAAAAGCCACACACCCCAAAACGGCAAAGCTCAAGAAATAGAGAATGACGCGCTTGGGGCCGTACCGGTCAAGCCAGCGCCCCAGTGGCAACTGCATCACCGCAAAGCCGAAAAAATAACCGCCCGCCAGTAACCCGAGGTCACTGGCCTTCAAGCTGAAGTCCTGCGTCAGCACCGGCGACAGCGTGGCGGTGATGGCGCGCACCAAGGTCGAGCAAAAATAAGCGGCCGCAAAGGCTAGGAACACCAGCGCGGCGGCCTTTCGATCCAGTCGGCCGCTGTCGGGCTGAAGCTTTGCGTTCACTGAGGTCGTCATGTTTGGCGGGCGTGAGCGGGGCAATCAGTCAAACTTGATACTGGCGAAAAAAATCTCTGCCGCCACCGGTTCAATCGCAGACGCATACATCACGACCTGGACCACTTGCGAGCCCTTGGTGAAGTAAGCCGCCCAGCCGTTAACCGCACTGCCGTCTGGCCGCTGACCTTGCGCCAACACCAGCACCGGGGCTGGCTCAGAAGAGGCGCCCGGCACCCGCAGAGGCCGAGATTGCGTGGTTGAGGGAGAAGCCTTCATATTGCCCAGCGTGATGGCCTGCCACTGCGTGAGCACTTCAGGCAAGTTGGGAGCGTCACCCATGTCAGCGATAGCCACTGCAAAAGTCGCACCCCCTGCGTCACAACCGAGCATGGTCAGCTTGGTTGACCGGCCCCCCAGCGGGACGATCTTGTCGCCTTGATCTGGCTTGCAAGGCAGCAACAAAGTGAGCCCGCTGTTCCCCGGCTGAACATCGCGCCAGTTCAACTTCGGACTGCACCCCAAAGCAAGCAACAAGCCAGTCAGAGCCATCCAGACGCAGACTGCGCGCGCGGCCCACCTGCTTGGTGAAGCCGCAAAAAAATGAGGCACGAGACCGGAGACTGGTGAAGAATGAAATGGCTGGAATGGAGTTGTCAAAGCGGATTTTGAACTTTTAGGCGTAACAAAAGTGAGCGAGGTGCAACCCTGACTTTACAACCTTTCATGTTTTTGCACCGCTGCACTTCGGTGCGCAGGACGCATATTGCGCAGCAAAACGTTCCACGCGCACCAAAGGAGAGCCGCCCCAGGCGCACATGCGCACCACTCTGGATGAGCTGCTGGCCATGCGTTAACGAAGACGCCCATGGTTCGTGTGGCGCGGCACTTGCATTGTCTTGCGAGATCTTCATTTCAAACCGCAGGAACAGTCCATGAATCGCAACGACATCACTGAAAAAATAATCACCGTCAAGGTCAGCAAAGGCATCACCTGGGATTCGGTGGCTAAAAAGGTCGGCCTCAGCAAAGAATGGGTGACTGCCGGTTGTCTCGGCCAAATGACCTTTGACGACAAACAGTCGAAAGTCATTGGCAAGATTTTTGGCCTCACGGCTGAAGAACAAAAATGGCTCCGCGTCGTGCCGTACAAGGGCTCGCTACGGACACAAGTACCAACCGACCCGCTGATCTATCGCTGGTATGAAATCGTCAGCGTCTACGGCACCACCATCAAAGAACTGATCCATGAAGAGTTTGGCGATGGCATCATGAGCGCGATTGATTTTTCAATGGATATCGTGCGCCAACCCGACCCCAAAGGTGACCGTGTGAATGTGGTTTTGTCGGGCAAGTTCCTCCCTTACAAGCAGTACTGACCGCATTGAACTGATTGTGTCTGGCCTCGGGTTGTGCACCGGTCTTGGCCACCGGGCAAAATACAAGGATGAACTCCCTCCAAGGCATCCGCATTCTCGACCTCTCCCGTGTATTGGCCGGCCCTTGGTGCACCCAAACGCTGGCCGACCTCGGTGCTGACGTCATCAAGATCGAGCGCCCCGGCGCCGGGGATGACACGCGCAGTTGGGGCCCGCCCTTTTTGCATGACAGCGCCGGGCATGAAACCCACGAAGCTGCCTACTACCTCGGAACCAACCGTAACAAACGCTCAGTCACCTGCGACATCTCACAGCCGGCCGGGCAAGCGCTGATCCGTGAACTCGCGTTGCATTGCGATGTGTTTGTTGAAAATTTCAAGGTTGGTGACATGGCGCGTTATGGCTTGGACTACGCCTCGCTCAAGGCCCTCAACCCGCGCTTGGTGTACTGCTCGGTGACCGGCTTTGGCCAGACCGGCCCCTATGCGGAACGCGCGGGTTACGACTACGCGATTCAAGGCATGGGCGGGCTGATGAGCATCACCGGGGAGCGCGATGACCTCGGCGGCGGGCCCCAAAAAGTCGGTGTCGCCGTCGCAGACTTGATGACCGGCATGTACGCGACCGTTGGCATTCTGGCGGCGTTGCGGCATGCCGAGAAAACAGGCGAAGGCCAGCACGTCGACATGGCGCTGCTGGACACGCAAGTTGCCATGCTGGCTAATTTGGGCGCAAATTATCTGGTCAGCGGCAAGGTGCCGCGCCGCGCAGGCAATGCGCATCAAAACATCGTCCCCTACCAAGTGTTTGAAGTCGCGGCCAATGCCGACGGTACCAAAGACCACCTCATTTTGGCAGTCGGCAACGACTCGCAGTACGCCAAATTCTGTGCTGTCGCCGGCTTTCCGGAGTGGGCCAGCAACCCCCTGTTCACCAAGAACCGGGACCGCGTCTTGAACCGTGCGCAGCTGGTTCCGCTGCTTGAATCCGTGATGAAAACCCGCAACAAGGTCGACTGGTTGGCTGCGCTCGAAGCCGCCAAGGTGCCGTGTGGCGCCATCAATCATTTAGGCGAAGTGTTTGCGGACCCACAAGTCGAAGCTCGCGGCATGGTGACCACTTGGCCGCATCCACTGCAAGACCGCTTGCAATTGGTGGCCAGCCCGCTCAAGCTCAGCGCAACACCCGTGCGCACCGATTTGCCGCCGCCCCTGCTGGGCCAGCACACCGAAGAAGTGCTGCGCAACGTTTTGAAGTACTCGGCCGCACAAGTGGCAGAGTTAAAGAGCAGCGAGGTGATTTGATGGCTCATTTTGTTTTGGTACATGGCGCTTGGCACGGTGCGTGGTGTTGGCGTCGTGTCACGCAGGCGCTTCAGGTGCAAGGGCACCGCGCTTATGCCGTCACCCTCACGGGGCTGGGCGATCGAGCGCACCTGCTGTCGCCCGATGTCACACTGGAAACGCACATTGAGGATGTACGCCAGCTGATTGAAACTGAAGAGCTCAACGACGTGGTGTTGGCCGTGCATTCGTACGCTGGCATGATCGGCACGGCCATTGCTGACCGAATCGGGGATCGCCTCAAACATCTTGTGTATGTAGATGCGGTCATCCCAAAACCCGGCGAAAGCTGGAGCAGCACCCAGTCCAGCGCGACACAGCAGCAACGCCTTGCCGCCGCTAATGCGAGCGTAAATTTCAGCTTTCCGCCGCCCGACCCCGTGGTGTTCGGCCTTCATAATGCAGACCACGCTTGGGTTCAGCGGCGACAAACGCCGCATCCAGGCAACACCTACCGGATGCCACTGGCGTTTGATGTGCTGCGCGTGGCCGCCACGCCCCGGACTTTCATCAGTTGCACCGAGCCCGCATTGGCCACCATCGCACCGAGCCGGTTGCGCGTGAAAGACCCTGCGTTTTGGGGTGGCGCTTGGCTGCCGGGCTGCCGCGTGATCGACATGGCCACCGGGCATGACCCGATGATCAGCGAGCCAGCGGCTCTCACTCGCATCTTGCTAGACAGCGCGGCATGACAGCTGCCTTGCAGCGCCGCCAAGTCAACGTGGTGCTGGCCGGACTGCTGCTCAATTTCGGCGCAGGCATGAGCAGCGCCCGCAGCCCAGCTTTGGCCTCAGACACCACTCTGCCCATTCCAGACTCACTTCTTGATGTCGCGCAAGCAGCGGCTCGCATTGGCCAGCCACTGGTCTTGCTCATCAGCTTGCCAGGTTGCCCTTATTGCGAACTGGTGCGACGCAACTATTTGCTACCAGCACGGGCCAACGGTTTGCCGGTGTGGCAGATCAACATGGCGGACAAACTGCGTCCGCTGGTCGGCTTTGATGGCAAGACCAGCCACGCAGCGGAGCAGATTGCGCACTGGAAAATCCGACTGGCCCCAACGCTGCTATTTCTGAACCCCAAAGGCATGGCATTGGCAGAGCGCTTGGTGGGTATCGCTTCAGTTGACTTCTACGGCGCGTATCTGGACGAACGACTCGCCACCGCCCGGCAGGCGGTACGGGCGGAGGCCGAGAAGCGTCTTTAGCCCTGTTCGCTTCTGAGCTTTTGACGCGTGATGAAGAACCCTTTAAGTCCGATGCAGCTTAAAATCGGCAAAATGAAAACGCTCTGTATGGTCCCATTCTTCCGCCAACTTCCCGGCCTTGCACGATGCTTGTTCCCCGCATTGCTGGCGCTCGGACTGGTCGTTAGCTTGTCGGCCTGCACCAGCTCCCAAGCGGCGCCAGAATCCACATTCGTGTTGCTCGACGGGAGCAAAACAACCACTGCGGACTTCAAGGGCAAGGTAACGCTGGTCAATTTCTGGGCAACAAGTTGTGTCACCTGTGTCGCCGAGATGCCCAAGCTCATTGCGACGCATCAAAAATACGCCTCTCAGGGTTTCGAAACCGTGGCCGTGGCCATGCGCTACGACCCGCCGAGTTATGTCGTCAATTTCACCGAAACGCGACAACTGCCGTTCAAAGTCGCCATTGACAACACGGGTACGGTTGCCAAGGCTTGGGGCGACGTGCAACTCACGCCAACCACCTACCTTGTGAATAAGCGGGGCGAGATCGTCAAGCAATACGTCGGCGAACCAGACTTTGCCGCCCTGCATCAACTGATTGACAAACTGCTGGCCGAGAGCTGAGCGCTGTTCGGTGACGGCTTTCAGACTTCACTGCTGATCTTAGGCAACTCAAACGCTTTTACCTCCGGCACCTCGCCCTCCCACTTCGCCACCTGCACCAATGCCGATAAAGCACTCGGCGCCTGTGTCAACGGCGAGGTACCGATATCGACCGTCAACACATTCGGGTTGCCGTGCCGCTCCAGACTACTGCCTTGCGGGTCGAACCAAGCGCCCGTGGACATCACGACAACACCAAGCATCACGTCCTCATTGAGTACGGCTGCAGCCATGCAGGCGCCTCGGTCATTGAAGACCCGCACAAGATCTAATGGCTCAATGCCGCGCTGCGCTGCGTCCTGCGGGTTGATCTGTATGCGTTCACGCGAATCGATCTTGGCGGCGACCGACACCAAGCCGGCATCCATCTGCGAATGCAGTTTGTCTGCAGGCTGTGACGTGACCAGATGCAACGGCCAGGCCTTTGCGACGTCCGCGCCCAGCCACTCAACAGGCGCCAGCCAGGCCGGGTGCGGCAGGCAATCGGCATACCCGAAAGCTGCAATACGTTCCGAATACAGCTCGATCTTGCCGGACGGCGTTTTCAAAGCGTGAGCCACAGGGTCGGCGCGAAAATCCTCGAACAGCACAAAGTCACTTGCAGGCTGCGGTAATTCCAGGTATCCCTTGCGCCAGAAAGAATCAAACTCCGGCACGTCGAAGCCGGCCCGAACCCAATGGGCGGCCATGTCGTCATAGATATGGCGTATCCACTGGGCTTCATCGCGGTTTTCCGTGAAGGCCTCTTCATGCCCGGCGATCGCCGACAGGTCGCGGTAAATATCAAAGTCGTTCCTGCTCTGGCCCTGCGGCGGCAAGGCTTGGTGCATGGCCATCACAAAACGGTCGCGCGAGGAGCCGCCGATATCGTTGCGCTCCAGCGTGGTGGTGGCCGGCAGAACGATGTCCGCGCGACGCGCCGTGGGCGTCCACCAGCTGTCGTGCACCACCACGGTTTGCGGCTTTTGCCAGGCGCGCACCAAACGGTTCAAATCTTGGTGATGGTGAAACGGGTTGCCACCCGCCCAGTAAACCATCTCGATATCGGGGTACACCGCTTCACGGCCGTTGAACTGGTAAGGCTGGCCGGGCTGCAGGAGCATGTCGGCGATACGGGCGACCGGAATGGACAACCCCGTGGGGTTGTGACCAGCAGACATCTCCGGACCCGGCACATCGGGCCGCGGATTCCCAACACCGTTCATGGAGCCGTGCCCGAAAGCAAAACCGCCACCGGGTAAGCCGATTTGTCCCAATGCAGCAGCAAGCGCGATGCAGGCCCAGTAAGGCTGCTCACCATGGTGCGCGCGCTGCAGCGACCAGGTACAGGTCAGCAGGCTGCGCGTGCCCGCTGCTTGGAGAGCGAGCGCACGAATGGTGTCCGCAGGCACGCCACAAATCGCAGAGGCCCAAGCTACGTCCTTGGGCTGGCCGTCTTGGCGGCCCGAGACGTAAGCGGCGAGCCGCTCAAACCCCACGCAGTGCGATTGCACAAAGGCCTTGTCTTGAAGGCCTACAGCCACCAGCGTGTGCAGCATGCCCAGCATCATGGCGGCATCCGTGTTGGGACGAATGGGAATCCAGCGCGCCTTCATGCCCGCCGGCACATCGCTACGCGTGGGACTGACGATCACAAAATCAACACCCGCGTCAACAGCACGCGCCACCCAGGCCGGTGTTGAATGGTCGCCGGCCCCACCCGAGGTGACCTGCGCGTTACGCAGGGCCAACCCGCCGAAGGCCACAAACAGCCGGGTGTGGCCAACGATGCTTTTCCAGTCGGTCACCCGGCCAGTCACTGGCGTGTAGGTGCCGATCACATGCGGCAACAGGAATTGCGCCGCACCCCAGCTGTAGTTGCCCGCCTGATTGACGCAGCCGCCACCGGCATTCAGAAAGCGATGCGTCAGCGTACGCGCATGGTGCAGGCGCCCGGCCGACGACCAGCCGTAGGAACCACCGAAGACGGCTTCACTGCCATATTGACCGCGCACCCTTTTCAGCTCGCCAGCGACGAGCTCAAGTGCCGTGTCCCAGCTGACCTCGACGAACGAATCGCTGCCGCGCGCGCTGCGGTCGCTGTTTTCCCGCTGCGTCAACCAGCCTTTGCGCACGGCTGGCTGGCATATGCGCAGCGGGGAGTGCATCATGCCGGGCATGGACTGTAGGATGGCCGACGGTGCGCCATCTTTCACAAAAGGCTCGCAAGCCAATAGCTGGCCGTCTTTCACGACGGCCGTAAAGGCGCCCCAATGGGACAACGAGGGGGAGCGTTGCTCGGTAGATTCAGAGGGCATTTTGGGGCTAGGACAGTGGAAGCGCCGTGGTGTATTTCAGCTCTTCCATCGCAAAGCTGGAGCTGACATCGAAAAGTTCGACGATCTTGATGAGCTTTTTGTAAACCGTGTCGAATCCTTGGATGTCCGGCACGAGCACCTTGAGCAGGTAGTCAATCTCGCCGCTCATGCGGTAAAACTCCACCACCTCGGGCATGTCACGCACACCGGCGGCAAAGCGCTGCAGCCACTGCAGATCGTGGTGGTTGGTCTTGATGGCGACAAACACCGTCACACCCACCCCGAGCTTTTTACTGTCAAGCAGGCAGACCTGCTTGCGAATGATGCCTTCTTGCGTCATCTTCTGTATACGCTTCCAGCACGCGGTAGGCGACAGGCTGACACGCTCGGCAATCGCGTTGACTGAGAGCGTAGCGTCCTCTTGCAGAAAGGCAAGAATATTTCTATTTTTCTTGTCCATGGTATTTATTTTTAAGTTTACTTCTGTAAAAGAGATAAAAAATCTCTTTTTAGCCGATTTTAGGCCTCAAAAAGAAAGGAAATTCTTGTGGCGGCCCCTAAAGTAAGGCCATGACAAGCACCTCACGCCAAAGCCCGAAGTCCCAAATGGGCGACAACACTTTGCTGGTATCTGCAGGCCGCCACCCCGAGCGTTTTGCCGGGCTTGTCAACACGCCCGTCTTTCGCGGTTCTACCATTTTGTCGGCCTCGCTGGCTGACTGGGAAGACAAAAAACATCGCAGCATGGCCGATGAGCATGGCGTCAGCACCTATGGCCGCTTTGGCACACCCACGCACCACGCGCTGGAAGAGGCGATGGCCGAGCTGGAAGGCGGCTATCGCTCGGTGCTCTGCCCCTCGGGCCTAGCCGCCGCCGCCACTGCGCTGACCTCTGTGCTCTCTGCAGGTGACCACGTGCTAGTGACCGACAGCGCTTATTCCCCGACACGCACATTTTTAACCCGTGTGCTGGGCCGCTTTGGTGTTGAGGTCACGCCATACGACTCCAGAATGGGCAGCGGTATCAACACGCTGCTGCGACCCAACACCAAAGTGGTCTATGTGGAATCTCCGGGCTCCGAAACTTTCGAGGTCCAAGATGTGCCAGCGATCGCCGCAGCCGCCCATGCCCACGGCGCACTCGTCGTGATGGACAACACCTGGGGCACACCGCTTTTCTTTAAACCTTTCGAGCACGGCGTGGACATCTCTATACAGGCTGCGACCAAATACATCGTGGGCCATTCGGATGCGATGCTGGGCATCGTGACCTGCACAAAAGCTGTGTGGCCTCGACTGAAGCAAACCTGCCACGACCTAGGCCAAACCGCCGGGCCGGACGATGTGTACCTCGCACTGCGCGGCCTGAGGACTCTGGGTGTGCGCCTGCAGCAACATTCAAAATCCGGCATACAGGTTGCTCGCTGGCTTGCGCAACGGCCCGAGGTCGAGGCGGTGATGCACCCGGCCTTGCCCGAGCATCCAGGGCACGCATTGTGGAAACGCGATTTCACTGGTGCCTGCGGCCTGTTCGCGATAGCACTGCAAAAGATGCCTGAAGCCGTCTTTGAAACCTTTGTTGACAGCCTGCAGCTATTCGGCCTCGGGTTGTCCTGGGGCGGCTACGAGAGTCTGGCAATTCCCTTCGCCCCCGGCGACCGCACCACACAGCGCTGGTCATACGCAGGTCAGGCGCTGCGCCTGCACATCGGCCTCGAAAATCCAGAAGATCTCATCAACGATCTGGCTCAAGCTTTTGCGGCCAGCGCGGCCAGCGCGGCCATAAAAATAACACCCCAACAACTGATGGTCTGATGAGCGAAAATACCCGGCAGTTATTGATCAAAGAACCACACCACTCACAGGACCTACCATGTCAAAAATGAAGATCGAAGGCTCATTTGTCGCGCTCATCACGCCATTCAACAAGGACGGTAGCGTCGACTTCGAGGGTTTCCGCACCTTGGTGAAGTGGCATGCGCAGCACGGCACCAACGCCCTGCTGTTCATGGGCTCGACCGGCGAGGTGTCCATGCTGTCGCAGCACGAGCGCCACCAAGTTGTCATTGAGACGGCCAAGATGAAAACAGGGAACATGAAGTTCTTCTACGGCTGCACCGGTAACAACACGCAGACCACCATCGACTACCTGCGTTTTGCGCGTGCCAACGGCGCTGACGGCGCCATCTTGGCGGCACCGGCCTATATCTGCGCACCAGAAGATGCGATCGAAGACTACTTCATGGAAGTAGCCGATGCGACCGACCTGCCGCTGGGTATTTACAACAACCCGCCGCGCGTCAAGAGCGATCTGCACTGGGAGCACCTGATCCGCATCTTCAAACACCCCAACTATGTGATCCACAAGGAGTCGACCACACGCGTTGGCCAGGTCGCTCAGGTGCTGCGCGCAAACCCCGATGTGTCGGTGATGTGCTGCGACTCTCCCAACCTCGGGCTGGTCGTGCCGACCATGAGCTTAGGCGGCCACGGCACGGCCAACATGACCGGCAATATTGCCCCAGCAGAACTGGCGATCATTTCCAAACCATGGCACACACCCGATGTGTCTGTGAGTTTCCGTGAGTCATACCTTGGTCTGCTGCCCATGTTGCATTTCTCTTACTCGGCCATTAACCCTGTCTCCATCAAGTCACTGATGAACGCGGTAGGCCTGCCCGCCGGCGGCTTGCGCAAGCCTCTTAAGACAATGGATGCGGACGGCCTGAAGAAAGGGCTGCGCATTGTCAAGGAGCTCGGACTCGACAAAAAATATGGCTGGAGCTCGCCTGAGCTGAAAGCAGCCTGATCAACCGCTACACACGAAAAACACCATGGATCTCGGCATCAACGGCAAGACGGCACTTGTATTTGGCGGCAGCAGGGGCATAGGCCGGGCCATTGCCGAGCGGCTTTCATCAGAGGGCGTGAAGGTGGTGATCGCCGCGCGCACAGAGTCCACGCTGTTAGCTGCCGCCTCGGAGATCAGCTTGCAAACTGGCAACGCAGTGCGCTATGTGATTTCAGACATCACCACAGAAGCTGGCCGTGACGCGGCGCTGGCCGCCTGCCCCTCGCCGGATATCTTGGTAAACAATGCCGACGGCCCAGAGCCAGGCGACTTTCGCACATGGCGACAGGAAGATTGGCACCAGGCACTGGACTCAATGATGCTCGGGCCAATCGAGATGATCCGCCGTACTGTGGACCAGATGATCGAGAACCGCTTCGGCCGCATCATCAACATCGTGTCACGCAGTGTGAAGACGCCGCAGATAGAACTGGGTCTGTCGAACGGCGCCCGCTCTGGCCTTGTGGGCTTCGTCGCAGGTCTGGCGCGCCAGACGGTACGTCACAACGTCACCATCAACAACCTGTTGCCGGGTGTGTTCGCGACGGACGCCCAGCGCAGGCATATTCGGGGCATGCTCGAGAGCACCGGCAAAAGCTTCGATCAGTTGTGGGAAGAACGCGGCAAAAATAACCCGGCAGGGCGCTTCGGTCAGCCTGAAGAAATTGGCGCGCTATGTGCTTTTGTATGTTCGGCACATGCAGGCTACATGACCGGACAAAGCCTGCTGATGGACGGCGGCGGATACCCGGGAACTTTTTAGGGCGCGTAGTGCGCATGTCTCAACGCAGGTCAATGAAGGAAAACACGGATGAAAAAAAACAGCCACATCAATCGCCGCGCATTTTCGGCCTTGAGTACAACAATCGTAGGTTTCGGGATTCTGGCCTATTCAGGCCTTACTGGCGCGCAAGCGGCTTACCCTTCCAAGCCCATCACCATCGTCGTGCCTCATGCGGCCGGTGGCGCAGTCGACAGCGTTGCGCGTTTTTACGCCAACAAGCTCAAGGATGAGTTAAAGGAATCGGTAGTTGTAGAAAACCGTGCCGGTGCATCCGGAATGATTGGCGCAGAACACGTCGCGCGCGCACCCGCAGATGGTTACACGCTCTACGTCAACGCATCGATTCATTCGATCAACCCGTTGCTGTACAAAAAAGCCATTCGCTTTGACGCGGTCAAGGACTTCACGGCCATCAGCATGCTGGCGCAGGGTGCACTGATCTTCAGCGTGAACCCGCAGGTGCCCGCCAACACGGTGGCCGAGCTGATCATAAAAATCAAGGCCGACCCCAAAAAGTACAGTTTTGCCACCAGTGGCTTTGGCTCCGCCGGCCACCTAGGCGCTGCGCAGTTTCTGTACAAGACCCAATCGACTCAGGTTCCGATTGTTCTCTACAAGGGTGCAGCACCTGCGCTGCAGGATCTCGTCGGCGGCCAGGTGCACGCCATGATGGACCCGATGCTGTCGTCGCTGCCCTTCGTCAAATCCGGAAGGCTGCGGGCACTGGCCGTGACCGGCGCCGAGCGCAGCCCTTTGCTACCCGATGTGCCAACCTTGCGTGAGGCCGGCATGGCCGACCAGGAACTTTACTCTTGGTACGGCCTGTGGGGCCCGGCCAACCTGCCGCCTGCCGTGATAAAAAAACTTAACGATGCATCGGCACGCATCATGGCGCAGCCGGACATGAATACTCGCTTGGTCAACATGGGGTTTGAGCCTGCCTACAAGAACTCAGCGGCTTTTGAAAAATTCATTGATGAAGAAACCGCCCGCTACCGGGCCATCATCACCAGGGCCAACATCACGGTTGAATAAAACAACGTGAAGGTTCTAGTACTGGGTGCTGGGGTGGTTGGGTTGGCCACTGCCTATTACCTCTGGAAAGACGGCCACGAGGTCGTCGTTGTCGACAGACAGTCCGGGCCAGGCCAAGAAACCAGCTACGGCAATGCCGGTGGCCTCTGCCCGAGTTTTGCCGGTCCGTGGGCGGCTCCGGGCATGGTGGCCAAAGTGTTTGGCATGTCACTGCAGACTGATTCGCCGATCCAGTTTTCATTGTTACCCGACTGGCAGCGGATGCGCTGGGTGCTGCAGTGGATGCAGAACTGCAATGCTGAAAAATTTCGCATCAACAAGCGGCGCATGCAGCGGGTAGCGCACTACAGTTACGCGTGCCTGAAGGACATGTCTGCAGAAGCACCCATCACCGATTTTGATTTTTGTCAGGGCGGTGTGCTGCAGATCTTCCGAACGCAGTCCGAGCTTGATGTGGGGCGGCTTTCAGCAAAGGCCCTTGAGGAATACGGCGTGACTTGCAAGTTGCTGTCGGCCGACGAAGTTCGTGCGGTAGAACCTGCGCTGGCAAGAACCACGGTGCCGATTGTTGGCGCGCTACATATGCCGTCCGATGCATCCGGTGACAGTTTCAAATTTGCAAACCAACTCGCGGCCTTTCTCAATGCGCGCGGGGTGAGCTTCAAATACAACACGCCCGTCACAGCGATTCTGACCGAAGGTGATTGCGTCAGCGCCGTCATGACGGCGGGCGGCCCACTGAAGGCCAGTGCCTATGTGGTGGCCTTGGGCAATTACGCACCCCTGTTGGTTGCACCTTTGGGCATCAGACTACCGGTCTATCCCCTGAAGGGCTATTCCATCACGGTGCCCGTACGTGATCGGGACGCGACGACTCAAGCGTCCATCATGGACGAGCACAACAAAGTCATGATTTCACGCCTTGGCGACCGCATCCGTGCAGGCGGCATGGCAGAACTGACCGGCTACTCTACCGACCTAAAACCTAACCGCAAGGCCTTGCTGATACGGGTCGTGCAGTCGCTTTTTCCAGAAGGCTTAGATTTTGACGATGTGGCGTTCTGGGCAGGTCTGCGCCCCATGACGCCGGATGGCCCCCCCATTCTCGGCAAGACGCGCTGGCGAAATCTTTTGCTGAACAGCGGCCACGGCTCGAATGGCTGGACCCAATGTTGTGGCACCGGGAAAATCGTTGCTGACATCGTTCACGGGCGTAAGCCAAGCATTGACGTTGACGGGTTGACGCTGGCACGCTTCGGCGGCTAAACCATCGCCATTAAAAAGAACGATGCCATCATGTTCGGGGGGCGGCCTGAAACATATCGGCTAGCCGGCCTTGCACCGGCCCGGTCTGTGTTACTTGTTGCGAAATGCGTCGTGACAAGCCTTGCAAGATCCTCCGGTGGCTGCAAATGCTGTCTTCACTGCATCCAGATTTCCAGTCTTGGCGGCAGCTGCCAACTTGGCAGTCTCTGTCATCAGCTTATCGCTCGCCTCTTTGAACTTAGCCTGCTCGCTCCAGATCTCAGCTTTGGCTTTGGTGTCGCCACCTTTGTCTGTACCGGGTCCAAACGCAGCCCAAGGTAGTTTGGACATGCTAGCAACAACGTCCGCGTTCTCTGCTGCAACTTTGGCGTCAAATGGTGCTCGACCTGACGCCATCGCGCCAATACGTCCAAAATGTTGACCCATCACGAACAACGCACTTTGACGGTACTTGATGGCGTCTTCAGTTTTGGCAAACTGCGCGGTTGCTGGCACCGCCAAGGACAACAAAGTAGCTGCGACGGTTGCAAGAGCAAAAACTTTCATGATTTTCCTTTTTGAGTTGAGATCGGACTTGCTGAGTTGACAAAATATAGCGTGAACTTTGAGTTTAGCGAAAATAGCCATTCCAAAGCCGATTCAACAATTATTTAACAAATGAAACTGCCCATGTCATCTCAACAGAACTTGATTCGTGTGCGGGTCTGGGATCTGCCAACACGCCTTTTTCATTGGTCGCTAGCTTTCTGCTTCATCGGGCTGGTGATCACCGGCACGGTCGGTCATGCAGCATTGATCTTCCATTTCCGCTTCGGCTACACCATGCTCGCCTTGTTGTTGTTTCGCCTCGTCTGGGGTGTTCTGGGTGGTCGCTGGTCAAGGTTTAGCAGCTTCCTGTTCACCCCGAAGGCAACACTCGCTTATCTCAAAGGAAAGAGCCCATCAGACGCCGATGTGGGCCACACGCCACTGGGCGCACTGTCAGTTTGGACCCTTTTGTTTTTCTTGATCGCGCAAGTCGCCTCCGGCCTCGTCAGTGATGATGAAATTTCTTTCTCTGGTCCACTGTCGCACTTTGTGTCGAACGCGACTGTGAGCCTTGCCACCACTTACCACACAAACATTGGTAAATGGATCCTTCTGGCATTGGTACTGGTTCATTTGGTGGCCATTGTTGTGTACAGCCGCCGGCAACGCCTACTCGTGAGTGCCATGTTTCATGGCGACAAGCATTTGCCCGTCCCTGCCCCGGCCTCCCGCGACGACATGCGCTCTCGGTCACTGGCCTTGTTTATTTTCTCTCTTTGCGCCGCGACCGCTTACTGGGTGTCGACTTTGATGCCAGTCTTTTGAGGGGCTTGCCCGCTTTCTGGTCGAATCCAAATTAACGCTACACTGATTTTTCATCTTCCACCCATTCCTTGCGCAGCACCGCCTTTCACTTCTCCACGCCTAACTCACGCGAAGAGTTGGCTTTGACACGTCTGATTTTTGCTGAATACGCCCAGCAGTTGGGTATCGATCTCTGCTTTCAGAATTTCGAGACTGAGCTTGAAGACTTGCCGGGAGAATACAGCGCCCCGCGCGGCGCATTGGTACTGGGGTGGGTCGATGGTGATTTGGCCGGTTGCTGTGCCTTGCGTCAAATCGACAACGTGGACTATCCAAATGCTGCAGAAATGAAACGTCTGTATGTTCGAAAGAGTTATCGCCGTTCAGGCCTGGGTCGGCACTTGGCTGAAGCTGTGCTTGATGCAGCACGCTCTGCTGGTTATCACTGCGTGCTGCTGGACACGCTAGATGACATGGAGTCAGCTCGCGCTTTGTATGTTGACATTGGATTTTCGGAAATTCCACCTTATTACCACAACCCTTTGCCAGGGGCGCATTACCTGAAGGTCGATTTGTAGCCGGTAAGAGCGGCCAATAAAAAACCACCGGCGCGCTGAACTGCACGCCGGTGGTTTTTATAGTCTCTACGGTCAGTGATCAGCGTTCTTTAAGCCTTGGCTTGCGCCAGCATGGTCGCTGCATCGCTGACTTCGAATTTGCCGGCAGCTTCAACATTCAGGGATACAACCTTGCCGTCTTTGACGAGCATGGAGTAACGGTTGCTGCGCAAACCCATACCCCGTGCGGACAAGTCCAAAGTCAGGCCAGTGGCCTTTGAAAAATCTGCGCTTCCATCGGCCAACATGCGGATTTTGCCGTCGGTCTTCTGGTCCCGTGCCCAAGCACCCATCACGAATGCATCATTGACGCTGACGCACCAGATTTCATCAACACCATTGGCCTTGAGTTCATTGAACAAACCAACATAGCTTGGGATGTGTTTAGCTGAACAGGTGGGCGTAAAAGCACCAGGCAGTGCAAACAACGCAATGGTTTTACCTGCTGCAGCTTTAGCTACGTCGACGGGGTTGGGGCCGATGCTGCATCCATTGCCTTCGACTTCAGAAAATTCCATCAGCGTGGTTGCCGGAAGGGTGTCGCCAACTTTGATCATTTTTGCTCCTGTGTAGGGTTTGTGGATAGTAAGAAGCCTGTTGAGGTTCTGATGCGTATTTTGTACCAGACTGGCATGGCTTGCTGACAGGACGTTGATTGGTAAATAACTCTCAAGGCTAATGCAGCAAAATACCGCTCTGAAATGAAAAACGGCCCACATCGTGGACCGTTTTTCGGAAGCTGAAGTTATCTGTCTGAAAGACTTAAACCAAAGCCGCCTTTTGAAGCAACTTCGAGACGACCCAATTCTTGGTTTTAGAAATTGGGCGGCTTTCGGTGATTTCGATCAAGTCACCCATCTTGTACTCGCCCTTTTCGTCATGGGCGTGGTACTTGCTGGACAACGAAACGATCTTGCCGTACAGCTCGTGTTTCACACGGCGTTCAACCAGAACCGTCACTGTCTTAGCGCGCTTGTCGCTCACAACCTTACCAACCAAGGTACGCGTGAGGGATTTTTTAGCTTCCGTCATTTGTTTGCTCCTTGCTTGACGATGGTTTCGGCCAAGATAGTCTTGGCACGGGCGATGGCACGGCGCGTGGATGGCAGCGTGGATGT
>CANCLK010000060.1 GCA_947378785.1 Comamonadaceae bacterium
TTTCGTTGAAATCGTGGGTGCGACAATCTTCAGATGTTAGTCGAGAAAAACGTTCCCCTCCAGTCCTACAACACCTTTGGCATCGTTGCCAAGGCCCTCAGCTTGGTGCGCCTCGCCAGCGAGGCCGATGTCAACGCCATGCTGAGCGACCCGGCGCACAAGGCGGCGCCCAAATTCATCCTTGGGGGCGGTAGCAACATCGTCATCACGGGCGACGTCAAGCCGCTGGTGCTCAAAGTCGAGATCATGGGCAAGCGCCTGGTCAGTGAAACCGCCAAGGCTTTTGTGGTCGAGGCGGGAGCCGGTGAAAACTGGCATGAACTGGTGGCCTGGACGCTGGCCAACGGCTTCCCCGGTCTCGAAAACTTGGCGATGATTCCGGGCTCGGTCGGTGCTTCGCCGGTGCAAAACATTGGTGCTTATGGGGTCGAGCTGCAAGATCGCTTTGAGTCGCTTGACGCGATTGATTTGCAGACCGGCCAGACCTTCACGCTGAATGCGGCGCAATGCGCTTTTGGCTACCGCGACTCGGTCTTCAAGCATGCCAGCAGCCCAGCCACCGATGGCGGCCTTGGCTTTGGCTTGGCGGGTCGGGCGCTGATCACCCGCGTTCGCTTTGCCTTGCCCAAGCTCTGGAAGCCTGTGTTGGGCTACGCCGACCTGGACCGAAAAATCGCGCAGATGGGTGAAGTGCCGACCACACCCCAGCAGATTTTTGAATGGATTTGCGCCATTCGCCGCGCCAAATTACCCGACCCGGCAGTCATTGGCAACGCCGGCAGTTTTTTCAAGAATCCGACAGTTTCGGTCGAACAATGCGCCGATATCATTGAGCGCGAGCCGAAGATCGTGCACTACCGGATGGACGATGGCTCGGTCAAGTTGGCGGCAGGTTGGCTGATTGACGCTTGCGGCTGGAAGGGCAAAAGCGTTGGCAATGCTGCGGTCTATGAGAAACAGGCGCTGGTCCTGGTGAACAAGGGCGGCAGCCAGAACCCGGTGACCGGCGGCGAGGTGATGACCCTCGCCAAAGCCATTCAGACCAGCGTCTACGAACGCTTTGGCATCTTGCTAGAGCCCGAACCCGTCGTCGTTTAACCTTATTTCTGGTCGTTGCCCAACGATGGCAGCGTGCCATCTTCACCCAAAGTCAGCAGGCCGCTGCGGGTGTAGATGCCGAGCTTGTCGCGGGTGTCGATGATGTCCAGATTGCGCATCGTCAGCTGACCAATGCGGTCCAGCGGTGTGAAGGAACCCGCCACTTTTTCCATGCTCAGGCGCTCTGGCTTGTAGGTCATGTTCGGCGACTCGGTGTTGAGGATCGAGTAGTCGTTGCCGCGGCGCAGTTCAACCGTGACTTCACCGGTGATGGCGCGAGCCACCCAGCGCTGGGCGGTTTCGCGCAGCATGATGGATTGCGGGTCAAACCAACGGCCTTGGTACAGCAGGCGGCCGAGCTTCAGGCCGTTCATGCGGTATTGCTCGATGGTGTCTTCGTTGTGAATGCCGGAGATCAGGCGCTCATAAGCGATGAACAGCAGGGCCAAGCCCGGTGCTTCGTAAATACCGCGGCTCTTGGCTTCGATGATGCGGTTTTCAATCTGGTCACTCATGCCCAAACCATGACGGCCGCCAATGCGATTCGCTTCCAAAATGAGTTCGGTCAGGCTTTCAAAGCTTTTGCCGTTCAGCGCCACGGGCTGGCCTTCTTCAAAGCGCACCGTGACTTCTTCTCGCTTGACTTCAACGTCGTCTTTCCAGAAAGCCACGCCCATGATCGGGTTGACGATCTTCATGCCGCTGGACAAGTGCTCGAGGTCTTTGGCTTCGTGCGTCGCGCCCAGCATGTTGGAGTCGGTGGAGTAGGCTTTTTCGGCCGACATCTTGTAGCCAAAACCCGCTTCGGTCATGAAGGCTGACATTTCGGCGCGCCCCCCCAATTCGTCAATGAACAACTGGTCTAACCACGGTTTGTAAATCTTCAGATCCGGGTTGGTCAGCAGGCCGTAGCGGTAAAAACGCTCGATGTCATTGCCTTTGTAGGTGCTGCCGTCACCCCAGATGTTGACGTCGTCTTGCTTCATCGCTGCGACCAGCATGGTGCCGGTCACCGCGCGGCCGAGTGGCGTGGTGTTGAAGTACGTCACGCCCGCGGTCGAAATATGAAAAGCGCCACATTGCAGGGCTGCAATGCCTTCGGCGGCGAGTTGGCGGCGGCAATCGATCAGCCGGGCTTTTTCAGAGACGTACTGCATGGCTTTGCGCGGGATGTCTTCGTAGTCTGGCTCGTCGGGCTGGCCGAGGTTGGCGGTGTAGGCGTAGGGAATCGCGCCTTTGAGTTTCATCCAGTGCAGGGCCGCACTGGTGTCGAGGCCGCCCGAAAAAGCGATGCCGACTTTTTGGCCGATGGGAAGATTTTGGAGAATGGTGCTCATAACTTGCTTGCAGTGCGGAGGGTCGGATCAGCCGAAGTGGCAGATGTAGTGGTAGGGCTCGGTCACACGAATGTCGAATGACGAATTGCCGGGCACGCTGAATTTCTCGCCGGGTGCTGACTTGACCCAAGCGTCGCTGCCCTTGAGTTTGTACTCGCAGCTGCCAGCAACGCATTCCATGATTTCAGGCGCGCCGGTGTTGAACGTCAGGGTCGCGGGCAGCACCACGCCGACCGATTTTTTGGTGCCGTCAGCGAAGGTGATGCCGTGGCTCACGCACTTGCCGTCGAAATAGACGCTGGCTTGGGTGGTGACGCTGATGTTGTCGATTTTGTCGGTGGTCATGGGTCGGCGGTGAAAGTGGGAGTCTGAAAGTAGGGGAGTCGCGGGCTGGGCAGCAACGCGGGCAAAGGGTAGATTTTAGGGCACGCGGCAGGGCTGCTTCCGGGCATGAAAAAAGCCCTCGAGGAGGGCTTTCAGTTGGCAACGGACAGGGCTGTCCTGATGACGGTCGGAAGGCTTCAGCGCCAGTGACGATAACCGCCACCATAACCTCGGCTGTAACCCAAGTTCAGTGACATGCCGATGGGCGCGTAATACGGCTGCGGATAAGGCGTTGGGTAGATCATCGGTGAAGGCTGCACGTAGATGGTGGTGGGCTGGCCAACAATAACGCCTGGCTGCTGGTAGGGCTGGTAATACGACTGAACCGGCACAGGGGGAGCGGCTGGCATGGTGTTGACAGGGGTGACTTGCAGGCGCACGTACTGACCAGGGTCGTTGGGCATCTGAATGTTGTATCGCTTGTCGGCGTATTCATACACCACGTCGTAATGCAGGGTGCGGTTTTCGTAGCTGGTCTGCGTGCTGCATTGCTGCACGTTTTGCAGCTGGCTTCTAGGCCCTTCAACATTGTTGCCAACCACTGCGCCGCCGACCAGCCCGATCATGGTGGCCAATGCGCGTCCGCTGCCGTTGCCGACCGCGTTGCCCATGGCCCCGCCGGCAAGGGCGCCCATGACGGCGCCCGCGCCACTGTTCGGGGCTTCCGACACGACCGCAGCCGTGTTGCAGACCTGATGCGGCACAGCAACTTGCTGGATCACGGCGGTGCTGGTGATGACGCGTCCGAGGATGTCTTGGGCCTGAGCGTTAATGCCATAAAGCGTGCCGAAGGTCACCAATGCCGGCAAAGCGATTGATTTGACGATGGACTTAATCTGTGTGTGGCGCATGTTGAAACTCCTCTTGCAAATGCCGCGCTGCTTTGAATAAGGGCTCGGCATTCGTTAACTGTAAAGCAACCGTTGACCTAGTCAATACCGAATTTGGCGCGGCTCGGTACCGATGACTTCAGGCTGCTGGTAGGGCTGGTAAGACGACGAGGGCGTGCGGTTTTGCGGTGGCAGGGCGCCGATGGGGGTGACTTGCAGGCGCACGAACTGGCCAGGGTCGTTGGGCATTTGAATGCTGTACCGCTTATCCGCGTATTCATAAACCACATCGTAGTACAGGGTGCGGCTTTCGTAGCTGGTCTGGGTGGTGCACTGCTGCACGTTTTGCGCCTGGTTTTTAGAACCCTCAACGTTGTTGCCAACGATCGCGCCGCCGACCAGCCCGATCATGGTGGCCAACGCACGTCCGCTGCCGTTGCCAATCGCATTGCCCATCGCCCCACCGGCAATGGCGCCCATGGCGGCACCAGCACCACTTTTGGGCGCTTCTGACACCACTGCCGCTGTACTGCACACCTGATGCGGCACCGCGACTTGCTGGAGCACGGCGGTGCTGGTGATAACGCGCGCCAAGACCTCTTGCGCTTGGGCGTTGACGCTGCATAGCGCGCCGAAAGTGAGCAGCGCTGGGAAGACCATGGATTTGGCGAGTAATTTAGGGAGTGTGTTGCGCATATTGAATTCCTCTTGCAAGTACCACGCGGTCTGAAATAAGTGCGTGGCCTGTCTTAACTGTAACGATGCAGACGCATTTAGGTGCACAGCCGCCGGGTAAATAAAAGGTAAAGATAAAAGGTAAAGAACTAACGAGTTACAACTCAGCCGCCCAAGCAACAGGGTCAAAACCGACGGTTGTACGGCCTCCCCATTCGACCACCGGCCGCTTGATCAGGCTGGGCTGGGACCGCATCAGGGCTTGTGCACTGATGGCATCGACCGCGGCGGATTGTTCTTGTAAATCGAGCTTGCGCCAAGTCGTGCCCTTGCGGTTCAGCAGCGTTTGCCAACCCAGCGCGGCTTCCCAAGCCGCCAGCCGATCAGCGGGTACACCGACCTTTTTGAAATCATGGAATTCGTGGTTAAGCCCGTGGGCGGTGAGCCAGGCCCGGGCTTTTTTAACGGTGTCGCAGTTGGGAATGCCGTAGAGGATGATCATCCGGCTATTTTCGCAGGGTGCGCGACAATGCGAGCCTCATGGAACATCTCAAGACTCTCGACGACTGGCTGGCTTACTGCGAGCAAATTCACCCTAAGGGCATCGACATGGGGCTCGAGCGTGTGCGCAAGGTGGCGCAGCGGCTGAGTCTGGCTTTCAAGTGCCCGGTCATCACGGTGGCTGGAACCAACGGCAAAGGCTCGACCTGCGCCATGTTGGAGGCGATTTTGTTGGAGGCTGGTTACCGAACAGGCGTTTACACCTCGCCGCACCTGGTGCATTTTGAAGAGCGCTGCCGAATCCGCGGGGATGTCGTCAGTGCGGCGTCATTGCTGCCGTTTTTTGAGACCGTCGAGCGCGCCCGTTTGCAAGCAGACGCGGCTGACGGTGCGGGTGTCATCTCGCTCAGCTATTTTGAGTTCACCACCTTGGTCTTTTTGAAGCAGCTGGCCGACGCCCCATTGGATGTGGCGATTTTGGAAGTCGGTCTGGGCGGCCGGCTCGATGCGATCAATATTCTGGACGCCGATTGCGCCATCATCACCAGCATTGATCTAGACCACATGGAGCTGCTCGGCAACGACCGGGAAAGCATTGGCCGAGAAAAAGCCGGCATCATGCGCGCCGGTAAGCCCGTTGTGGTGAGCGACCCGGTGCCGCCCCAAAGCGTGCTGCAAGCCGCGGCAGACTTGGGCGCTGACCTGTGGCGCTTTGGCCATGACTTCAATTTTTCGGGCGACAAGCTGCAGTGGGGCTGGGCCGGTCGTGGACGGCGTTATTCGGGGCTGGCTTACCCGGCGCTGCGCGGTGCCAACCAGCTGGTCAACGCTGCCGGGGTGCTGGCCGCCTTGACGGCCGTGCGCGACTTGTTGCCGGTGACGGCGCAGGCGGTGCGTGTCGGTTTGTCGATGGTCGAGCTGCCGGGGCGTTTTCAGATCGTGCCGGGCCAGCCGACGCTGGTGTTGGACGTGGCGCACAACCCGCACTCGGTGGCCGCGCTGGCCGAAAACCTCGATGCCATGGGTTTTTACCCCTGCACACATGCTGTTTTTGGGGCCATGGCCGACAAAGACCTAGCGCCCATGCTGTCCCGCCTCGAACCCATGGTGGACAAGTGGTACTTCACCAGTTTGCCGACCCCGCGCGCCGCCACCAGTGATGATTTGGCGGCCCGATGGCAACCTTTGCAAAAGCGTGCAGACGTGACAACCGCCAACTTTGGCTCGCCCCGGGAGGCGCTGGATGCGGCTGTCGCCGCGGCCAAGCCCGCTGATAGAATCGTCGTCTTCGGTTCTTTCTACACGGTGGGCGGTGTACTGAAAGACGGATTGCCCCGCCTGACGGCGCAGCACATGGCCGGTTAAATCCGGCTTTGAATCCGACAAGCCAGCCAGCCCGGACAACAGATCTCCAACGGACACAACCACGACCATGTCGTTTTTCAACCTCCGCCGGGGCGGCCAATCTTCCAAATCTAACAAGGCCAAGGCCGGTTCTAACGCACCGGCCGAAAGCGTGGACATCGTTCGCAAGCGAGCCAAACACCGACTGATTGGTGCCGCGGTATTGGTGTTGATCGGCGTGGTGGGTTTTCCGCTGCTGTTTGATTCGCAGCCGCGCCCTGTGCCGGTAGACATTGCCATCGAAATTCCCAACAAAAATACGGTCAGACCGCTCATCACCCAGCAGTCGATGCCGGCGTCTGTTCCCGCGGTTCTGCCACCCGTGGCGGCAGTTGTGCCCAGCACGCCGTCCAAGGAAGAGCCGGTCATCGCCAAACCTGTCCCAGCCGCAGTAGCGCCTGTTGTGGCTGTTGCACCGGCGGTTGTTGTTGCCGCACTAGGCCCCGCTCCAGCCGCGACAAAAGTGGACGACAGTGCGCGCGCCCGCGCTTTGCTCGAAGGCAAAGCCGCACCATCTGCCGCCGATTCGGACACGCGTCTGGTTGTTCAGGTGGGTGCTTACGCCGATGTGGCCAAGGCCCGTGAAGCGCGCCTGAAGCTAGAAAAAGCCGGCCTCAAAACCTATACACAGGTTGTCGACACCAAAGATGGAAAACGTATCCGTGTCCGTGTCGGCCCTTTTTCCAGCAAGGCTGAAGCTGACAAAGTTGCCGTCAAGATCAAATCGCTTGATTTGCCGGTGACCATTCTCACTTTGTAATGTTGGGGGCCGCATTTGTTCGAATTTCCTTCCATCACCACTGTGGCCTCCATCTCAACCATTGACTGGGTTTTGTTGGCGGTGCTTTTGTTATCGCTGCTGGTCGGCCTTTGGCGCGGCTTGGTCTTCGAAGTGTTGTCGGTGCTGGGTTGGATTGCGGCTTTTTTTCTGGCGCACTGGTTTGCACCCGATGTTGCGGCGCTGCTACCGACGTCATGGGCCTCGCAGCCGATTCGCTACGCCATCGCCTTTGTGCTGACCTTTATCGTCGCGGTCTTTGTCGCTGGCTTGCTGGCTTCGTTGGTAAGGAAAATGGTGGCAGCTGTGGGGCTGCGTCCCGTTGACCGGTTGTTGGGCGGCGTATTTGGATTGGTGCGCGGGCTGGTCCTGCTGCTGGCAGTTGCCGTTGCGATTGACATGACACCGCTCAAAGACAGTCCTTGGTGGAAAGAATCAACAGGTGTGCCGGTGTTGTCGGCCGCTTTGAAGGGACTGAAGCCGGCGTTGCCGGAAAAGTTTTCCCGCTATCTGAATTAATTTATGAATGGTCCATCATGTGCGGAATAGTTGGCGTTGTCAGTAACGCCCCGGTCAATCAACTGATTTATGACGGGCTCTTGTTGTTGCAACACCGTGGGCAAGATGCCGCAGGCATCGTCACCCAGCTCGGGCATAAATTTTTCATGCACAAAGCCAAGGGGATGGTGCGGGATGTCTTTCGGACGCGCAACATGCGGGCCTTGCCTGGGAATGTCGGCTTGGGTCAAGTGCGTTACCCGACTGCGGGCAACGCCTTCAGCGAAGACGAAGCCCAGCCGTTTTACGTCAATGCGCCGTTTGGTCTGGTGCTGTCGCACAACGGCAACCTGACCAACGCCGCTGAGCTCAAAGCCGAGCTGTTCAATACCGACCATCGCCACATCAACACCGACAGCGACTCTGAAGTGCTGTTGAATGTGTTGGCGCACGAGCTCGAAAAAACCACCCGTGGCCTGCCTTTGAAAGCCGCTGATGTGTTCGCTGCCGTGCGTGGTGTGCACAAACGCGTCAAGGGCTCTTATGCCGTGGTGGCGCTGATCGCGGGCCATGGCTTGCTGGCGTTTCGTGATCCTTACGGCATTCGCCCTTTGTGTTTGGGCCGAGGTCAAAATGAAAATGGCGGCACCGTCATGGTGGCCAGCGAATCAGTCGCGCTAGAAGGCACTGCGCACCAGTTTGAGCGCGACATCGCACCGGGCGAAGCCGTCTTTGTGAACATGCAGGGGGAGATTCATGCCGAGCAATGCGCCGAGAAAACGCAGCTCAAACCCTGCATTTTTGAATTCGTTTATTTGGCCCGACCTGACTCGGTGCTGGATGGGATTTCTGTATACCAAGCGCGTTTGAATCTGGGCGAAACACTGGCCAAGCGCGTGATCTCAACGGTGCCGCCGAACGAAATTGATGTGATCATCCCGATTCCTGAATCCAGCCGTCCGAGCGCAACGCAACTGGCACATTTGCTGGGCATTCCATACCGCGAAGGCTTTGTCAAAAACCGCTACGTGGGTCGCACCTTCATCATGCCGGGCCAAGGCGTTCGCAAGAAATCGGTTCGTCAAAAACTCAACGTGATCGCCAGCGAATTCAAGGGCCGCAATGTCTTGCTGGTGGATGACTCCATCGTGCGCGGCACCACCAGCCGCGAAATTGTCCAGATGGCGCGTGACGCTGGCGCCCGCAAGGTGTATTTGGCCAGCGCCGCGCCGCCAGTGCGTTACCCCAATGTCTACGGTATTGACATGCCAACGGCGACTGAGTTGGTGGCGCATGACCGCACCGTTGAAGAAATTCGCGTTGCCATCGGTTGCGATGCGCTGATCTATCAGGACATTGAAGGCATGAAGCGCGCCATCGGTTCGCTCAACCCCAAGCTCGACGGCTTTGACGCCTCTTGCTTTGACGGCATTTACATCACCGGCGACATCACGCCCGAGACGATCGCCAAAATGAACGCAGCCCGTGGGGACAGCAGCGGCGAAGAGAGCGATGTCGATGTCTCGCGCTTGGCGCTGCCCAATCCTCAAGAGGCTTGAGAAATTAAGAAGTGGAGAAGAGGACGCCATGACCGCAAAAAAATTACCGGCCAATTTGCACCGCGACACGCTGGCCGTGCGCGTGGCTGAAGACAAAAGCCAGTTTGGTGAAAACTCCGAAGCCCTGTTTCTGACCAGCAGCTTTGTGCAGCCTGACGCGGCCACCGCCATGCGGCGCTTTGCGGGTGAAGAAGAGGGCTACATGTACTCGCGCTTCACCAACCCGACGGTGACCAGCATGGAAAAACGGCTGGCCGCCCTTGAGGGCACCGAAGCCTGCATCGGCACTTCCAGCGGCATGGCCGCCATCATGCTGATGTGCATGGGCTTGTTGAAGGCGGGCGATCACGTGATTTGCTCGCAGTCGGTGTTTGGCTCGACCATCAAACTCATTGGCAGCGAGTTCGGCAAGTTCGGTGTTGAAAGCACCTTCGTCTCGCAGACCGATGTCGCTGAGTGGCAAGCCGCCATCAAGCCCAACACGCGTCTCTTGTTTGCTGAAACGCCGACCAACCCGCTGACCGAAGTGTGTGACATCCGCGCTCTGGCAGACGTTGCCCACGCTGCCGGAGCGCTGCTCGCGGTCGACAACTGCTTTTGTTCGCCGGCCTTGTCGCAGCCGACCAAGATGGGCGCTGACCTCATCATCCATTCGGGAACCAAGTATCTCGACGGCCAAGGTCGGGTGATTGCCGGTGCGATTTGCGCTACTAAAAAACTGATTGACGACAAGTTCGTGCCCGTGATGCGCAGTGCTGGCATGACGCTGTCGGCCTTCAACGCCTGGGTCGTGCTCAAGGGCATGGAGACGCTGTCGATTCGCATGCAGGCGCAAAGCGACAGCGCGCTGGCGCTGGCGACTTGGCTCGAAGCGCAGCCCGGCGTGGCACGCGTTTATTACCCGGGCTTGAAGTCACACCCACAACACGCCTTGGCCATGCAGCAGCAGTCCGGCAAGGGCGGTGCAGTGCTGTCGTTTGACGTCAAGGGCACCGGCCCAGAAGCGGCCCGGAAGAACGCTTTTCATGTGATTGATTGCACCGAAGTGTGCAGCATCACCGCCAATCTGGGCGACACCAAAACCACCATCACGCACCCGGCCACAACGTCGCACGGGCGCCTGAGCGAAGCGCAGCGTCAAGCTGCCGGCATCTCGCAGGCCTTGATCCGTGTGGCCGTTGGCCTGGAACATATTGACGACTTGAAAGCTGACCTTGAAAAAGGCTTGCGCAGCTTGAACGCATTGGCCTGAGCGACGAAGACACTGATGACAACCAAAACAAGAACGCGTTTCGCCCCTTCGCCCACAGGCTTTATCCATCTCGGCAACATCCGCTCTGCGCTTTACCCTTGGGCCTTTGCGCGATCCACGGGTGGTGATTTCATCTTGCGTATTGAGGACACCGACCTCGATCGCTCCAACCAAGCCTCGGTCGATGTGATCATCGAAGGCATGCGTTGGTTGGGCCTCGACTACGACGAAGGCCCGTTCTACCAAATGCAGCGCATGGACCGTTACAAGGCCGTGCTGGCCGAGTTGCAGGCCGCTGGCCATGTCTACCCCTGCTACATGAGCATGACCGAACTCGACGCCCTGCGCGAGCAGCAAATGGCGGCCAGGCAAAAACCCCGCTACGACGGTACCTGGCGCCCTGAAGCGGGCAAGGTCTTGCCGGCTGTGCCGGCAGGTGTGCAGCCTGTGCTGCGCTTTAAAAATCCGCAAGGCGGCGCCGTGGTCTGGGACGACAAAGTCAAAGGCCGCATTGAAATCAGCAACGACGAACTCGATGACCTCGTGATCGCCAGGCCTGATGGCACGCCAACCTATAACTTCTGCGTGGTGGTGGACGACATGGACATGGCCATCACGCACGTGATTCGCGGTGACGACCATGTCAACAACACGCCGAGACAGATCAATATTTTTCGGGCGCTGGGGAAAGACGTTCCGGTCTATGCCCATTTGCCAACCGTGCTGAACGAGCAGGGCGAAAAAATGAGCAAGCGCAGCGGCGCTAAAGCCGTGACGCAATACGCCGTTGAAGGGTACTTGCCAGACGCCATGGTGAACTATCTGGCTCGCCTCGGCTGGAGTCATGGTGACGACGAGATTTTCAGTCGTGAACAATTTTTGCAGTGGTTCAATTTGGACCACCTTGGCAAGAGCGCTGCCCAGTTTGACGAAGCCAAACTGCGTTGGGTGAATGCCCAGCACATCAAGGCGACGGTCGACGACAAGCTCGCTGAATGGGTGGCGCCTTTCCTGCAGCAGCAGGGCGTGTCCATGGATGCTGTCCTTGCGACCAAGGCCTGCGGCCTGTTCAAAGATCGCTGCAGCACGCTGGTCGAACTGGCGGGCTGGATCGCGCTGATAGACAAAGGCGCCCAAGCCAGTGCGGCCGATCTCGCCACCCATGTGACGCCGGCCGTTCAGCCTGCGCTGGCCAGCCTGGCCAAGGCTTTGAGTGACTGCGAATGGAGCAAACCGGCGATCGCCGCAGCGATCAAAAACGTGCTCACAGAAGCCGGTCTGAAGATGCCTCAACTGGCCATGCCCGTGCGCGTGTTGCTCTTGGGCACGCCACAAACGCCATCGCTGGATGCCGTGATTGAGCTGATGGCGCGCGAGGAAGTGTGTGCTCGATTGAAAAACGGTTCGGAGTTTTAAAAAGCCCCGAATTCCGGGCTATAATTCGAAGCTCGACGGGTTCAGGGAAACTTGAAACAAGGGGGGTATAGCTCAGCTGGGAGAGCGCTTGCATGGCATGCAAGAGGTCAGCGGTTCGATCCCGCTTACCTCCACCAAAAGTCGACATATTTAGAGAAAACTTTCGGCAGGCTTTGAAAGCCTGTTTTGGAAGTCCAAGGTTTTGACCCTATCGTCTAGAGGCCTAGGACACCACCCTTTCACGGTGGCTACAGGGGTTCGAATCCCCTTAGGGTCACCAGTTTTACTTCGGTGAAGTTGGTAAAACAAGTCGCAGCACTTGACTTCGCAAGAAGTGAACGTTGTCTACCAGGAGTGGTAGTTCAGTTGGTTAGAATACCGGCCTGTCACGCCGGGGGTCGCGGGTTCGAGTCCCGTCCGCTCCGCCAGAATGCAAAGCCCTTATAAGTCATTGATTTATAAGGGCTTTTTGCTTTCTGGAATTTTGATCTTCACACCTGTATTTCACACCCATTCAAGAATTCCCGCTACAGCCGAAGGTGTGAAAAAGAGGTTGGACGCACCCAGCCACTTCTTACTGCTCTTCTCATTGTTGCCATACATCAATGAGGTGGTGTGTGCTGTTGATTTCGGCAAGCGTATCGGCGGATCGATGCGCCTGATATTGAGTCGCTCTAGACGTAGCTCATAGGGCGAATTGATTCCTACAAAGCCAGATATGTTGTTCAGTCAAAATGTGGAATGATAAAAAACCAACTGATCTGGCTTGCACTGCTTTCTGCTTCGAGTGTGCATGGACAAGAATCAAGGGCAGAAGTTCAATCGATTCGCTGTGCAGCGCTCTTTTTTGTTCAAACATCTCAGACTGCGGCTGATCCAGAATTCGGTATGGTCATGACGAATTTCGCGCAGACATTTAGCGATGTTTACAGTGCATCCAAAATGATTCGTACCAAAATTAATGGAACCAACGGTGAAGTAATCGCTAGACGAGAAGTTGTCCTGAATGAACTAAAGCAATCGTGGCGTTCGAATTTGGATGGCGTGGTGCGGGAAGCAGGTCTTTGCACCACATGGCTATTGAAGTTCAGCTCAAGACTGGAGTCAATGAAGGACATCAATAGTGCAGCGGAATTAGTTAAAACTGTTGGAGAGCCGCCGATCTCGCCCAGCAACGAACAGGTTGAAAATTGGCGACCAATCATTCCAGACGGGTTTGCTGCATGGGCGAATCTGGGCTACACAACCCCTGCGGGGGTACGTAAGATGTTGGAGGAGTCTGTGAGGAGATCCGCGCCGACAGCCTTGCCAAAGGGCGTGACACAGCTAAGTGCAACGCCGCAGGATGACCAAAGAAAGAGAAGCGATTATTCTGCGGATGGGGTCCGCCTTCCAAAGGGTGTCCGTCGAATAATTGACTAGCGGAACTGCTCAGGACTCATGGCCGCTAAACTGTCATCACATAGGCATTGCATTCGACACCAAGTTGGGCAAAAGCCACGACTTGCTGCCTATGCAATTGCACCCCAATAAGGTTGCATATAGTGATCGCTTGGGGGCACTGATTCACTGGGTAGATCAGAAGTCGCTGGCATCATCACCATCTGCCTCAGCATCCTCATCATCTCCCCACCAACCCATCAACCGGTCTGGCAAGCGGCTGTCATAGATTTCCAATGCTCTGGCAAAGACATCTGGGTACTTGGCACCTTCGGAACCAAGACTTTTTCGTAGTGCCATCGCCATCGCCTGTGCCTTTTGTTCATTGGCTTCATCCCAGTCAAAGTCATTATCATCACGACCATCAGCAAGCCGCTTGGCACTAGCCCAGCTGAGATCACGAAAGTCTTCTCGAGATGGTGCCAGCAAATCAACTGCCACATCGTTCGCTTTTGATTCCAATTGAGCGAAGACCTTACGCATGGTGGCAACCGTGGACTCAGAGACGCCCGAAGCTGTGGCAACCTCGACCTTCGTCATATCAGCCATCGTCACGAGGTGCCATGCTGTGTTGGACTTTTCGGTGCGGCTCATGGGCAACTTATCTTTGGTGTTCGCCTCAGCTGCTGCCCTCATAGCCTGATTGAGTGTGCCGGTAAAGACTTCGACTGGCACCTTGTGTGCATTGCCAACCTCGGCCTGAAAATAAGCCTCATACCGGTGGTGACCATCGACACAGGCCCACCCTTTCCCATCCCACCAGATCGTGATGGGATCAAGGCATTTGCTCTTTCGCTTTTTGATCGCAGCGGCCAAGATCATGACATGGCCCTTGCTTGATACGCCTCCAAAGCTCCGATGCTGAAAGACCTTGGGCCAAAGCTTAATTTCAGACAGGCGCAGTGACGTTGGTTGCGTGACCGGAAGCTTTCCCTTGAGGACTTGGTTCGTCAATGTGGCGTAGTCCGCAGCGAGTGAATTACCGTGCTTCAGTTTCAAGACATATCCTTTAATGCATCGCTCAATTGCTGCCGCTCGGCCTTCAGGCCCTCGACATCTTTCTTCTCCAACTCAGCCAGCCGCATCCCAGCAATTCCAAAGGCCACTTTCAGCGACTCCGCAAGACAATCAAGCACACGGGGTGGCGTGTCCTTGTAGGTGCGCTTGATACGGCCTTCCTTGGCGCTGTAGCTGCTGCTTGAGTTGGCCTCTGCTAGACCACGGACACGCCTTGCGAGTTGAAAGTTAAATGCCTTGTCCGACATGATTCTGTGGGGACTCTGTTCCAACAACAAGAACATAGCCAAGGCCGTATCGATGACGACATCCACAGACACAGTGGTTCGTAGCGTGCCCAGTTGTTCAGCCGTCTGGCGCTCGTAAGAGATCGCTGGCGACCCATTGGCATATGCGTCCAGCGTGGCCTTGGCATGTGCCGTCAGAGCCTCCCAGCGGCCTCGTAGCAGCTCCCATGTGGGGTTGGCTGGGTTCTTCGCTCGTCTTGCTGAGATGCGATCTTGAAAGGGTTTCAGCTCTAGGACTGTGATGCCTTTTTGCAGGGCATGGCCGTGGCGCCGAAGGGTTCTCTTGTGGGACTCACAAAGAGTGCTGTAACCAGCTACTGGCTCCGCACAGTGCAGTGCAGCACATCGCTTGGTCATGGGCGCAATCGTTAATGTTGTCCACGACTATAGACGCAGGCAGGTAGGGAAATTATTTGGGTCTTGGGTAAATTTTTCGATTGAGCGTGTGCCTTCAAAGAAAGCGGCTAATTAAGAAGGTCTGTTAATTGGCAGTCTTATTTCAGAATTTTTGAGTGCCTGAGCACCGATATTAAAACGAGTCAGCGTTGCATTTTCTTGGTAACTCTCGCAGCAATAGCAAGCGCAATTGCGATCAACGTTGCTGCAATAGAGAACGTTACCCGCATGCCTGTGGCGACTGCATCCGGAGGTGCTGAGGTGACATCAGTCGTTGCTGAAGCAAATGCAAAGATGGCCCCCATCAATGACGCACCCATGACCAAACCCAAGTTCCGCGACAAGCTGAGCATGCCTGAAATGACACCCCGCTGGTCCGCATGTAGTTTCGTCATGATGGCCGTGTTGTTGGCGGTCTGAAACAGCATGTAGCCAACCGTGGTGATGACGAGGGGGGCAAGGTATCCTGGCACCCCAAAATTAGTCGGTATTGCAGCAATAGCTAGCGTGCCAAAAAGCATTAAAACCAGTCCTCCAATGGTGACGCGTTGCGCACCAAAGCGATCCGTCGTGCGCCCAACCGGAACACCACTCAACGTTGCGACAAGTGGCCCTACAGACATGGTCAAGCCGACCAGCGCCGTTTCTAGTCCAAGAGCGCGTGCAAGGTAGAAAGGCCCGACCACGAGCGTTGCCATCATCACCGTTGCCACGAGCACACTCATGATGAGACCGGACGTGAGTATTCGTCTGCGAAACATGACCATTTGAATCAAGGGTGTTGTAGTCCTTGCCTCAACGCGAATGAACAGGATGACGCTTCCCGTCGCTAGGACCAATAGTGCCAGATTGACCGTACCGAAATTGCCGCGTCCCACCGTCATGGCCAAGGCAAATGCCCCAAGCGTCAACGCCAGAAACAGTGTGCCCACATAGTCGAACCCAGCCGCCAGAGATGTCCGTACGTTGAGATCAGCCGGCAGGTATCGTCTCGCAAGTAAAAAAGTAAAGATGCCCAATGGCAAGTTGACGAGGAATATGCTCCGCCAACCCAGCCCTGCGATCAAAACTCCACCCAGCGATGGGCCAAGCGCAGTGCCAATGGCAGACATGGTTCCAAGCAGGCCCATGGCACTGCCAAACTTCTCCTTGGCAACCGTCTCTCCGACAAATGTCAGGGTCAATGCCATCATGGCTGCAGCTCCAAGGCCCTGCGCAGCACGAGCCACGATGAGTAACCATAAGGACGGCGCAACCCCGCAGATTGCCGAGGCCCCTGTAAAAAGCAAGATTCCGATGAGCAGTAACTGACGTCGTCCCACCATGTCTCCAAGCCGACCAATGCTGACAACGAGGGTGGTAATCGAAAGTAAATAGGCAATGACTACCCACTGGACTTGCTGGAACGAAGCATTGAACGCTTCTGCCAATGTCGGCAAGCTCACATTAGCGATGCTGGTGCCAAGCGAGGACAGCAACATGGGTAGCGAGAGACTAACCAGCACCCAATTGACGGCAGTGTTGCCTTTAGTCCTTGGGGGATGGAGTTTCGTTATTTCTTGTTTTAGCATGTCTTTTCGCTTTACGAGAGTGATGTATTGGTTGCGCTCCGAGCGCTGAACTGGTATTTTTCCACTTCAAGTCAACTTCAAGTCAAGGGATTTATGGTGCTGGACATATCTGAGGTGTCAAAGCGTACTGGCGTATCCAGTTCCGCGCTCCGCTTTTATGAGGAAAAGGGGTTGATTACCTCAGTGGGCAGGAAAGGGCTTCGTCGCCTGTTTAATTACAGCGTGGTGGAGCGTCTGGCCCTCATCGGTCTGGGGCGTGCAGCAGGTTTTTCACTTGATGCGATGAAGAGCATGTTTGCGGTGGATGGGCCTCCACAGATCGACCGTGCAATGCTTAAAGCCAAGGGGGATGAGATCGACGAGACGATTCGTAAATTGAGTGCTATTCGTGACGGACTTCGGCATGCAGCAGCGTGTTCTGCGCCTAATCATTTTGAATGCCCTACCTTTCGTCGTCTTATGCGAGCTGCGGCAATCGGTGTCATCGAGGCCCCAAGTAAGCAAGCCCCACGGCCGACTTCAGCGTAGTGGTGTCGCTGTTAACTTCTTTTTAGCAGTCAAGTTTCTATGAATTTTTATACAGCCTGAATTCGTTGCCATAACTGGCTCTGCAAGAAGTCTGTTTTAGGCAATAACTGCTTGGTGGATTGAAGCTGAATATTTCGGCTAGCACAGGGGATGCATTCCAACCCAATGCCATCAGACCTCAGCCGCCACTCGCTGAACCACCGAGACGCCACACGTAAGCTGCTTGGCAATCTTCAACATGCCCATGCCTTGCGCCCTGAGTTCTCGAATGTTGGCTTCAGTCTCCGGTGATGTTGCTGGCCTCCCAATGGCTTTGCCCGACTTGGTTCCATGCTTCTTGGCACGGGCAAGACCAGACTTCACACGCTCTTGGATCATGCCCCGCTCGAACTCAGCAAAGACGCCCATCATTCCGAACAGCGCCTTACCGGCTGGCGTGGTCGTGTTGATGCCTTGCTGATGCAGGTACAGATCAACGCCCGTGGAATGCAGCTCCTGAAGTAAACCAACGAGGTCGATGAGAGACCGCCCAAGACGATCCACTGACCATGCGGCGACGATATCGAAGTCCTTGCGTGACACACCCTTGAGCATGGCATCCAGCTTGGGCCGATCCTTGCGGCTCTTGGCTCCACTGATTCCGTGATCCACAAACTCCCCGACCACCTCCCAGTCCATGCGCTTGGCAGCATCACGCAGCTCGGTAAGTTGGTTTTCAGTGCTTTGTTTATCGGTGCTGACCCTCGCATAAAGGGCGACTCGTTGGGGCTTGGTGATCTTGGGCATCTGGTGCTTCGTTGTTGAAGTCACCGATCATGAACTCAAGGCATACGGAAAGCAAATGGTTTGCGTATATCATTTTCTACGACATGCTCCAGAAGCGAAGCAAGCACCGAAATTGGAGGAGGTTTCCGTATGGGTTGATCGGCGGCCTTGCACTGCATCAAGCCGGTGCAGCCAGATGGTTTGTTAGATGACTGCACCACAGGCCCCTCCCTCGATCATTCATGGAAAGCGGTGAGGGCAGCGGGGGTAATCGACGCGTGGGATTCATCGAGCTACCCTCAAACAATTTTGAGCAGCAAAATTATTGGCATTGGCTCATTCAATTTTTTTAAATTATGCTGAATTCGCCTACCATTAGGAAGTGTTACAACTTAGATGGGGCAATTATGGCGTTCGTTTTTTTGCTAATCGGTGCCGGAGTGGCTTGGTTTGCATTTAGTTTCCGGTCCACAAAATCTGCTTTTAGGGAAGCCGCTCGCAAAGAATTCGCCCAATTTATCAGCGCAATTGGAGCTTGGAATAAAAATCCTTATGACTTTGAGGCATCCACCACTGCGATGAATCTTTTTGTGGTCTACGACCACCGACGGTCAGACTATGTTGAGGCTCCAACCGGTAGGCCAATCCCTGCTGATAGGGCTCTGATGGCCAGCTATTGGGTCGAAGCTATGCAGGAGGCCCAGGTGATTGACAGTAATGGCAACAAGTCCTATTTGAGGAATAGCTCAAGACTGTTTTGGAACTCAGTAGAGAAGCTTCAAGAAGAACACGACAGGCTGCTACAAAATGATTATGGAATTTGACCGTTTTATTGGGGTGCCCCAAGCTGACCACGGTAGACGACCTTTTCCATTGCTTCCCGCTTCTGAGCCATTGATGAGCCGTCAGAGTAAAGGCCGAAGGTCATGCTCTTCTTTTCATGGCCCAAGATGTCAGCCGCAATCCCTTCCTTGACCTCGGCCTGTTCCAGCAGTGTGGCAACCGTCTTGCGGATTGAATGAAAGACATGGCCAGCACTGAACCCCATTGCTTCCTTCATTCGGCCAAACCTCTTGGAGTAAGGGTCTGATCTAACTCCGTACTGGCCAGCTGCTTTCGAAGGCACAAGGTAACCATCCGTGGAATCGTTGATCATCTTGTCTACCAAAGCGGCAAGGGCAGGGTGGATAGGAACTTGTCTGATCCCTGCTTCAGTCTTTGAGTCAACGATATTGAACATGCCACCAGTGCAGTTCGTCAGATTCAAGGAGCAGATTTCCTCGATCCGTGCCCCAGTAAATGCGCCAAGGGCAATCACCCGTGCCAGTGAGTCATCGCCCTTTGCCATAGCGTTTTGATAAATCTTGCTCAGCTCATCGGCGGTGAATGCCTTGCGGTTTACGGTCACCCGCTTGGCGGTATCTCTTGCGAGAGTGAAGGAGCCATCGAAGGGATCAGGTGACTCGATGCCGATAGTGCCTGACCTCTTCAAGTACCTCCAGAAGGAATGACATCCGTTGCCGATCCTCTCAATGGTTGCTGC
>CANCLK010000061.1 GCA_947378785.1 Comamonadaceae bacterium
GGGTCTGGTTCGCTTAAAAAATCGCTGCACAATCAACGCATCAAATCTGATTGACTTTTTGCTGGCCGGGCTGGCCTGCGTTTTGCATGGCTACTGGGGTCTCAAGCCATCATTTCATTTTGAAACTCCAATCCAAGTCATGAACTTCAACTTCAATAACCCTTATTCCTCCCAGCGCATTCCATTATTCGCCCGCAACGTGGTGTCGACCTCGCATCCCCTGGCGGCACAGGCCGGTCTGCGCATGATGCTGAAGGGCGGCAATGCGGTTGATGCCGCAATTGCCGCCGCCGCCGCCATGACCATTGTTGAGCCGGTCAGCAATGGTCTGGGCAGCGATTCTTTTTGCATTTTGTGGGACGGCAAGGAGATGCACGGTCTGAACGCTTCCGGTCGTGCGCCTGAGGCTTGGACACCCGACTACTTCAAGCGTAAATACGGTGACAGCAGCCACACACCGCCCAAGCGTGGCATGGATTCGGTGACTGTGCCCGGCGCCGTGGCCAGCTGGGTCAGCCTGAGTGAGCGCTTCGGCAAGCTGCCTTTCGCTGATTTGATGGAACCGGCCATCGAGATCGCCGAGCGGGGATATCTGCTGCCCCCCGTCGTCCAGCAAAAGTGGGCGGCAGCCACCAGCGAGCTGCAAGGTTTGCCAGGTTTTGCGCAGTCGTTTTTGCCTTGGGGCCGTGCGCCGCAGGTCGGCGAGTTGTTTCAGTTCAAGGCGGCGGCCAAGGCCTTGCGGGCCATTGGCGCCAGCAAGGGTCAAGCGTATTACGGCGGGGAAATCGCCCACGCGCTGGAGAAGTTCTCCAAGCAAAACGGCGGTAGCTTGACGGTGAAAGACTTCGCCAACTACCAACCCGAATGGGTCAAGCCGATTGGCAAGGATTACCGTGGCTACACGCTGCATGAAATTCCACCCAACGGCCAAGGCATTGCCGCGCTGATTGCGCTCGGTATTCTGGACAAATTTGACGTCGCCAGCCTGCCAGTCGACGGCGCGGATTCACAGCATTTGCAAATCGAAGCCATGAAGCTGGCCTTTGCCGATGTTTACAAATACGTCGCCGAGCCGTCATCGATGGACGTCACCGTTGAGCAGATGCTGGACGACGCCTATTTGGCCAGCCGCGCCAAGCTGATCGACATGAAAAAGGCACAAGACTTTGGTGCTGGCAACCCAGTCAAAGGCGGCACCATTTATCTCACGGCCGCTGATGAAAACGGCATGATGGTGAGCTTTATTCAGAGCAATTACATGGGCTTTGGGTCGGGCTGCGTCGAGCCTGAGTTTGGTGTCAGTCTGCAAAACCGCGGCCACGGTTTCAGCTTGGACGCGGGCGTCAATCAGGTCGCGCCAGGCAAGCGCCCGTTTCACACCATCATTCCAGCGTTCCTTACCAAAGATGGCCAGCCGGTCATGAGCTACGGCGTGATGGGTGCCAACATGCAGCCGCAAGGCCACATGCAAACGCTGGTGCGCATGCTCGATTACGGACAAAACCCACAAGCCGCTTGTGATGCGCCGCGCTGGCGCTACAACGCCGGCTTGGAGATCAACGTCGAATCGGCTATGGATGCGGGCACTGTGCAGGCGCTGTCGGAGCGCGGTCACCGCACTGAAGTCATCAACGATTCGTACCAAGACTTTGGCGCTGGCCAGTTCATCTGGCGTGCCGGTGACCCGAAGGTTGAAGGCTATGTGGCCGCCAGCGATCCCCGGCGTGATGGTCAAGCGGTCGGTTTTTAATTGACTGACCAACACGTGGCGGCGCCTGCTTCTAAAGCAACAGATGAGGCCGCCCGGGCTCGGTTGGTCGCCGGCTTGGCACTGGCGATGGTCGGGTCGGTGGCCTTCAGCGGCAAGGCCATCATCGTCAAGCTGGCTTACCGTCATGGGGTCGATCCGGTCACGCTCATCATGCTGCGCATGTTGTTTGCATTGCCGATTTTTGTCCTGATGGCGTGGTGGGCGAGTCGTGGCAAACCGCCCCTGACAGGCAAGGACTGGCTGGGTGTTCTGGGGTTGGGTTTCACGGGGTACTACTTCTCGAGCTTTCTCGACTTTGCCGGGCTGCAGTACATCAGTGCATCGCTGGAGCGTTTGATTCTTTATCTCAACCCAACACTCGTGCTCTTGCTCAGTTTGCTGTTGTATGGAAAGCGATTCACGCTGCGTCAGATGTTGGGCATGGGGATCAGTTATGCCGGTGTGGTGCTGGTGTTTGGCCACGAAATCACCGCGCAAGGCAGCGATGCCGCTTGGGGTGCTCTGTTGGTTTTTTTGAGTGCCACTTTTTATTCGCTGTACCTCGTTTACAGCGGAGAGATCGTGCGACGTCTAGGCTCGATCCGGCTGGTCGGCTTGGCGAGCACGGTGGCTTGCCTGTGTTGTATCTTCCAGTTTGTGCTGCTGCGGCCCTTGACGCTGGAACACGTTGCCCCCGAGGTGATGTGGCTGTCGCTGATCAACGCCACGGTGTGTACGGTGGCGCCGGTGCTGATGGTCATGATGGCGATCGAGCGTATCGGCGCGAGCATGACGGCGCAGACTGGCATGATCGGCCCGATTTCCACTATCCTGATGGGCGTGCTGATTTTGGACGAACCCGTCACCCTCTGGTTGGCCGCTGGAACCGTGCTGGTGTTGGCGGGCATTTATGTTTTCACGCGGAGTCAACGACCCGGCACTTGAGTGCTGGGTCGGGTGGCTCTGAATTACCATTCACAACAACGAAAAAGGAATCAACATGGACTTAGGAATCAGCGGTAAATGGGCACTGGTCTGCGGCGCCAGCAAGGGCTTGGGTTTTGGCTGCGCAGAGGCACTGGTGCGCGAAGGTGTTCACGTGTTGATCGTGGCCCGCGGCGCCGAGGCACTGCAAGCGGCGTCAGCGACATTGCTGGCTGACAAAGGCCGTCCGGCGGGCACTGAAGTGCTGCACGTGGCTGCTGATATCACCACCCCTGAAGGCCGGGCGGCAGTGTTTGCGCAGCGCAAAGATTTCGACATCGTGATCACCAACGCAGGGGGCCCGCCCCCTGGCGATTTCCGCCAGTGGGAACGCGACACCTGGATCAAGGCGCTAGACGCCAACATGCTGACGCCGATCGAGCTGATCAAAGCCACCGTGGATGGCATGGCGGAACGTGGTTTTGGCCGAATCATCAACATCACCTCTGGTGCGGTCAAGGCACCGATCGACATTCTGGGTTTGAGCAACGGTGCTCGCAGCGGTCTGACCGGTTTTGTGGCGGGCGTTGCGCGCAGCAAAATCGCAGGTCAGGGTGTGACCATCAACTCATTGCTGCCTGGCGCATTTGACACGGATCGTCTGAAAGTGACCATGGCCGGCGCGGCGGAAAAGACAGGTCAAACGATAGAGGCTTTGGCTGACACACGTCGCAAAGCCATTCCGGCCAAACGCTTTGGGACGCCGCAAGAGTTCGGTGCTATCTGCGCATTTTTGTGCAGCCAGCACGCGGCTTACATCACGGGTCAAAATGTGTTGGCCGATGGCGGGGTTTACCCCGGTACTTTTTAAAATTTCAGTCGACGAATCAACAACTAAGGTAGAGACATGAGCGCAACCACCTCCAAAGCCGTCCGCATTGACGCACACGGCGGCCCTGAAAATCTCAAACTGGTCGACGTCACCGTGGGTGACCCGGGCCCGGGCGAAATCCGCATTCGCCACAAGGCCGTGGGTCTGAACTACATCGACGTGTACCAGCGTGCCGGCTTGTATTCACTGCCCATGCCGCTGCAGCTCGGCATGGAAGCCTCGGGCGTGATTGAAGCCGTTGGCCCGGGTGTGACGCATTTGAAAGTCGGCGACCGCGCGGCTTATGCCAGTCAGCCACCGGGCAGCTACTGCGAACTTCGCGTGATGCCGGCCAAGTGCGTCTGCAAATTACCCGATGCGATTTCCTTTGAAACCGGCGCCGCGATGATGCTCAAGGGCTTGACCGTGCAGTACCTGTTGCGCAAGACCCAGCCGCAAGGCGGCCTCAAGGCGGGTGACTTTATCCTGTTCCACGCAGCAGCCGGTGGTGTTGGTTTGATCGCTTGTCAGTGGGCGCGTGCGATGGGCCTGCAACTGATTGGTACTGCCGGCTCAGACGCCAAATGTGCGCTGGCCAAAGAAAGTGGTGCAGCTTTCACCATCAATTACGCCAAGGAAGATTTTGTTGCTCGCGTCAAAGAAATCACCGGTGGTGCAGGCGTCAAGGTGGTCTACGACTCAGTCGGCAAAGACACTTTTTTGAAGTCGCTCGACTGTTTGCAACCCTTCGGCTTGATCGCCAATTTTGGCAATGCGTCCGGCAAGGTCGAGCCGCTAGACCTTGGGGTGTTGGCTGGCAAGGGCTCGATTTATGCGACGCGGCCAACGGTTTTCACGCACTTGGCCACCCGCGAAAGTACCCAAGCCATGGCCGACGAATTGTTTGAGATGGTCACCAGCGGCAAGGTCAAGATTGCGATTGATCAGCGCTTTGCGTTGGCTGATGTGGCTGAAGCGCATCGTTCGCTGGAGGCCCGTAAAACCACGGGTTGCACGATCCTGACGCTGTAAAACGGGACTAGAGAAAGACCCTATATCTTTTTTGGGACGGGCCACTAGCATGACCCTCGGGCATGGCCCATGGGCATGCTTTTGAACCCCTGAAAGAGAACTCTGTGGAGGTGCGAGAGTGGGTCTGTCAACGGTCTTTTTTAACAAGGTAAATCATGTCAAAGAAATCACTTCAGTTCTTGATGGTCGATGCGTTGTTGTGTTCTGTGCTTCCTGCAATGAGCCAGACCAATGAAGTTACTTTAGCCAGGCCGTCCAAATGAACGACAGCATTCACGACAAGTCTGGCTCACGTCGCCAGTTTCTCGCAGGATCTGCTGCAGCGACGCTTGCCGCGCTGCCGGTTTCTCCGGCCAGCGCTCAGTCGGCTGGGACAGCTGAATCGGCGGTGATCGCGGGCCAAGAACATTGGGCCATCAAGCAAGCGGGGGGCGAGAATGTGCGCCTGTTCATGTGGCGCAAGCAATTGCGTAACCCGAACGGTGCAGCGCGTCGAGGCACCATCGTTTTTGTGCATGGCTCTTCCGTCTCGTCGACACCGGTGTTCGACCTGCAGATCGCGGGGCGAGCGGAGTCTTCTACCATGGACTGGTTTGCACGTCTCGGCTATGACACTTGGTGTTTTGACTGTGAGGGCTATGGCCGCTCAGACAAGAGCAGGCCAGTCAACGCCGACATCGCCTGTGGTGCTGATGACTTGGCGGTGGTGAGCGAGTACATCACCAAGATCACCGGCACACCCAAACTGCTGCTCTATGGTTCCTCATCGGGTGCGCTGCGTGCCGCGCTCTTCGCACAACGGCATCCTGAGCGCGTGGCACGGCTGGCTTTGGATGCATTCGTCTGGACTGGTGAAGGCAGTCCAACCTTGGCTGATCGTAAGAAACGTCTGGCTCAGTACCGAGCCAACAACCGGCGGCCGATTGACCGCGCCATGATTCGCAGTATTTTTACCCGCGATCATCCCGGCACCAGTGACCTGACCATCGTCGACGCTTTTGCCGATGCGGTGCTGGCGCTGGATACATCCGTTCCAACGGGCACCTATATTGACATGTCGGCTAATCTGCCGGTGTGCGATCCGCAAAAAATCACGGTGCCAACGCTCATCATGCGAGGCCAGTACGATGGCATCGCCAGCTTTCAGGACTTGAGCAATTTCTTCGAGCGCTTGGCTAATCCGGACAAACAGTTCATCGTCATGCCCGGTGTGGCTCATACCAGCACCCGATCAAAAAACTACGCCTTGGTTTACCACCTGCTCGAAAGCTACTTCAGCCAGCCCGCGCCGGTCTACACAGGCGCTTGATCGTTCAGGCCCGGCTGCGGCGAACCCGCAGCAGCTCGTCCAAAATCAGGCAGACGGCGCCCACCGAGATGGCGCTGTCTGCAATGTTGAAGGCGGGAAAATGCCATCCGATGTAATGCACGTCAATGAAGTCGATGACGTAGCCGTGCATCATCCGGTCGATCACGTTGCCAATCGCGCCGCCCAAAATGCAGGCCATGGCAAACGAAAACAGTTTCTGACCTGGGTGTGAGCGCAGCATGTGCACGATGAAGAGCGCCGCACCCACGCCAATCGCAGTGAAAAACCAACGCTGCCAGCCTGATGCTGATGCCAAGAACGAGAAGGCCGCGCCGCTGTTGTGGACCCTGACGATGTTGAAGAAATTCGTCACGTGAGTCGCATCACCGAGCTGGTAATAGCCCAGGATCAGCACCTTGGTGAATTGGTCGGCGATGAGCAGAATCAGCGCCAGTCCCAGCCAAGGCCAGACGGCGCTATTTGATTTTTGAAAACTTATTTTGGCCATCACGCAAACTTCCGGTCTTCGCCTGCACCGTACAGGTTGCTGGTACAACGTCCGCAAAGGGTTGGGTGAGTCGCATCATGGCCAACGTCACCCTGGTAGTGCCAGCAGCGTTCGCATTTAACGCTGGTGCTGGTGGCTGAGGCCACGCTCAAGGCCTCAGCCGCTTGCAGCGTCATCAAAGAGGTGATGAAGACAAACTTCAGGTCTTCGCCGAGGCTGTTCAGCAGGGCATGGTCGTCAGCATTGACGCTGAGTGTGACTTCAGCTTGCAGCGACGAGCCAACTTTCCCTTCGGCACGCAAGACTTCGATGTCCTTGTTGACGAGATCGCGTAATTCGCGAATGCGCGTCCACTTGGCCAGCAAGGCGGCGTCAGGCGAGGCGAGCTCGGCATAGGTTTCCATGAAGATCGACTCGGACGAGCCGAACACCGTCCAGGCTTCTTCCGCGGTGAAGCTCAAAAACGGCGCCATCCAGCGCAGCATGGCGTGCGTGATTTGGTGCAGCGCCGTTTGCGCGCTGCGCCTTGCCAGGGATTTAGGGGCGCTGGTGTAGAGCCGGTCTTTCAGGATATCGAGGTAGAACGCGCCCAGATCTTCGCTGCAGTAGATCTGCAGTTTCGAGACCACTGGATGAAATTCGTAGACCTCGTAATGCGCCAGGATATCGGCTTGCAACTGTGCCGCGCGGCTCAAGGCGTAGCGGTCAATTTCCAGCATTTGCGTCAAGGGGACGCTGTCCGTGGCAGGGTCAAAGTCGCTCACATTGGCCAGCAAGAAACGCAGCGTGTTGCGAATCCGGCGGTAGGCGTCGACCACACGGGCCAGGATTTTTTCGTCAATGCCAAGGTCGCCCGAATAGTCGGTCGACGCGCACCAGAGGCGAATGATTTCAGCGCCCAGCTTGTCGGAGACTTCTTGCGGCGCGACCACGTTGCCTTCACTTTTACTCATCTTGCGGCCCTTGCCGTCAACGGTGAAGCCGTGCGTCAGCAGCCCTTTGTAGGGCGCGTGGTCGTACATGGCGCAGGCGGTTAGCAGCGAGGAATGGAACCAACCGCGGTGTTGGTCATGGCCTTCGAGATACAGGTCGGCAGGCCAGGTCGATTGCGCCGCGTGGCTGTGCTTTAAGACGTGATCGTGTGTGGTGCCGGAGTCAAACCAGACGTCCAAAATATCGGTGCTCTTGATGTAGTCCGGTGCATCCTTGCCGATGATGGATTCGGCTGTCGCCTTGCTCCAGGCCTCAATGCCGCCGGCTTCGACCATGCTGGCGGCTTGGTCCATGATCTCCATGGTGCGCGGGTGCAATTCGCCGGTGGCAGTGTGGATGAAGAAGGGCAGGGGAACGCCCCAGTTTCGTTGGCGGCTGATGCACCAGTCCGGCCGGCCGGCGATCATGTCGCGCAAACGGGTCTTGCCGTTTTCCGGATAAAAGCGCGTCTCTTCAATCGCATTCAGGGCCAATTGGCGCAGGGTTTGACGGGCTTTGTCTTTGGCGAACAAGCCTTCATTGCCCGGGCCTTCTTCGTCCATGCGAATGAACCACTGGGCGGCGGCACGGTAGATCACTGGCGTCTTGTGGCGCCAGCAATGCGGGTAGCTGTGCACGATGTCTTGCGTGGCAAACAGGCGGTCGTGCTCGAGCAGTTTGTCGATCACCAGCGGTGCGGCTTTCCAGATATTGAGGCCGCCAAAAAAGGGCAGTTCATCAACATATCGGCCATTGCCTTGCACTGGGTTCAGGATGTCGTCGTAAGCCATGCCGTTGGCAACGCAGGAGTTAAAGTCTTCTACGCCATACGCTGGCGCGGAGTGCACGATGCCGGTGCCGTCATCGGCGGTGGCGTAGTCGGCCAGGTACACCGGCGACAAGCGGCGGTAGCCGTAGACGCCTTGGTCATCGGCCACGTCGTGCAGCGGATGCATGAAATTGAGCAACGCCAGTTTTTCGCCCAACGTGGTGGCCAGCACCGTGCCTGTGAGGCCAAAACGAGCCAAGCATTTCTCTACCAGCACCGACGCTAACACCAGCAGGCCGCGCTCGGTGTCCACCAGTGCGTATTCAAGGGCAGGGTTCAGGTTCAGCGCCTGATTCGCCGGAATGGTCCACGCGGTGGTGGTCCAGATCACGGCAAACGCGTCCTTTGGCAAACTGTCCAAACTTGGCAGGCCAAAGGCGGCAGCGAGTTTTTCTGGCTCAGCACATTTGAAGCCGACGTCCAGCGTTTGTGATTTCTTGTCGGCGTATTCGATTTCAAACTCTGCCAACGACGAGCCGCAGTCAAAGCACCAATACACCGGCTTCAGGCCGCGGTAGACAAAGCCGCGTTCCATGATGCGTTTGAGGGCACGGATTTCATTCGCCTCATTGGCGAAATCCATGGTGCGGTACGGGTTGTCCCATTCGCCCAAAACGCCTAAGCGTTTGAAGTCGGCCATCTGGCCGGCGATTTGTTCTGTGGCGAAAGCCCTGCTTTTGGCTTGCACTTCGTCACGCGGCAAGGCCCGACCGTAGAGCTTCTCAATGGCGTTTTCAATTGGCAGTCCGTGGCAGTCCCAGCCCGGCACATAGACCGCGTCCATGCCCTTGAGCTGACGCGCCTTGACGATCATGTCTTTCAGCACTTTGTTGACAGCGTGGCCAATGTGAATCTTGCCGTTGGCGTAGGGCGGGCCGTCATGCAGCACAAATTTCGGACGGCCTTGGCGGACGTCTCGCAGTTTTTTGTAGAGCCCTTTGTCTTCCCATTCTTTGACCCAACCGGCTTCGCGCTTTGGCAAATCGCCGCGCATCGGGAAAGGCGTATCAGGCAAGTTGAGGGTGCTGCGGTAATCGGTTTTGGTGTCGGACATGGTTTTATTTCGGAGAAAATGGAGCAGCTGTTACTGGCAGTTTGGCAGGTGATTGGGCCGCACAAAGCGGTCCAGAATGCGGAGCCATGGTCACCTGCGGTGAACAGTGCAGGCGCTGACGGTGGCGAGATCGTCTAAATTCGATCGAGGCTGGTTTCGGTGTTTTGGGCCGCGAAAAATGCACGCGCGTTGTCGCAGTCCTGAGAGATGCCCTTTTTAAGCGCTCCCAGACCCTCGTATTTCAGCTCGTCATGTAGTTTGTGCAGCAGTTCCACGCGAATAATTTTACCGTAGGCACTGTCCAGCCCAGCCCCCTCGGGGGGCCGTGCAGCACGCGCAGCGGCAAGCGTGGGGGCCATATCTGTCCAGTCCAAACAATGGACTTCCAGCAAAACGCGACCTGCGTCTTCGACGGTTGGCCGTATCCCCAAACTGGCCACACCATCGACAGGGGCGTCACCTTGGGCGCCCAGCCCGTGCGTTCGGACCACAAAAATGCCGCTGGCCGCTGGCTTGTCGTGCCTGAAAGCAATGTTCAGGGTCCGAAAACCCAGCTCACGGCCGAGTTTTTTGCCGTGCACCACATGACCTGAAATGCTGTACGGCCGGCCGAGCAGTCGTGCCGCGTCGTCCAACTGGCCGTGCGCCAGCGCTTCGCGCACCGCTGAGCTCGAGACCCTCGCCCCATGCACTTCGTAGCTGTCCATGCGGGCGACTTCAAAACCGCAGGCGACACCGGCCGCGTCGAGCATGGCGTAGTCGCCGGCCCGTTTGCTGCCAAAGCGAAAATCGTCGCCTACTAGCACATAGCGCACCTGGAGATTCTTCACCAACACGTCGTGGATGAATGCATCGGCGCTCTGAGACGCCAAGCGTGTATTGAACGGCAGCACCACGGCCTGGTCGATGCCGCAGCGTGCCAGCTCCGTGAGTTTGTCGCGCAGGGTTGAGATGCGCGTGGGGGCCGTACTCGGGGAAAAATACTCGCGAGGGTGCGGCTCGAAGGTCATGACACGTGCCGGTAAGCCACGGTGTTTCGCCTCGTTTTTGAGCACGGCGAGCATGGCCTGGTGACCGCGGTGAACCCCGTCAAAGTTGCCGATGGTCAGCGCGCAGGGCTGCGCCAGTGCCGGGTGCTGATGGCCGCGAAAGATTTTCATGCAGCAGATTATCGTTTTTTAGCGACCCGATCCAACCGCTGGTCCGGGGTCGACCCAGCCAACTCTGGGAAACTGTCATGAATTCACTGTATATTGTTGGTTAGCACGCAGACGCCATTTTTTAGAAAAAAGCGTTTGCTAGCCTTGATGCTCGACGCTGGTTTCCATTTTCATGGAGGTTCGTTTGAAGGTCTTGAAGCTGTCCGCCCAGGGGTTGCCACAATCGTGGATCAGCCTCGAACAAGCTGTGTTGCACTACGCCGCCGGGGAAGTGCGCTGGGAAGCTGGCGCACAGGTGGCTCTGTTTCGCGGCGGTCACAACGCTCACACTGGCGAGCAGTCGACCATCACGGTCAACAGCATCATTGGTACACGGGGCGTTCCAAACATCAATCCCTTTGATCTCAAGCCCGGTCTGACCAACGGTAAGCTATTTGCGCGCGACCGAAACGTCTGCGCTTACTGCGGCAGCCATTTCCATGAAGAAGAGCTGACGCGCGAGCACATCATTCCTTTTGCACAGCAGGGCATCGACACTTGGATGAATGTGGTCACCGCTTGTCGCGCTTGCAACCACCGTAAAAGCAGCCGTACGCCCGAGCAGGCGCGCATGCCGCTTCTTTACACGCCATATGTGCCCAGCCTTTGGGAAGATTTTATTTTGCGAAACCGCCGAATTTTGGCGGACCAAATGGAATTTTTGATCGCGCACGTGCCACGCTCTTCCCGTCTCCTGACCTAACGCCTGTTTTTCGGAGATTCAGGGTGTTCAGGCAAACACGCCGGCCGTGTCTTGCATGCGGGTGGACACCTCGCACAACTGGTGCAGTGAATCACCAAAGGTCATTTCCAGCTGCGTCAATTTCTTGAAGCAGTGACTGACCATGTATTCGTCAGTGACGCCATTGCCACCGTGCAATTGCACGGCCTGCTGGCCAACGAAGCGCATCGATTGGCCAAGTTGGTATTTGGCGCGAGCCATGGCGGCACGGCGTTCGTCTGCCGGGGCGTTGAGCTTGAGTGAGGCGTAGTAGCTCATGGAACGGGCCAACTCCAGCTGCATTTTCATGTCTGCCACGCGGTGGCGCAGGGCCTGAAAACTACTGATGACAACGCCGAATTGTTTGCGCTGGTTCATGTAGTCCACGGTAATGGCCAAGGTGGTGTCCATCACGCCGACGGCTTCCGCGCAAGCGGCGGCAATGCCGATGTCCACTGCGTGTTCCAAGGCGGCCAGCCCGTCCAGTGTGATCAGCGTTGCGTCTGCGTTGTCCAGCTGCACTTCGGCCGCTCTGCTGCCGTCTTGGGTGCGGTACCCGCGCGTGCGGACGCCGCTGGCTTGGCGCTCTACCAAAAACAGCGCGTGCTGGCCCCGCAACATGGCAGGCACCAAAAAGGCATCCGCTAGATCGCCTGCAGGGACGATGCTCTTGTTGGCTGTCAGCGACCAGCCCTTAGCGCCTTCTGTGTTGTTCGAGTTTTCAATTGCTTTGGCATCGCATATATCGAGCCGGTAGCGGGCAGCGCGTTCTTGGTGCGCCAGCACCACCCGCGCTTCCCCCGAGGCTATCTTGGGCAGCCATGTCGCCTTGACGGTTTCTGGCGCCCAGACACTGAGCACTGCGCCGGCCAACAAGGTATGGGCGATAGGTTCAAGGACCAAGCCGCGGCCCAGTTCTTCCATCACCACCATGCTTTCGATGGGGCCCATGCCCAGACCGCCGTGGGCTTCAGGAATGGACAGACCACACAAGCCAAGTTCAGCGATTTCTGTGTAGGCCTCGTGTGAAAAGCCACCGGCGCTGGCAATGGCACGGCGGCGATCAAAGGCGTAGCCTTTGGTGACCCATTTGCGTACGGCATCACGCAGTTGTTCTTGATCGTCAGAAAAATTGAAATCCATGGTCTTGTCTCCTCAGCCCAGCACGGTCTGCGCAACGATGTTGCGTTGAACTTCATTGCTGCCACCGTAAATAGTGGTTTTTCGCATGTTGAAATAAGTGGATGCTAGGGGCGCGCAGTGCGCAGACCCTCCTGGAAAACCATCCAAGCCCGCGTCGACTTGGTCGCCTTGCCAGCCGGCTTCCATGGCCTCTTGTATGAAGGGCAGGCTGAAAGGGCCCGCCGCCAGCATCATGAGTTCGGCATAACGCTGCTGGATTTCGCTGCCCCGAATTTTCAATAAACCGGCGATGTCGAGCGAGTTCTTCCCCGTCTTTTGCGCCGACAGCACACGCAGCACCAGCATTTCGAGTGCCACCACGTCCACTTCAAGCTTGGCAATCTCGTCCTTGAAGCGCAGGTTGCCGTACAGTCCTTCGGCCTTGGCGATGCGCTTCAGGCGCTCCAGTTCACGCTTGGATCGGTTGACGTCGGCAATGTTGGTGCGTTCATGGCTGAGCAGGTGCTTGGCGTAAGTCCAGCCCTTGTTTTCTTCCCCGATCAGGTTGCTGACGGGCACTTCGACGTTGTCGAACCAGACTTCATTGACCTCGGCCTCGCCGTCGAGCAACACGATCGGGCGTACCGTGATCCCCGGCGACTTCATGTCGATCAGCAGGAAGGAAATGCCGGCTTGTGGTTTGCCTTCGTGGCTGGTGCGCACCAAGCAAAAAATCCACTCGCCGTATTGGCCCAGCGTGGTCCAGGTTTTTTGCCCATTGACGATGAATTTTTCGCCTTGACGCTCTGCCTTGCATTGGACCGACGCCAGGTCCGAGCCTGCGCCAGGCTCGCTGTACCCCTGACTCCACCACACCTCGCCGCTGGCAATGCCGGGCAAGAAGCGTTGTTGCTGCTCAGCGCTGCCAAAAGCCATGATCACCGGCGCGACCATCACTGGGCCAAACGGCACCACGCGCGGCGCGCCAGCCAGCGCGCATTCTTCTTCAAAGAGATGCTTTTGCACCGCGTTCCATCCGGGGCCTCCAAATTCGACGGGCCAGCCGTGGCCAAGCCAGCCTTTTTGGCCCAAAATTTTGGCCCAGCGTTGCATGTCGTCTCGTGACAGGCGCAGCGCATGGTGCACTTTGTGTGCAATATCGGCGGGCAAGTTGGCCTTGACCCAGTCGCGAATGTCTTCGCGAAACTGTTGTTCTTCGGGCGTAAAAGCTAAGTCCATGGCGGTGATGTCTCCGGTTATTTAAACCGTCTGTCAGTTGGCAATGCCTCTTTTGTAGCACGTGAGCGTGTTGGCAGGCCATAAACTACCGCCATGACTGAGAAAGCAAAAAATATTGTCATCCTGATTTCTGGCGCTGGTTCCAACATGGCCGCGCTGATCAAGGCGGCGCAAGAAGAAAAGTGGGAAGACCTGCTGGGCGCGCGGGTGGTGGCCGTCATCAGCAACAAACCTGGTGCTGAAGGCCTAGCGCTGGCGCAAGCTTTAGGCGTGCCGACACAGGTGCTAGACCACAAGGACTTTGAGTCCCGAGCCACCTTTGACGCAGCCTTGCAAGCGCTGATAGATACGCATCAACCGGCGCTGGTGGTGCTGGCCGGTTTTATGCGGATTTTGACGCCGGATTTTGTGACCCATTACGCGGGGCGGATGGTGAATATTCATCCGTCCTTGCTGCCAGCTTTCACCGGGCTCAACACGCACCAACGTGCGATTGATGCGGGTTGCTCAGAGGCCGGCGCGACTGTTCACCTTGTGACAACCGAGCTTGATCACGGGCAGATCCTGGCGCAAGCCGCAGTGCCCGTACTCCTGGGCGACAGCGCAGAGACGCTGGCAGCCCGGGTGCTGGTGCAAGAGCACTTGATGTATCCGCAAGCGATCAAAGATTTTTTGCAGAAATTGATACCTGCTTAAACCTCGGCGGTCTGCAGCTGATGCAGCGCCGCTGTGACGATGCTGTTTGCATCCACGCCAAAGAAGGCCCGTAAGGCCGCGCGGGTGTCGCTGCGGCCAAAGCCGTCGGTCCCCAGCGTCAGGTAAGAACGGCCAGCAGGAACGAAGGCGCGCACGCTCTCGGGCACGGCACGCACGTAATCTGTGGCGGCGATGATCGGGCCACGGCTGGTGGCCAGTTGCTCGGTCACGAAGGGCGACGTTGCCGCTTCGCCATTCAATGCGCGCTTTTGGTGCTCAGCACCATCGCGGGCTAACTCGCTCCAACTGGTCACGCTGTAGACCGTGGCGTGAACGCCTTGTTCGGCGAGCAGTTGCGCGGCTTTGACGACTTCGGTCAGGATGGCACCGGAGCCCATCAGCGTGACTTCGCGCACTGCATTTTTTGCGGATTTGACTTTCGACGTCGACACCGCGGAAAAGTGCTTGAAGCGGTAGCATCCGCGGATGATGTCGCCTTCTGAGCCGGGCACCAGATCGGGCTGCGCGTAGTTCTCGTTCATCAGGGTGACGTAATAAAAAACATCTTGTTGCTCGACCATCATCTCCTGCATGCCACGGTCAAGAATGACGGCGAGTTCGGCACTGAAGGCTGGGTCGTAAGCCTTGCAATTTGGGATGGTTGACGCCACCAAATGGCTGCTGCCGTCTTGGTGTTGCAGGCCTTCACCGCCGAGGGTGGTGCGGCCGGAAGTGGCGCCGAGCAAGAAGCCTCGGGCGCGTTGGTCGGCCGCTGCCCAGATCTGGTCGCCGACGCGCTGAAAGCCAAACATCGAGTAGTAAATGTAGAAGGGCAGCATAGCCAAGCCGTGCACGCTGTAGCTGGTGGCGGCGGCCGTCCAGCTCGCCAGTGCGCCAGCTTCGCTGATGCCTTCTTCCAGAATCTGACCGTCGAGGGCTTCCCGGTAGCTCAGCACCGAGCCGATGTCTTCGGGCGCGTAACGCTGGCCGACGCTGGAGTAAATGCCGACTTGCTTGAACAGGTTGGCCATGCCGAAAGTGCGTGCTTCGTCAGCCACGATGGGCACGATCCGTGGACCTAGCGCACTGTCTTTGAGCAAACCGCCGAGCAGCCGCACAAAGGCCATGGTGGTGCTCATTTCCTTGCCGTCTGCGGCCAGCGCAAAGCTGCCGTAGCTTTGCAGTGCGGGGATGTTGATGGGCTCGGCCGTGGTGTCGCGTTTGGGCAAATAGCCGCCGAGTGCTGCGCGCTTGGCCTGCATGTATTGCATTTCCGCGCTTTCTGCGGCGGGTCGGTAAAAGTCAATGCGCTTGGCTTGCTCATCACTCAGCGGCAGGTTGAAGCGATTGCGAAATTCGATGAGTTCGTTTTCGTCAAACTTCTTTTGTGAGTGCGTGGTCATCTTGCCCTGACCGGCGCTGCCCATGCCGTAGCCTTTTTTGGTGTGCGCCAAAATCACCGTTGGCTGGCCTTTGTGTTTGGCTGCGGCAGCGTAGGCAGCATGAATTTTCACGAGGTCATGGCCGCCGCGTTTCAGGTGGTCAATTTGCGCGTCGGTCATGCCTTGGGCCAAGCGAGCCAGCTCGGGGTTTTGGCCAAAGAAGGTGTCGCGGTTGAAGCGCCCGTCTTTGGCTGCAAAGGTCTGCATTTGGCCGTCGACGGTTTCTGAAAAAGCCTTGGCCAGCGCGCCCGTGACGTCGCGGGCAAACAGACCATCCCAGTCGCTGCCCCACACCAGTTTGATGACGTTCCAGCCCGCGCCAGCGAAGAGTTTTTCCAACTCGTCAATGATCCGGCCGGTGCCGCGGACCGGGCCGTCAAGTCGCTGCAGGTTGCAGTTGACGACCCAGACCATGTTGTCCAAGCCCTCGCGTGCAGCCAGCGTCAGTGCACTCATGGATTCGGGTTCGTCCATCTCGCCGTCGCCAAAAACACCCCAGACTTTGCGGCCCTCGCAATTGAGCAGGCGGCGGTGCGTCAGGTAGCGCATGAAGCGCGCGTGGTAGATCGAGCTGATCGGGCCGATGCCCATCGAGCCGGTCGGGAATTGCCAAAAATCCGGCATTAAATAAGGATGCGGATAGCTGCTCAAGCCGCGACCTTCTTGGCCGGGCACAGAGATTTCTTGCCGATAACGCCCCAGCGTTTGTTCGTCGAGTCGGCCTTCAAGGTAAGCGCGGGCATAGACACCAGGCGCGCTGTGCGGCTGGAAAAACACCAAGTCGCCGCGGTGTTGACCTTCGCCCACACCTTCGCGGGCATGAAAGAAGTGATTGAAGCCGGTTTCAAACAGATCGGCCGCGCTGGCATAGCTGGCGATGTGGCCGCCGAGCTCGGCAGAGCCGCCGGTTTCCACTTGATTGGCGCGTACCACCATGGCCAACGCGTTCCAGCGCATGAGGGAGGCCAGTCGTTCTTCCATCGCCAAGTCACCGGGAAACACCGGCTGCTCATCAACGCCGATGGTGTTGAGGTAGGGCGTGGCCAGTTCGGGTTGCCAGCCGATGCGCTGCACGCGCGCCTGCCGAGCCAACTCGCCGAGCATCTGCCGAGCGCGTTCCGGTCCTTGCGTGGCGACCAAGGCTGAAAAGGCTTCGCGCCATTCGGCGGTTTCCTGTGGATCGGGGTCTGTCTGCGCTGTCGTTGAGGCTGCGCTGACGGCGAGGAGGGAGGTGTGTGTGAGATCGTTCATGGCCTGTCTACTTTACGCAATCCGGCGCAGAAGCTTCTCCTTGAATGTAGTGTGTTTATTCTGAATGACGGCATAAAATGCTGAAAAAATTAAAATTGGTGATATATGCAGCTAGACAGTCTGGATTTAAAGATACTCGATGAGCTTCAGCGCGATGGTTCGCTGTCTAACGTGGAGTTGGCGCGGCGCGTGCACCTGAGTCCGTCGCCTTGCTTGGCCCGCGTGAAGGCGTTGGAAGAAGCCCGTGTGATTGACCGCTACGTGGCGATCGCCAGCGCGGCGGCGCTCGGGCTGGGTTTGAGCGTGTTCATTTCGATCAGCCTGCGTTCGCAAAGCAAAGAAGCCTTGGGCGAGTTTGAGCGGCGCATCGTCGAGCACGACGAGGTGATGGAGTGCTATCTGATGACCGGCGACAGTGACTACCTGATCCGCATTGCGGTGGCAGACATCGGCACCCTAGAGCGATTCATTCTGGAGCAGCTGACGCCAATCCCCGGCATTGAAAAAATCAGGTCTAGCTTTGCCTTGAAGCAGGTGCGCTACAAGACGGCTTTGCCGCTGCCATTTCTCGTCAAGTGAGACCTGCTTTTCAGCTCACATCTTCGCTTGGAACACCAGTCCGGCATGCTCGCGCAGGGCATGGAATTTAATTTTGGGCCACTGCTGCTCGACGGCGCGCAGCGTAGCGCTGTGGTCAACCAAGAGCGTGGGTGCATCAACGGCGTCCAAGGCCACGCGGTGTGCATTGGCGTCCATGAATTTCTTTAATTCGTTGGCGTCTTCGCAAGTGACCCAGCGCGCCAAATTGAAGTTGCTGGCCATGATGCGGGCTTTGACGCCGTACTCGTGCTCAAGCCGGTGCGCGACCACTTCAAACTGCAACTGACCGACGGCGCCCAGCAATAGCAGGGATCCCGAAATCGGTCGGAAGACTTGAATCGCGCCTTCTTCGCCCAGCTGCGTGAGTCCAGCACGCAACTGCTTGCTGCGCAGCGGATCGGCAACTTCGACGGCACGGAACATTTCCGGTGCAAAAAATGGCAAGCCGGTGAACAGCAGCGTCTCGCCTTCCGTCAGCGTGTCGCCGAGTTGCAGAATGCCATGGTTGGGGATACCGATGATGTCCCCTGCAAACGCCGTGTCGAGCAATTCGCGGCGTTGGCTCATGAAGCTGACCACGGTGTTAGGCCGAATTTCTTTGCCGCTGCGGACCACTTTGAGGCGCATGCCGCGCGTGAATTCGCCGCTGGTCACGCGCAGGAAAGCAATGCGGTCGCGGTGCGCCGGGTCCATGTTGGCTTGGATTTTGAAAACCACGCCAGAGAATTTCTTTTCTTCCGGTTGGACGATGCGCTGCATGGCGGCGCGGGGGGCTGGCGCTGGGGCCAGATCGACCAGCGCGTCCAGCACTTCTTGCACGCCAAAGTTGTTGATGGCCGAGCCAAAAAACATGGGTGTCTGCTTGCCGCTGAGAAATTCTTCGCGGTTGAATTCTGGCGACGCACCGTTCAGCAGTTCCAGCTCGTCCTGCGCCTGCGTGAACTCGGCACCAAAGCGTTTGCTGGCTTCCGCATTGTCTAGGCCCGACAAAATTTCATCGTCTCCGCCGGCCTTGTCTTCGCCGGGGCTAAAGACGCGCATGCGCTTTTCACGCCGGTCATACACACCATGAAAGAGCTTGCCCATGCCGACCGGCCACGTGAAAGGCACCACGGCCATGCCGAGTTCGCGCTCTATCTCGTCCATGATGTTCATCGGATCTTGCACCTCACGGTCCATCTTGTTCACAAAGGTCAGGATGGGCGTACCACGCGCACGGCAAACTTGCAGCAGGCGGCGTGTTTGCGGCTCGACGCCATTGGCCGCGTCTATCACCATCAGCGCGGCATCCACGGCGGTCAGCACGCGGTAGGTGTCTTCTGAAAAGTCCTGGTGGCCGGGTGTGTCTAGCAGGTTGATGACGCAATCGCGGTATTCCATTTGCATCACCGAACTGGCGACCGAGATACCGCGTTGCTTTTCAATCTCCATCCAGTCGCTGGTGGCGTGGCGTGCGGCCTTGCGGGCCTTGACCGAGCCGGCGATTTGAATCGCGCCCGAAAACAGCAAGAGCTTTTCAGTCAGCGTGGTTTTACCCGCGTC
>CANCLK010000062.1 GCA_947378785.1 Comamonadaceae bacterium
GTCGAACCTGCGAATGCTGGAATCAAAATCCAGTGCCTTAACCAACTTGGCGACACCCCTACACAGGTCAACTGCTGTCGTGTGGCGGCCTTGCGGCAACCCTTACTTCAGCAACTAACCTATAAATCGTTTCTAGTAAACACGTCCTGAAACCGGCATTTTACCAACCGGCCAAAGGATGCGCCTCCAGATTTTTGCATTTTTTAATCATCCAGCCGCTTGGGGCTGCGGGAATCATCGAATCATGCAAAACTTCCGCAAAAACAGCACTTCCAGAGCCGGTCATTCGGCCTTGTAAGCCTTGTGCCGCGAGCCAGTCTAAAGACTGAACCAGCGGTGCGCAAAGCTTCTCGGCAACCGGCTGCAAGTCGTTCCGGCCATATCCGTAAACATGGCCTTTGTCATTTGCAGCAAAGCCTAGCATTGTAGCAGTTTGCGTGTCGCGTTTAAGGTCTATCGATCCAAAAATTGCGGGTGTTGAAAGTCCGGCAGGCGGTTTGACCACTAAAAAATGTGCGGGTGGCAATTGAATGGGGGTGATTTGCTCGCCAATACCTTCAACCCAAGCGTGGCCATCGCCCAAAAAAAATGGGACATCCGCGCCCAGGGTCAGGCCAATTTTTTGCAAGTCTCTTGGTGGCAGGTGTACCCCCCAGAGCCGCTGCAGTGCGCGCAGGCAACTCGCCGCATCTGAGGACCCACCGCCCATGCCTGCCTGCGATGGTATGCATTTTTCAAGGCTGATGTTCACCCCTAGCGTGGTCCCTGTGGCCGCTTGCAAGGCTCGGGCGGCGCGCACGGTCAGGTCGTTTTCAGGCAGCATTTCTGAAGTTGCACAGCCGAGGTCGGTGCGCGAAATGACGCCATCGCGGCGCACCTCGAAGTGCAGGGTGTCGCACCAGTCGATGAGCATGAAGACCGATTGCAGCAGGTGGTAGCCGTCAGCGCGCTGCCCCGTGATATGCAGAAATAAATTCAGTTTGGCCGGAGCCAGCACGTCATAGATGGCTTTGAGCGGGGCGGCTCTGTGGCTCGGGAAAAATGAGGATTCAGTCGGTGTCATCGGGCTCAGGGCGACACAAATTAATGCGCGGGAGTGTCTAGCACGATGCGCAAGTCAGACTGCGGCAATGGCTGGAGCCGGCGGGCATGGATACGCCCCTCAGGCTGGCGCGAGAGGTCTGCCGTCCAGCCGTTCGACGGAGTGTCTTTGCCGGCGAGCCAATCGAACAGTGCGGCCACCGGAAGCGAGGCGCCCGTGGACTGCTCAATCAGTGCGTCAATAGAGGCGTAGCTGCGTATCTCGCTGCCCGAGTAAAGCGTCGCTTGTTGCGGCGACCATCGGGCGGCCAGCACGGTGTTTCCCAAAGGACTGTTTAGCATCAACTCCCCATTGTTGGGATTGCCTTTGATTTCAAAGCCCCCGGAAAAGGATTGTGGCGGTTCGGTTTGCACCTGCAGGCTCAGTCGACCGGACCAACTGTCTGCGCCCGCATCAACAGTGGGCGTGTGCGGCATTTGGACGCAGCCACCCAAGCCAACCAGACTGATGCACGCCAGCCAGAGCAGACCGTTGCGCCAACCTGCTCGGTGTGTCATCGCGGTTGTTGGCGAATGGGGAAAGCGGTTGAATACAAGGGGCATTGATCGCATGAGCTCAGAGCTTGATGCGCAGGCGCTTCAAGGTTTCCAGGAGAGTTTCGTTCTCTGGATTCAACAGTCGACCTTCCTTCCAGATGGCTTGTGCACGTTCCCGCTGGCCCATGCTCCACAGAACTTCACCGAGGTGTGCGGCAATTTCTGAGTCTGGGCGAGCCTTGAATGCGGCCTCAAGAAGTCGCAAGGCTTCTGCCTGATGACCCAATCGAAACTCAACCCAGCCGAGGCTGTCCTTGATGAAGGGGTCTGTCGGCGCAAATGCGACCGCTTTTTGTATCAGTATTTTCGCCTCAGGCAAGCGCACATTGCGATCAGCCAGCGAATAGCCAAGGGCGTTATAAGCCGCGTGGTAGTCTGGTTTCAGACTGATCACGCGGCGCAGCAGGGTCTCCATCTCGTCCAACCTACCGAGCTTTTCGGCGGTCATGGCTTGTTCGTAAATGAGTTCGATGTCGCTGGGGGATTGGATGATGGCTTGCCCAATGAGCTCGTAGGCTGGCAGGTACTGTTTGAATTCTTTGAGCAACGTGACTTGGCCCATTAATTTGCTGCGTTCATCGCCTTCTTTGAGCTCGGGCAGGTCGCGAATAAGCTGAAGCCCCTCTTGAAGCTTCCCCTGCTGACCCAAAAGAATGGCTCTGCGCATTTGCGCTTGCATGAGTGCTTCGGGGCTTTCAATTCGCTTCAGCCAAGCATCTGCGCCTGTTAAGTCTTTTCGTTTTTCGGCGATCTGTGCGAGTGCAAAAAAAGCCTGCGCCAAGCCGCGTGTGCTTTCATCGCCTGTGGTTTTTTTTTGCTCTGCCAAAGTCAAATAGCGTTTCAGGGACGTTTCAGCCTGTACCGGTTTATTTTCTTGCAGTTGCAGCGAACCCAGGACCAGCCAGCCCTGCGCAAAATCAGGATTTTCCTTGATCAGAGTCTGGAGCTGAGTCAACGCGTTGGTATAGCGCTCTGCACTGAGCAGGTGACGCACATAAGCCATGCGAAGTTCAGATGATGCGGGCGTCGCGCGGGCCAAGTATTGGTTCACCATCGCTTCAGCTTGTGGTCGTTTCGGATCTATCAGTTCGAGGGCAACGAGCACCGGCTCTTCCGCCTGTGCGTCAGCGGCTTGGCCGCGTTGAGCGGCGTCCAAAGCGCCCGCGGTGTCACCGCCGGCCAGCCGAAGTCGCCCCGCCATCGCCCAAGCTGGCGCTGCGGTGCCAGGCTGGCTGAAGTAAGGCGCCAAAGTTTGTTCAACCAAGGTTGCGGCGAGTTTTTTGTCTCCAGCGCGTGCGTAGAGACGCGGCACGGCCGCGAACGTTTGCGGCCGCTCCATGGTGGGCGTCAACTCGACCAAAGCCTTGAGTGGCTCTGCTGATTCGCTCACGCGGTTCAGCGCCAGCAAAATCTGCAGCGTGTAACGGCTGGCATCTATCGATGTGGGATGCGCTTGCTTCCAAGCGCGGGCGGCTTGCAGAGCGGCCTCGCCAGAACGCGATTGCAGGGCGAGTTCGGTTGCGCGCTGATAGAGCTGCGCATCGTTGGTTTTTTTGGCCGCATCAAGAATCAGCGACACAGCCGGTGCTGGTTCGCCGGCGTTCGCACTGATCTCGCCGATCAGCAGTTGATAAAAGAGTTGAGCATCCAGCGCAGAGCTGGGGTTCTCGGCTTCCTTGGCTTGATGGTCTTGCAGCGTCGCTGCAGGGCTTTTGACTGAGGCTGGCACCGCTGGGGCTGTTTGTCCGGTCACCGGCGCAAGCACTAGCCACCATCCAGCGAAGGTGCAAAGAAGTTGTTTCATCATCAAGCCATGATAATTGATGCCCATGCCTGAACTACCTGAAGTTGAAGTCACCCGCCTGAGCTTTGCTGATCGCATCGCCGGGGCAACGATCGTCTCTGTGGTGATGGGAAAGCCTTTGCGCTGGGCGCTCGGTTGCGCGCCTGAGGGTTTGCTTGGGCGGCATGTACTTGAGGTGCGTCGGCGTGGTAAATATCTGTTACTGGACCTCAGTCAGGGCTTGCTGCTGGTACATCTGGGGATGTCGGGCAGCGTGGTGTTCGCCAACCATTTGCCGGCGCTCGGCAAGCACGACCATTTTGAAATGCAGACCACGCTGGGTACCTTGCGGCTGAATGATCCACGTCGCTTTGGCGCGGTGGTCTACGCCCCCAGCGAGTCAGACCCGATAGCGCAAAAATTGTTGGGGCACTTGGGTGTCGAGCCACTCGGTGACGCGTTTGAATTCACCGCGTTTCACCTCGCCCTCAAGTCCCGTCAAACTGCTGTCAAACAAGTCTTGTTGGGTGGCGAGATCGTGGTGGGTGTGGGTAATATTTATGCGTCAGAAGCCTTATTTTTAGCGGGTATTCGGCCAACGCTTCGGGCTGCCAACATAAGCAAACCGCGCGCCGTTCTTCTGCATGCCGCTATCCGGCAGGTGCTGGCTGACGCCGTCGCCAAAGGTGGCAGCACGCTGCGAGACTTTTCAAATGCGCACGGTGAGCAAGGTCACTTCCAGTTGGAAGCCATGGTTTACGACCGTGCTGGCCTGCCCTGCCGGCGCTGTGAAGCGCCTATCCGCCGCATCGTGCAGGGTCAGCGCTCCACCTTCTATTGCGCCAATTGCCAAAAATCCTGAATACTTGGAATCCTTGCAGATGACCCAAACGCTTTCCGTTGAACCATCGGCTGTATTGCCGTTGCGCTTTGCCACTGATGTGGTGGCCTGGCAAAAGCAGCACGGGCGCAGCAGCCTGCCTTGGCAAAACACACGCGATCCGTATCGCGTCTGGTTGTCTGAAATCATGCTGCAGCAGACGCAGGTCAGCACGGTGCTTGACTATTACGTCCGCTTTTTGCAGCGCTTTCCAGACGTGCTCACCTTGGCGGCGGCCGAGCTTGATGAGGTGCTGGGGTTCTGGAGCGGCCTGGGTTATTACAGCCGCGCCCGCAACTTGCACCGCTGCGCCCAGCAGGTGGTTAGCGCGCATGGCGGCGTTTTTCCGGCATCTGCTTTGACGCTGCAAACCCTGCCCGGCATTGGGCGCTCTACCGCTGCCGCTGTCGCTTCATTTTGTTTCAGCGAGCGCGTGGCTATTTTGGACGGCAATGTCAAGCGCGTGCTGACGCGCGTGCTGGCGTATTCAGCGGATCTGGCGCAAGCGTCTGCCGAGCGTACTCTGTGGGATTTAGCAGGTGAACTGCTGCCGTCAGCCGAACAAATGCCGGCGTACACGCAGGGCGTGATGGACTTGGGCGCTTCGGTCTGCTCCACGCGGCAGCCGCAATGTCTGATTTGCCCGGTGAAAAGTTTGTGCGCGGCGCACCGAGAAGGTCGGCCCGAAAGTTACCCGGTCAAGACCCGAAAACTCAAACGCTCATCGCACGCGCTGTGGCTGCTGTGGGCGCAGCGCACCGATGGTGCGGTGTGGTTAGAACGACGTCCAACGCGTGGCATCTGGGGCGGCTTGTACTGCTTGCCAGTGTTCGACAGTGAAGAAGCATTGAGTCAAGCAGTCCCCACCGCTGCACGCGCCAAGCTGGCGCCGCAAAAGCCTTTCGTGCACGTGCTGACACACAAGGATTTGCACCTGAAACCCTTCGTGAGCCAGTTGACTGCCCGCCAGACATTGGCGGATGAACTGACCGCGGTAGAGCGCGGCGGGGCCTGGTTTGGCCCGACGGCTTGGCAGGCACTGGGGCTGCCAGCCCCGATCCGCAAACTGCTTGAATCTGGCGCCTGAAGCTGAACCTTCACAGGGTGACCGGGCTAGTCTTGGATGTTGCAAGCCCGACCCATCGCAATTCACGCCACCAGTTAGGCATTTCAGGCTGAGCGAATCATTCTGGTTCAGAGAATTATTCTGTGCATCGATGCGAGGGTTTCCCCGTTGATCGATGGCGGATCAAAAGCCTGATACTCGGCCCGGTACGGTGAAACAATCCCAACGCTTCGAGGATCCGGCATGACCATGACAACGCTCCCGACCCAGCCCTCACGCAGGGTCTTGTTGCGGGTTGCCGGCGCGACAGGTCTGGCCTGTATGGCGCCGATGGCGCTTTCCCAAGACTATCCCGCCCGCACCATCAACTTACTTCACGGCTTCGCACCAGGCGGCAACACCGATGTGATCGCTCGGCTACTGGCCGGTGAGCTGGCCAAGGGTCTTGGGCAGGCGACCGTGGTCGATTCCAAGCCTGGTGCCGGTGGCAACATCGCCGCCAACATGGTGGCCAAAGCCGTTCCTGACGGCCACACCTTGTTGGTGGTCACTGGCGGGCATGCGACCACCGGCCCTCTGCACAAGTCGCTGCCGTTCCGCCCGATCGAAGACTTTGAGTGGATCTCACTGGTGACAACATTCCCGTTCGTCTTCGTGGCGCGGTCCAACGGCAAGTACCAGAACATCGCTGCGTTGGTTGCGGCGGCGAAGGCCAGTCCCGGCAGCGTGTCGTTCGGCACGCCCGGCATCGGTGCGACGCCGCACCTGATCGGAGAATTGCTCGGGAGCCTAGCCCGTGTGCAATTTCTCCATGTTCCGTACAAGGGCGAGTCCGCCGCGATCACGGCCCTGTTGGGAGGGGAGATTGACTTCGTTGTCACGGCTCCGGCAGCGGCTTTGCCGCACATCAAGAGCGGGCGCATGAGCGCCATCGCCGTCTCTGGCGGTACTCGCTGGCGCGGCATGCCCGACGTGCCGGCCGTGCAGGAAGCGGGGATCGCCGATTTTGATGTCAAGTCTTGGGCCGCGCTTGCGGCGCCAGCGGGGACGCCGCGCGCGGTGGTGATGCGCCTGAACGCGGAACTGCAGAAGGTGCTCAAACTGCCGCAGGTGCGCAGCCAACTCGAGGCGATCGGTGGCGATGTGCAGGGCAGTTCGCCGGAGGAGATGCGCGCCCGGATGGCTGCTGACGTGCAGCGCTGGACGCGTGTCATTCGCGACGCCAATATTCCCCTGATCTGACAGGCTGTACGTTGTGCTGATAGAGCGCCGCGCATACACCTTCCGCCCTGGAGGCATAGCGGACTTTCTGGACGCCCAATCCATGCTCGGCTTCGATCCGGTGACACGGCCGATCATGGCTCGGCTGATGGCGTATTTCATTGATTCCACCTCACGAGGCGACCAGATCGTCCACTATTGGCGCTTTGACAGCTACGATGATTGGATGGCGCGGCTGCATCGGAAGGATCCCTCGCGCGAACCGTACTTCCGGCGGGTGCGCCCGCTGATGCTGGAACAGGAAAATAGATTCATGTTGCCTGCGCCGATCCCTGCGCTCACGCCGGTATGGGGCAACGCCCACGACTGGCTGCCAGGTTCGCCCCCGCTGGAGGACTTGGCGGATTACCCAGCCCTGATCATCGAGGAGACCACCTTCCATTTGGCACCCGGCGGGTTGCCGGCATTGTGGGACGGACTGCGATCGTGCGACTTGCGGTCCGGGGTACCCCTGACGGAGAGGTTGATCGCCTGTTTCTACACCTTGGTCGGTCGGCAACACGAGGTCGTCATGCTGCGGTGGCATGGCGATGTGGCTGCGGGGCAGGAACATGCCGGCAGGTTGGCAGAGGATCGGTCTTGGCAGACCTTCCTCGCTGGGGTGGCGCCGCTGCTGCTTGACTCATCCACCCGCTCCATGACCCTGCCTGCACTGGCGCCCATGTGCCCGCTTTTTCGCTATCCACCCGGCAACCCATAAGCAGTCAAGGAAACAGCCATGCTTGAAAAAAGATACGAAAAATCGGCTGTGCGCCACCGTGCGATTTTTGCGATCACCCTCGTGTGCGTGCTGACAGCGCTATTCGCTGGCTCTCAGGCAGCGTTCGCCCAAGCCCAGTACCCTTCCCGGACGATTCGGGTCATCTCCCCCTTTCCACCCGGCGGCTTCAGCGACCTGGCCGCCCGCGCCATTGCGCTCGGTTTGCAGCAAGAATTCGGCAGCACTGTCGTGGTGGAAAACAGGCCCGGCGCAGGCGGTCTCCTTGCCACTGAGATAGTGTTCAACAGTCCGGCGGACGGCTACACGCTGCTGCTGGCGAGCAACACCGGACTGGCGATCCTGCCGCATCTGGTCACCGGCCTGAAGTACGATCTGGTGAAGGATTTCGCGCCAGTGTCGGTGGTGTCGATGGCGACCAACGTGCTGGTGATCCGCCCCGGCCTAGAGACGCCGACCGTGAAAGACCTGATCGCTCTGGCCAAGTCACGGCCCGGCGCGCTCAACTTCGGTTCTTCCGGCATAGGCACGCCGCAGCACATGATCGGGGAGATGTTCCAGTCCTCCGCTGGCGTGAGCATGGTGCACATTCCCTACAAGGGGACGGTGGCCGGCCTGCAGGAGGTGATGGCCGGCCGGCTGGACCTGATGTTTGCCGATTTGCCCTCAGCTGCGGGACTGGTCAAATCCGGCAAGCTGAAGACTCTGGCTGTGTCCACAGCAACGCGCGCGCCATTCCTGCCCGATGTACCGACCATCGCCGAATCGGGCCTGCCAGGGTTTTCTGCGTCGACTTGGGTCGGCATCGTCGTGCGTGCGCAGACGCCACCGGAAATTGTCCAGCGACTGAGCCGCGCCATCGTCACCAGCCTTGCGCGCCCCGAAATCCGCAACGGCTTGGTCAGCCTCGGCGCCGAGCCTGGTGGGACGACCCCGGAACGCTTTGCGGCACTCATCAGCGATGACGGCCAGCGTTGGGGAAAGATCATCCGCGACGCGGGTATCAAGCTAGAGCCGTAGCCGATGGGCCGAATACTGATTCGCGCCGCAACGGTCATGAGCTTAGACGACGCGCTAGGCGACATCACGTGCGCGGACATCCTGATCGACGGAAATCGCATCGCAGACATCCGGCCTGACATCGCTGCCGCTGATGCAGAAGTGATTGACGCGCGCGGCATGATCGCCATGCCGGGCCTCGTCAACGCCCATCATCACACTTGGGAAACCGGCCTGCGCGGTATCGCCGCAGACTGGGCTGGCACCGACTACCGTGATCACATGCACTACGGCATGGCGCTGCGTTTTGAGGCCGAGGACAACTATGCCGCGACCCTGTTCGGTGCGCTTGCGCAGATAGACGGCGGCACCACTGCGCTGTTCGACTGGTGTCACAACCTGCGCAGCCCCGAGATGGCTGACGCGTCGATCGATGCCCTCGAGGAATCTGGCATCCGCGCCGTGTTCGGTCATGGCATGGCCAAGCCCAAACCGGTTGCCGGCACAGCCCCGTACTGGGAGACGCCACATTCGCGTGATGAGATACGTCGCTTGCGCACCGGTCGACTCAGTGACGACGAACGCAAAGTCACTTTGGCGATGGCGATCCTCGGGCCCGACCTTGGTACCTATGAGGTGGCTTGCGCAGACATCCGTCTGGCACGTGAATATGGGTTGCTGAGCAGCGCACACACTTGGGGCCGGCCGGGTCAGCGCATGGTGCCCGACGGCATGCGGCGACTGGCCGCCGAAGGGTTGCTAGGCCAGGATCACAACGTGGTTCATGGCAACAACCTCGACGATGGTGAGCTCAAGATCATCCTTGACGCCGGATGCACCGTGACGGCGACACCGCTGGCTGAAATGCTGACCGCCGACTGCACTGCGTCTCTTGGACGCGTTGCCGCCTTGGGCGGCCATCCATCGCTGGGCACCGACCTCGCACCGCACTTCAGTGCAAGCATGTTGCCTGTCATGCGTCATGCCTTTCTGCACCAGCGGGAGGCCGACAATCGGAGCTTGGCGGCGAACGGCCTCTGGCCACCCGCACGCCACGCCACCAGCACCCGCGATGTCATGGCATGGGCAACTCTGGGGGGCGCTAAGGCGCTGCGTCTAGACGACAAAATCGGCACCCTCACAACCGGAAAACGCGCTGATCTTGTCCTCGTGAGAACAGACAGCATGCACATGCAGGGCTTGTTGCCCGCCGGTAACTTGGCGCATGCCGCGGTGATGTATGCCGAATCGACCGACGTCGACACGGTGATCATCGACGGCATCATCCGCAAGCGCGCCGGTAAGCTGTGTTACCCAGCCAAGTCGCTTGCACGGCTGCGTGAACGGCTACTCGCTTCGCGTCAGCGCATCATGGGACACCACGACTAACAGGTGCTGGCACCAAGTGCTCAGTGCCTCAGGCCTTTGCGCTGACTGTGTTGAGATTGGGCAGAAACCAGGCGACCAGGCCAAGCGCTGGCAAGTATGAGCAGAGCTGATAAATAAAGGCGATGCCCTGTGAGTCGGCGATGTGACCCAAGATGGCCGCTCCCAACCCGCCGAGTCCGAACGACAGTCCAAAGAACATCCCTGATACCAAGCCGACGCGGCCTGGTATCAGCTCATGGGCAAACACCAGAATGGCCGGAAAGGCCGAAGCCATCAGCATGCCGATGATGATCGTGAGCACGCCAGTCCAAAACAGGTCAGCATACGGCAGTGCTAGCGTGAAGGGCAAGGCGCCCAGAATGGAAATCCAGATCATGGGCCGGCGGCCGATTCGGTCGGTCAGGGCACCACCGACCAACGTACCCACTGCGATGGAGGCCATGAAGATAAACAATTGGACCTGCGCGGCTTGCACCGGCAGATTGAAGCGTTCAATCAGATAGAAGGTAAAGAAGGAAGTCAGACTCGAGCTGTAAACATTCTTGGAAAACAGCAACAACATCAGCACGCAGACTAGGAACAAGACCCGTGCGCGAGACAAATTGTGGGTTCGGGTTGTTGTGCTTGCTGCCGAGTGGTCGGGTCGAGAGCGTGCGCCGTACCACATGCCAATGCGGGTTAATAAGCCCATTGCAACGAGTGCCGCGAGTGAGATCCAAGCGATGGCGCCTTGGCCACGCGGCAGGACGATAAAGGCGGCCAACAGCGGGCCGACGGCCTGCCCAACGTTGCCGCCCACTTGAAAGAAAGCCTGCGCGGTGCCGTAGCGGCCACCCGACGCCATGCGTGCGACGCGTGAAGCCTCAGGGTGAAAAATCGCGGAGCCGGTGCCGACCAGAGCGGCCGCAAACAGAATCGCCTGATAGTCATGCGCAACCGACAGCAGCAGCAGTCCGATCAGCGTGGAGCACATGCCCAGCGCCAGTGAGTAAGGCTGGGGGCGCTTGTCGGTGTAGAAGCCGACGCTTGGCTGTAACAGCGATGCGGTCATCTGAAAGGCCAGGGTGATGAGGCCGATCTGGGCAAAGTCCAGATTGAATTCCTGCTTGAACAATGGATACAAAGCCGGAATCAGGGATTGAATGAGATCGTTGAGCAGGTGGCAAAAGCTCAGTGAGATCAGGACGGGTATGGTTGCCGCCTGGGCGCTCAGACCGTTTTCAGGCTCAGCAGTTACGCCGCTACGGGTTTGCGTTGAAATCGCTGGATTGTTCATTTTCTATGCTTCGCCAGTAGGCATGTGAGTTTTTCAGTGCGCCCTGAAAGGTTAGCGCAAGGCGTCGAGTTCACGGTGCCGCTTGAGTGTTTGCCATTGTTGGCTGAAAGCCAGTGTCAGCGCTTCCACCAAGTACACCGACCGGTGTTGACCGCCGGTGCAGCCAATGGCCACCGTGACATAACTTCGGTGGTCTCGTACCAGCGCCTGCAGCCAACGCTTGATGAACTGGTCAATGCTGGTGAACATCTCTGCCACTTGAGGGTGCGACCGCAGGTAGTCAGCCACGGGTTGATCGCGGCCGGTGAGGTCGCGCAACTCGCTTTCGTAATGCGGATTTGGCAGCATGCGAACGTCAAAAACAAAGTCTGCATCCAGCGGCACGCCACGCTTGAAGGCAAAAGATTCAAAGACCAACGTGAGGCGGTCAACAGGTGCAGATATCAGCGTTTTGACATAAGCCTGCAGCTGTGACGAGCGGATGATGCTGGTGTCCATCACCAGCGCTTGTTCACGCAGGTCACCGAGCAATTCCCGTTCGAGCTCAATCGCCTCGACCAGCGCCCGGTGTTGGTCTGCAACGCCCACGCGCGACAGTGGATGCATGCGCCGCGTTTCTGAAAAACGGCGCACCAAGGTGTCGGTGCTGGCATCCAAAAATATAGATTTGATGGCAATACCCTGCTCGCGAAGCGCACGCAGTTGCTGGGGCACTTGCGGCAGCGAAGCGGCGCTGCGAACGTCCATGGCGATGGCTACGCGGCTCGCACCGTGCTTTAGTTCGAGCGCTACAAAACTGTTCAGCAGCTCGGGCGGTAGGTTGTCAACGCAGTAATAGCCTGCGTCTTCCAGTGCGTTCAGTGCCACTGATTTACCGGAGCCTGACATGCCGGTGATCAGCACCATTTCCATGGCTTGCGGGGTGGTCGTGTCGGCGCTCATTGGCCGAGCATTTCTTTGGCGTGCGCCAGGGTGGTGCTGGAGAGTTTTTCGCCGCCCAGCATGCGGGCGATTTCAGCGACCCGTTGTTCGCTGTCGACGGCACTCACGGTGCTGGCGGTGCCGTTTTTGTCGCTGCGTTTGGCCACCACCAAGTGCTGGTCGGCACAGGCGGCGACTTGCGGCAGGTGCGTCACGGCCATCACCTGGCGGTCTTTGCCGAGTTGCTTCATGAGCCGACCAACGGTCTCAGCCACTGCGCCGCCGACGCCAGAATCAACCTCGTCAAAAATCAGTGTTTCGGCCTGGCCCAGTTGACTGGTGGTGACGGCTATGGCCAAAGCGATGCGCGACAACTCGCCGCCAGAGGCGACTTTGCCAACTGGGCGCGGTGTGCTGCCACTGTGGCCCGCGACTAAAAATTCGGCTTGCTCTAGGCCGTGCGCTGCGGCTTGTTCCAGCTTGGCGAGTGCGACCTCAAATTGGCCACCCTGCATGCCTAAACCTTGCATGGCGGCGGTGATCGCCTTGCTCAGTGCCGGTGCCGCTTTTGTGCGCGCAGTGGTGATGAGTTTGGCCTCCGCCAGATACGTTGTTTGTGCGTTGCTGACCGCGCGTTCCAGCGCCGCCAAATCGGTGGCGGCGTCCAGCTTTTGCAATTCTTGGCGCCAGCTGACCAGCAACTCGGGCAACTCGGCAGGCGGACGTTTGTAGCGCCGCGCCAAGCTGACCCAGTTGGCCAGTCGTTCATCCAATTCGTTCAGGCGTTGCGGTTCCAGCTCGGAGTGCCGGGCGTAGCCATTCAGGGAATGCACGGCATCTTCAGCTTGCGCCAAGGCACTGTGCAGAACCTCCAGCGGTCCGGCGAATTGCGGCTCAATGTGCGCTTGCGCTTGCAGTGCCGAAATGGCCCGACCCAGCTGGCTGGTCGCGCTGTCGTCGACATCTTGTAAGGCATTCAGCGCCGTTTCTACAGCGTCCCTTAAAGCCTGCGCGTTCGACAGGCGGCTGTGCTGCGTATTGAGTTCATCCCACTCATCGGCACCCGGGGCTAGCTTGTCGAGCTCGCCAATTTGCCAGGCCAGCCGTTCTTGCTCGCGTTGCAAGCTGTCTTGTGCGCTGCGGGCTTCATCGAGTGTTTTTTGGGCGGCGCGCCAAGCTTGCCAGCAGGGGTTTAATTTGTTGAGAGAGACGCCCGCGTAGGCGTCCAGCAAGCCGCGCACCGAGTCTGGCCGGGTCAGGCTTTGCCAGGCGTGCTGGCCGTGGATGTCAACCAACTGATCGGCGATTTCTTTCAACTGCGTCGCCGTGGCTGGGCTGCCATTGATCCATGCCCGGCTCTTACCCTGCGCGTCGATCGTGCGTCGCAGCAGCAAGTCCTCTTCAATGGGCAGACCTTTGTCTTCTAGCCACGCCAGCAGCGGCGCGGTGCAGTTGAAGGCGACGCTGATCTCGCAACGCTCTGCGCCCTCGCGCACCACTGTGGCGTCAGCGCGGGCGCCCAGTGCGAGTTGTAAAGCATCAATCAAGATCGACTTGCCGGCACCGGTTTCGCCCGTGAGCACGGTGAAGCCGTTGGCGAGTTCGAGCTCCAGCTCGCGAACAATGACAAAGTCCCGGAGGTAAATGCGTTTGAGACTCATGGCTCAGGCAACGCCTTCGTTCCAGTGCAGTTTTTTACGCAAGGTGTCGAAGTAGCTCCAGCCGACCGGGTGCAAAAAGCGCACTTGGTGTTCAGAGCGGCGAACGATGATGCGGTCGCCGTGCAGCAGACTGGTGAGGGTCTGCATATCGAAGTTTGCGCTGGCATCGCGGCCAGCCACAATTTCAACCGCGATTTCGCCCTTGTCGGACAGCACGATAGGGCGGTTCGCTAAGTTGTGCGGTGCGATAGGCACCAATATCCAGCCGCCAATGGACGGGTGCAACAACGGCCCGCCCGCCGACAACGAATAAGCCGTGGAGCCGGTCGGAGACGCGATGATCAAACCGTCGGCGCGCTGATTGGCCACAAAGCGGCCGTCAACTTCGACCCGTAATTCGACCATGCCGGCTGATGCGCCACGGTTCACCACGACATCGTTCATGGCGGTGGCATTGAAAACGCAATGTCCGTCGCGGACCACTTTGGCTTGCATCATCCAGCGCGGGTCTTCGTCGTAGTGGCCCTGCAAAATGGGCGCCAGCGTGGTTTGGTATTCCTCAAAAGCAATGTCAGTGATGAAGCCCAGTCGGCCTTGGTTGATGCCGACCAGCGGCACGCCAAATTGCGCCAGTTGCCGGCCTATCCCGAGCATGGTGCCGTCACCACCGACCACCAGACCGAGGTCGCATTGTGCGCCAATTTGCGCTACATCGAGGATGGGGTAAGTCGTGATCCCGGCATTGCTGGCGGTGTCTTTTTCGATCGCTACCTCGCAACCCTGCGCGCCCAAAAACTGCGCGATGCCTTCAAGTGCCGACCGCGAACCTTGGGCGTGGTACTTGCCAATCAGGGCGACGTGGCGGAATTTTGACTTCATATTTAAATTACATCACAACCGAGGTGCTTGGATCCGTAGAATCGCCAGCATGCTTGATGATCGTGCGAAGTTATTACTCAAAGCGCTGGTAGAGCGCTACATTGCCGATGGCCAGCCGGTGGGCTCACGCACGCTGTCCAAGGCCTCGGGGGTGGAGTTGTCGCCCGCCACCATCCGCAATGTCATGAGCGACTTGGAGGAGCAGGGCTTGATCATCAGCCCGCACACCTCGGCTGGGCGGGTGCCCACGGCCCGGGGTTATCGGCTGTTTGTTGACACCATGCTCACGCTGCAACCTTCTCATCTTGGTTCTGGCTTGATGGGGGGGCAAAGGCTGGCGCCCGACCAGCCGCAAAAAGTCCTGACCAACGCTGCGCACATGCTGTCCAGTCTGTCGCAGTTCGTGGGTGTGGTGATGGCGCCACGGCGTACCTCGGTGTTTCGCCACATTGAGTTTCTTCGGCTGTCTGACAGGCGCGTTTTGGTGATCATCGTGTCGCCTGACGGTGATGTGCAAAACCGGGTGATCTTCACGGAAACCGACTTCACGCAGAGTCAGCTGATCGAAGCCGCTAACTTTTTGAATTCGCACTACGCCGGCATGGCCATGGAAGAAGTTCGCGAGCGGCTTAAAAACGAGGTTGAAGCCCTGCGCGGCGAAATTGCCAGCCTGATGCAAGCGGCGGTCAAAGTCAGCGCAGAAGCCATCGAGGCCAGCGAAGAGGTGGTGGTGTCGGGTGAGCGCAACCTGCTGGCCGTCAGCGATTTTTCTGGCGACATGAGCAGCCTGCGCAAATTGTTTGACCTGTTTGAGCAAAAAGCCCAGCTCATGCGCTTGTTAGACGTTTCCAGTCGGGCTGAAGGCGTGCGTATTTACATTGGCGGTGAAAGTCAGGTCATTCCCTATCAGGAACTGTCTGTCGTGACCGCACCCTATGAAGTCGATGGCCAAGTCGTCGGCACACTGGGCGTGATTGGCCCCATGCGCATGCCTTACGAAAAAATGATTCAAATTGTCGATATCACGTCAAAACTGGTGAGTACGGCCTTGAGTCACAGCAAATAGAATTCGATCTCCGGGAGGCCTTGCATCAGCTTTGAATGCCTCCACCTTGCTACGGTTCGGCTTTAACACTTCAAAGGTAATTCCATGCTCGGTGCTTTTACTCAACGCTTTGGCAAGTGGCTCGCCATTGCCGCCATGCTGGGCTTTGGCCTGGCTTTTGCCCAGTCCGAACCCACCTTGAACCAGGTTTACGAGGCAGCTCAATCCGGGAAGATGGATCAGGCTCAGACCATGATTCAGCAAGTCTTGGTGGCCCACCCCAACAGCGGCAAGGCGCACTTTGTACAGGCGGAACTGTTTGCCCGGCAGGGGTTGAACGGCCGCGCCAGCGACATGCTCGCGACCGCCGAAAGGCTGTCTCCCGGCCTGCCATTTGCCAAGGCTGAAGCGGTTCAAAGTTTGCGTGCGAAGATTGCTGCACGACCTACCCAGCAGGCGTCTGGCAATGGCAACGCATTGGCCAGCCATGCCAATAGTTCTGCCAGTCCGGCCTTGCCTGCATCGACTTTTTCTTGGGGCATGCCCCTGCTGTTGGCCGGCGGCGTGATGCTGATCGGTTTTTTCATGTTCCGCCGCAAAAACCCACCGGTCGAGTTCCATGCGCAGCCACCTTATGCCAATCAGGCCAACCAAACTCCCATGGGCAGCCCGGTGGCCAATGGTTTGAGCGGTCCCCAAACCTTCGGTACGGGTGGCGCACCTGCAGCTGCACCGGCCTACGGTCAGCCGCCAGCCAGTGGTATCGGCAGCAACATTGCTGGTGGTCTGGCCACTGGTTTGGCGGTTGGTGCGGGGATGATGGCCGCCCAAGCCATCGGTAAAAGTCTGATGGGCAACAACGAAGGCAATCACGACAGCTCAACCCGGCTGGCCAACAACAACAGCAACAACAACTACGAGCCGATTCCCGACAACAGCATGGGCGGTCAGAACTTTGGCGTCGCGGACAGCGGCTCTTGGGATGACAGTGGTAGCGCTGATGTGGGGGGCGGAGACTGGGACAGCTAAGTTTCGATGCTTCACCGCAGGTCACTGCTGGCGCTTTTGGCGCTTCCCACTGGGTGCGCCATTCAATTTCTTCCGCCATTGGTGACCTCCAGCATGAACCAAGGCGGACCAGCCGGTTCAGTGCGGGCGCCGGCGATAGGTCAAAGTTGGACCTATCAAAAATTCAACTTTTACAACAGCCAACGGCTCGACACCGTCAAAGAAGAGATTGTCAGTGTGGACGGTGGCGTGCGCATCAGCAGGCGTTCAAACAACAACCTGGATGTGGGTGACGAATTTCAGCCCGTTTGGGGCCAAGTCAAACAAGACCCCTATTGGGATTTGCTGCAAACCTACGAAACACCCATGCCCTTATGGCTGGACAATTTCTCCGTAGGCCAGACTCAAGCCAACGACACACATTACCAATCCGGCACTTCATCGTTTAGATACTGGATCAGTGTAAAAACGACGGTGACGGGTTGGGACAGGGTGACGCTACCCATTGGAACTTTTGAAACGGTCCGCATTGAAAAGTTCATCCGACTGAATCATCACGACATCAGCAAACTGGACTGCATCAGGCGCGACACCATTTGGCTCGCCCCGGAGATCGGTCGCTGGGTCGCCAGAGAGACAGACGGTGAGTTCAGAGTCCCCGGCAGAAGAGGTGGCCGGATAGGCCGTGAAGACCATTTCCGTTGGCAGTTGGAGAGCTGGACTTAAACCGACCCGCATGCCACTGCCCCTTACAATCGCCGTTGGTTTGGGGCGTTAGCTCAGTTGGTTAGAGCAGAGGACTCATAATCCTTTGGTCGAGTGTTCAAGTCACTCACGCCCTACCATTGATATGAAAAGCGACTGTTCAAAAGACAGTCGCTTTTTCTTTGACATTGACTTGCCGACTGACTGCCGTGTCAACACGGTAAGTCGGCAGTCGGTTAGTTCCTGACCATCACCATGCGATAGCAATTGCAGTTGGCATCTAAGATTTGTTCCCAGTGGAAGCCCATGGGTGCTTGCTGGGGTCTGTTGGGCTCGATAGGGTAGTACTGTTGCTGTGGTTGCTGCGAATTGACGGGTGGCCGTGGCTGGCTGTTGACCGCGCCATAGACCAATGCGCCACCGATGATCGCAGGCAGCAGCCAACCGGCATCGTTGTTCCAACGAGCGTCCGGATGAGGACGATGCTCGGATTCACCTCTGCGCTCACCGCGATCCCTATCCGCCAACGCACTGGTCGCAAAAGTAATGGTTAATAAAACTAGCAGAATAGTTTTTTTCATGATGCCTCCAAATAAATTCAGTGAATCAATGTAGCACTAAGTCACGTCCTATTTTTGTGCCGATGAGCTGCTCAATCAGCGACTTTTTCTGACACCTTTCGTCAGGACTCGAACGACCTGCGGAGCGCAGTTTCCCTTTTCAATTGGAGATCGTCTTGAAACCTCAACGTAGTCGTTTGAAAATCTTGGGCAAGAATCTTCATGAGTCAGCATATCTGGTCTGTTCGCTGCAAGCTTGAGTCGGTAGCCATAACGCTGTTTGTTGGTGCATGGACGGGGGGGGGGGGGGTAACCCATGACCCTGCATCAACAAGGCGTTGAACGACGTCAGCCGTGGTCGGCTGCTGAGCGACTATCGTCCAAATATTTCCATGATTTGATTGAGATCACCCCCGACCCTTTCTTCACGGTCGATGCTGAGGGCAAGGTCGTGGACACAAACACGGCGGCAATAGTCATGACTGGCAAGACTATTACGGAATTAAAGGGGAGTGTCTTTAAAGACAATTTCACCAATCCGTCCCTGGCGCAAGACAGGTGCCAACAGGTCTTGACTCAAGGCTTCCTCAATGATTGCCCCATGGAAATTCGTCATGCGTCGGGGAAAACGCACGATGTGCTTTGCAATGCGAGAGTCGTTCGCGACGAAGCGGGAAATCCGATCAGCGTGCTGGTCATCGCGCA
>CANCLK010000063.1 GCA_947378785.1 Comamonadaceae bacterium
AATCCAGACGTGCAACCCGGCGTTGACATCATCATTGGCCCAGGCACCGAGATCATCAGCTGCGAAGGCATGATCGTCACCGCCGGCGGCATTGACTCGCATATCCACTTCATTTGCCCGCAGCAAATTGAAGAAGCCCTGACCTCCGGCGTCACCACCATGCTGGGCGGCGGCACCGGCCCGGCCACCGGCACCTTTGCCACCACCTGCACGCCGGGGCCGTGGAACATCGAACGCATGCTGCAAGCCGCAGATGCTTTTCCGATGAACTTGGGCTTTTTGGGCAAAGGCAATGCCAGCCTGCCCGCCGCCTTGCACGAGCAAGTCAACGCCGGCGCCATCGGCCTCAAGCTGCACGAAGACTGGGGCACCACGCCAGCGGCCATCAGCAACTGCCTAGACGTTGCCGATGACACCGATGTGCAGGTCGCGATTCACAGCGACACGCTGAATGAATCCGGTTTTGTCGAGAACACCATTGCTGCCACTAAAGGCCGCGCGCTCTGCGCCTTTCACACCGAAGGTGCGGGCGGCGGTCATGCGCCGGACATCATGCGAGTCGTCGGTGAGGCCAACTTTTTGCCGTCGTCGACCAACCCGACCATGCCCTACACCGTCAACACGCTGGACGAGCATGTCGACATGCTGATGGTCTGCCACCACCTCGACCCGTCGATTGCCGAAGACCTGGCTTTTGCTGAAAGTCGCATCCGCAAAGAAACCATCGCCGCCGAAGACATCTTGCATGACCTCGGTGCCATCAGCATGATGAGCAGCGACAGCCAAGCCATGGGCCGCGTCGGTGAAGTCATCATCCGCACCTGGCAGAACGCGCACAAGATGAAGCAGCAGCGAGGCTGGCTGGTCAACCCGCTGGCCACGGGCAAGGGCGCGGTCGAAGAGAACTCGCGCAACGACAACTTCCGCGCCAAACGCTACATCAGCAAATACACCATCAACCCGGCGATTGCGCACGGCATCTCCCACGAAGTCGGCTCCATCGAGCCCGGCAAATGGGCTGACTTGGTGGTCTGGCGGCCGGCATTTTTCGGCATCAAACCCTCCCTCATTTTGAAAGGCGGCTTCATCGCCATGGCCGCCATGGGCGATCCCAACGCCTCCATCCCGACGCCGCAACCAGTCCATTACCGGCCGATGTTTGGTGGCTTTGGGGGTGCGATTGCCAAGGGTTCGCTGACCTTTGTCTCGCAAGCAGCGCAAGCGGCTGGCGTGAAGGAACGCTTCGGCTTGGCCAAAACTTTGAGTGCCGTGAAAAACATCCGCAGCGTGCGCAAACAAAACATGATCCACAACAACTACCTGCCGAGCATGGAGATTGACCCGCAAACTTACTTGGTACGCGCCGACGGCCAACTGCTCACCTGCGAGCCCGCCAGCAGCTTGCCCATGACGCAGCGCTACTTTTTGTTTTAATGGGCCCCATGCTTCAAGTCTCCAAAATCATCGCGCAGGGCCAAGGCCTTGCACCCGTCTTGCTCAAACGCGCCGCCACGGTCGAACTCGACTGGGACGTGCGTCAGAAAAGCCGCTTCGACACCACCGATTCAGTCGGCCGGCATCTCGGCGTATTTTTGCCGCGCGGCACACTGGTGCGCGGCGGCGACGTTCTGGTGGCCGAAGACGGCTCAATGGTCAAGGTGCTTGCTGCACCGCAAGCGGTGCTGCGCATCACGGCCTGCACCACCCACGGATCGCCGTTTGACCTGACGCGCGCGGCCTACCACCTTGGCAATCGCCACGTGCCGATTGAGCTCAAACCCGACCACCTGAAGATTGAGCCTGACCACGTGCTGGCCGACCTGCTGCGCGCCATGCACCTCATCGTCAACGACGTTGAGGAAGCTTTTGAGCCGGAAGGCGGCGCCTACAGCGCAGCCACGCATGCGCACAGCCATGCGGCCGCACCAGCACCGGCGCCGCATGTGCACGGCCCTGACTGCCAGCACGACCATGGTCACGATCACGGTCACTCACATGCGCATTCTCATGAAAACGCTGCACCCGTTGTGGCTACCGCAGTGCCGATCCAGTTTCACTCGCAGCGTCCGCCTAAAACTACGACGACCTGAGCCGCGCAGCCACTTCCATGTCCAGTGCGATCAGCGAGTCTAGTGAGCCCAGCCAGACCCTCTCAGCGGCCAGCCTGATCCAGCTCATTTGGCTGGCATCGCCGGCCCTACCCGTGGGTGGTTTTTCTTATTCGGAAGGGTTAGAAGCCGCCGTTGAATGGGGCAATATCAGCACCGAAGCCAGCGCTTCCGACTGGCTCAGTGCTCAGCTGCAACTGAGCTTGGCCCGCGGTGACTTGCCCGTGATTGCTGGCGCCACCGCTGCTTGGCGCAGTGGCGACTTCACACGGGCGCGCGCCCTCAACGACTGGATTTTGCAAACGCGAGAAACCAGCGAGCTGCGCTTGCAAACTGAGCAAATGGGCAAGTCGCTGCTGGAATGGTTACGCAACCACGACGGCGTCAACGCAGAGCACATCTCAGTCTGCGCAGCACTGCCGCCCACCTACCCTGTCGCCTTTGCGCTGGCAGCCTCGCCGACCGCAGCGAGTCTGCGCGACTGCCTGCTGGCATTTGCTTTTGGCTGGGCAGAAAACATGATGCAAGCAGCGCTTAAATCTGTCCCCCTCGGGCAAAGCGCAGGACAGCGATTACTAGCCCGTTTGAGCCGGGAAATACCCGCCGCCGTTGAGGCCGCATTGGTCATGCCCGATGAAGACCGGCAAGCGTTTTCGCCCATGCTGGCGATTTTGTCGGCGCGCCATGAAACCCAATATTCGCGGCTCTTTCGTTCCTAGATTTTCTGTACTCACCTATCTGTTTTAAGCACTCCAAAGTCCTTTTATGTCCCTGCACCACATCCCGAATCGCACCAAAAAACTGCCCCCCTTGCGCGTTGGTATTGGTGGGCCTGTCGGCTCCGGAAAAACCACTTTGTTAGAGATGCTCTGCAAGGCCATGAAGTCGACATACGACCTGGTCGCCATCACCAACGACATCTACACCAAAGAAGACCAGCGCCTGCTGACCGTCAGCGGTGCGCTTGATGCTGAACGCATCATGGGCGTTGAAACCGGTGGTTGCCCGCATACCGCCATTCGTGAAGACGCGTCTATCAACCTCGAAGCGATTGACCGGATGCTGATGGATTTTCCAGACGCCGACGTGGTGTTTATCGAATCCGGTGGCGACAACCTCGCCGCCACCTTCAGCCCCGAACTCAGCGACCTGACGATTTACGTGATCGACGTTGCCGCCGGTGAAAAAATCCCCCGCAAAGGTGGCCCCGGCATCACCAAAAGCGACCTCTTCGTCATCAACAAAACCGACCTCGCCCCTTACGTCGGTGCTGACTTGGGCGTCATGGAAGCCGACACGATTCGCATGCGCACGAACGCTAAGGGCCTGAAGCCTTTCGTCATGACCAACCTCAAAACCCTGACCGGTTTATCACAAATTGTCGAGTTCATTGAGACCCGAGGCATGCTTAAAAACAGTTGAGCTCCGTTAACAAGCGCTCACAATCTAAGTGCCAAATTAAACGCCAAGGGCACGAATTCTCGGCCATGATTCGTCGATGGATCAACGTGTACTCGCCCCAACTCGGGAGCGTTCAAGCGTCAAGCTTGACGACGTTCCCTCTACCCTGCTCATCCCCTTGGCTGCGCGGGCATTTGGAGACGCCATATTTCCAACATTCGCTGCAGGCGATGCCTTTGCCGCGCCCGCGTTGCGCAAGATGGGGGTCGATGTCAGTCCCTATCTACGCGACAAGCCCAGCGTCTTCGGGGTCCTGTCGCGCACGCAAGTTTTCAGGCAATTAGCGAGTGATTTTTTTGAGCGCCACCCCTACGCTATCGGTGCCAATTTAGGCTGTGGCCTGACCCACTATTTTCAATGGCTGGACAACCGCACCAACCATTGGCTGGATGCCGATGTAGCGCAAGTCATACAGCTGCGAAAACGTCTCCTTCCAGCGGACAACAAGCGACACCTGAACGCCGTGGTCGACTTGAGGACGCCGGGCTGGTGGCAGCGCCTCGGCTTGCCGGATCGCAAAAGTGAAGTGCCGGTGCTGGTGATCTGCGAAGGCGTGCTCATGTACCTTGAGGCGCACGAGGTGGAACACGTGCTGCAAGAGTTTGGCCAGAATGCACCCGCAGGCTCAGAAATGCTGTTCGACACCCTCAGCTGGCTGGCCATTGGTTGCGCGGCCCTACACCAGTCGGTCTGCCACACCCACGCCGAATTCAAGTGGGGTTCAAAACACATGCGCGACTTCACTGCACCCCATCCTCGGCTGTCACTCCGCTCCGAACACCCCGTCATGGAAGCGTATGACATGAGCATGGCATTGGCCTGCGCCAGCTTCAGGGCATTGTGGGGCGTGCCGCTCTACGGCATCATGCGACTCAGCGTTGAGGGCTGATCGCTGCAAAACTCAGGTTAAACTTGCGGCCTTGGAAGCGTGGCAGAGCGGTTGAATGCAGCAGTCTTGAAAACTGCCGAGGATGTGAGTCCTCCGTGAGTTCGAATCTCACCGCTTCCGCCAAAAAGTAAAACCCTTATGAGTCGTTGATTCATAAGGGTTTTTTACTTTTAGAGCTAAGACTTTTCACTAGCGTATTTCACACCAATGACATTCCCCCAAATAAGTAGGCAGGTAACGAAGAAATGTCATGACGTTGTCAAAGCTTGTCCATGGGAGTCGAACGAAACCACTTCCAAAAGTTGTCCGAGTCTTTGATGTGGTCAAAATCCAATGCAAAGATGATCATGAAACTCTTGTTGTTGGGGTCTAGATAAAAACGTTGCCCGTAGTTGCCTAGCCCCGCGAACCAGCTATCGGCCTTGTCGCTTCGGACCCAAGCCTGATACCCATAGCGTCCGAAATTTTCATTTTCATCCTTGCCAACGGCGACAGTGTCTGTGCGCATTTTTTCTATCCAATCAGCGGGGATCACTGACTCACCGCGTGCGACACCACCATTCACGACAGCGTTTGCCAGAAGTGAATAATCCGGCAGAGTCGCATAGAAGCTGTTGGCACCAGATGTCAGCTCAGGATTTTTGAGGGGGCCAAGCCAGGCTGCTCTGCCCGTGGGACCCAGCTTTTTCCAAACGAAATCCTCAAAAAATCGTCGCAGGGGCAACCCCGTTTTTTCAGTGATCAACATACTGATGCTGTCTGAGCAGTGGGGGTCATACGCAAACGTTTGGCCCGGGGTGTTCGGCTCTAGTTCTTTGAAGTATTCGTATAGATCCCGCCCCCCTTTGGCTGGGCTCGCGTACTTCACAGCTGCGTACTGGCCTGCACTGCCTTGAGTTCCATCGTCAACCCATTTGAATTGATGGCCGCATTGCATGTGGAGTGCTTGGCGAACAGTGGACTCCCCGACAGGGGATCCTTTCAGTCTTGAAACAATGCTCGACATTTTGGAATTCAAATTAACAGCGTGGCCTTGCTGAATCACAACACCAAGAGACAAACCGGTGATGGCCTTGGCAATGGACTGACTGTCGAACATGGATGCGGCTGACGTGCCGAATTTATATTGCTCGAAAACAATTTTTCCGTCTTTACCCAGCGCCATGGCCATGATCGGGTGCTTTTTTAGCAGGTCAGACGGATTGTGGAAGAAGCCAAATTTGACGGGGGCTGCAGGCAATGGCGCACCGCCGGGGACGGGCTCGATCCATACCTGTTTTTTACCAAACAGGGCTTGAAGAGCTCGACCATCCAAGGCGGCCAAACGATTGGGTGGATTCACGCGAAACGGCCAACCAGCCTCGTAGGGCGATGTCTGGTCTTTGCCGTAAAGTTGCTCCTTGGGTTCTGCCGATGCAACTGCAGAAACAAACACGAGGGATGCCGCCCAAAAGGTTCGCAAAAATATGGTTTCAGTCATGACGAACCCCAAAGAAAAAGTGCGAACCACTCAAGCTGTTGAGTCAACCAATCAGAACGGCGGGAAGCCCAGTTCTGCGCGGAAACGGTTCTTCACGTAAACACCATCGCGCGGAGGCAGCACACGGTGGGTCTCATCAGAGTTGATCAACACCTGTGCCAGTGCCACACCTTCGCGGGCATTCACGCGCCGCGCCACGTCACTAAAGCCGTCAAGCTGATCCACAACAAAAGAGTCGGCAATGCCAAAACCTTTCGCCACAGCCACCAAGTTGGTGCCCAAGCTGGAGTGACTGCGCTGCATGCCCGTTTCACCGAAGTGTCCGTTGTCGAGCACCACGATCGTTAAGTTGGCGGGCTGTTTAACGCCAATAGTGGCCAAGCTTCCAATCCCCATCAGTTGCTCACCGTCACCGGTGACAACCACGACCGACTTTGAAGGTTGCGCCAGCGCAAGCCCCAAACCCATCGATGTTGAACCGCCCATGGCACCCCAAAGGTAAAAGTTGCGATCACGGTCACCGGCCGCATACACATCGTAGGCTGGCGAGCCCAGCCCCGTGATCACCAGCGCGTCAGGCGTGGCCTGTAAGAGTTTGGCGACAAAGGCGCGTCGATCCACCGCGTTTTTTACAGATGTATTCATCATTTCACCACCCACTTCTTACGACCAATGAGGCTTTGAGACAGCAGGACAGCCACCTGCTCCCCCGCCAGAAAGGCGGCATCTAGACCAGCACTCACAACCTCCTCGACATCCTCCGGTCGCGATGCACGAAGCACCGTGATGCCCATCAGTTCCAAGGCGCTTTGGGTGTTCTTTCCCATGGGGGACTGCCAGGGATTGAACTCGGCATACTCCCCACGCATCGTGACCAGCGTCAGGAATGGAAAATTGCAGCTGCGTAGCAGTGAGAACATATTGACGCAGTTACCAACCCCGCTGCTCTGCATCAGCAAGACCGCACGTTGCCCACCCAGCCAAGCGCCGCTCACCAACGCGACCCCTTCTTCTTCAGTCGTGAGGACAATGTCATGCATATCCGGATCTGCTTGAGCGCTTCGAATTGCATGCGCATGGCCCGCATCCGGAACGTAGGCGATCTGCCGAACACCCCCCTCTTTGAGCACCTTGTAAATGGCTTGCTGCCATTGCGGCACAACTACAGTTGTTTGATTCATATAAATTTCTCAGAAAGACCTGCAACGAAAAACGCGCTACTGCATCACAGCACGGCCGATGCACCGCCATCCAGATTGATGCTGCTGCCAGTCACAAAGCTGGCAGCTTCGGATGCGAGAAAGGCCACCACGTTGGCGACTTCTTCCGCGCGACCGACCCGCCCAAGCGGAATTTCTTTCGCCATATCGCTATACAGCTTCTCCACCGCGACGCCAGTCCTAGTCGCTTTCTTTTCGTGCTGGTTGGCTCGGACCAAGCCAATGCAGACGGTGTTCACCAAAATGTTGTCGGGACCAAATTCTTTGGACAGGGCCTTGGTCAGGGCGAGTCCGGCAGCACGGGTGACCGTCGTCGGCATTGATTTGGCGCGCGGCTGCTTGCCACCGATCGTCGTGATGTTGACGATTCGTCCCCAGCCATTCTGTTTCATGAGGGGAATGGAAAGGCGCGCTAGCCGGATCGCGGCAAACAGCTTGAGGTCGAAGTCTGTCTGCCAACCTTCATCCGTGACAGATTCAAATTCGCCCGTGGCAGACGTGCCGGCATTGTTGACCAGAATATCGAGCCTGCCGAAGGCCTCGGTCACCTCGCGAACCAGTCGGGTGCAATCCGCAACGGAGCTGACGTCCGCCTGCACGACCGCAACACGTCCACCGGCTGCGCGAATCTCTTGCGCAGCCTGCTCCAACAACTCTGGGCCACGCGCCGCGATCACCACGCTCGCACCTTCTTGCGCCAACCGCGCAGCGATGGCTTTACCTAGGCCCTGTGAGCCCCCAGTGACAAGGGCCACCCTGTTGTTTAGTCCGAGATCCATGTGATTGCCTTTTTGTGATTTAAATTGGTCATCGGCTACTGCGGCAAAACCACTTTCAGACTGGTTTTTACCTCCATAAAGTAGGGGCCCTTGGCCGCCAGACCGCGCGCGATAGCAGCGTCTATCTGGTCGGCCTCGGTGACAGCTTCGTGTTGCATACCGAACCCTTCCGCGATGCGGATGAAATCCGGATTGAAAAGCGATGTCCCCACGTGGCGGCTCGGGTATTGGCGCTCCTGATGAATCCGGATGGATGCGTAGCTGTTGTTGTTCGAAAGAATGAAAAGGATCGGCAGCTTGCGCTCGACCGCTGCGATCATCTCGTTACCGGTCATCATGAAGCCACCATCACCGACCATGCAAATGACCTTGGCGTGTGGAAGACGCAGTTGCGTAGCGACTGCGGCAGGTGTGCCATAGCCCATCGCGCCTGAGAGCGGTGCCATCAGGCGTTGTGGATATGTGAACGGGAAGTGCCGATAAACGGGGGCGGCAAAGGTGCCCGCATCGAGGCAGATGATGGCGTCCTTCGGCGCTTGTTGCGCCAGAGCACGCACCACATGCGCAAACGTGATACCGTCATCGGCCTCTTTGGTCGGCCATGTTGCATGAGCGTCAAAGATGCCGCGCAGAGACTGGCTCCAATTGCGGCGTTTGTCTGTCACAGGTGGGAGCTCATGCGGCGTCAAGTCCGCGGTCAAAGCGACCGGATCACAGGTCAATCCAAAGTCGGGGGCAAAGTGCAGACCCACCATATGGTCGTCAGGGTAGCAATGCACCAAAGTCTGTTGCGGCTGCGGCAGTTGCGGGAATGTATAGCCTTGGCTAGTGATGTCGTCCAGTCGGGTCCCGAGCGCCAGGATCAAATCACTCGAATGAAAAGCCGACATTTGGCTGTCTGGGTTCGACAGTCCTAGGTCGCCAACGTACAGCGGGTGGCGGTTGGGAAAGACGTCATGCCGACGGAAAGCGACGGCCACGGGAATATGCCAAGCTTCGGCAAAGGCGAGCAGCGTCTCGCGCCCTTGCGGTTGGTCGAATGCCCCACCAGCAATGATCAACGGACGTTCAGCTCGCATCAGCCGTTCCCTCAGCGCATCGAGCGTGGTAGTCACCGCAGTGGTCGGTGCGTTGGGACGCGCAACCCATTGATGCTGCGGACTCTGCTGCTGCTGAACATCTTCAGGGATCACCACAACCACCGGACCGGGGGTGCCGGAGGTCGCCATCCGAATCGCTTTGAACGCGATCTCACTCAGTTGCGAAGGGTCAGTCGCCTCAACCACCCACTTCGCTATAGAGCCGAACATTTTTTGATAATCTATTTCTTGGAACGCTTCCCTGCGCAAGTCTTTCTTGAGTATCTGGCCGACAATGAGAATCAGTGGAATAGCATCTTGCTGCGCCGTGTGAACCGCGATCGATGCATTCGAGGCACCCGGCCCGCGACTCACCATCAGAACGCCAGGCCGCCGCGTCAAACGGCCGTCGGCACAGGCCATGAAACCAGCGCCCGCTTCATGGCGACAGGTCACGACGTCGATCGATGGGAAGTCGCCGAGTGCATCCAGAATGCCAATGAAGCTTTCGCCAGGGACCTGAAAAATGCGGTCGATGCCATTGGTAGCGAAGACCGATAGCAATGCGTGCGATGAAGTGTTCAAGTTGATTTGGCTCATGTGCAATACGATGGATCTCGACGGTCTAGGTAACGCAACATCGCTGGCCACTCCATCACGCCGAATGGTCGCCGTGTTTGTGGCTTGTAAAGATGCGCTGTTTTTTCGATGATGGCCGGTGCAGGCAGGTTCAGTTCAGTATTGCACGCCATGGCGTCAACCTGCGCCCGGCAGGCCATCTCCAGCCAATACATGGCATTGAACGCTTGGGGAATATCGCACCCCACGCTCAGCAGTCCATGGTTGCGCAAGATCATCACCTCGTTGGCGCCAAGATCGTGCACAAGCCGTTTCTGCTCGTCGATATCGATCGCGACACTCTCGTAGTCGTGATAAGCAACGCTCCCAAAGCGCATGGCCGTTTGCGTCAATGGAAGCAGGCCACACTTCAGCGCCGACACCGCCATGCCCGCGCGCGAATGGGTATGGATGACGCACTGCACATCTTCACGCGCGGCATGAACGGCGCTGTGGATCACATACCCGGCCTGGTTGATTCCATAATCGCGACTCGCATTGAACAGGACGTTACCGGCCAAATCGATCGTCACCAGGCTGGAAGCCGTGATTTCCTCGTACATAAAACCATAAGGGTTAATAAGCAAACGCTCCTCCACACCCGGAACGCGTGCCGTGATGTGGTTGTAGACCAAGTCGCTCATGCCGAACAGAGGCATCAGGCGGTAACAGGCGGCGAGGTCAACACGGGTTTGCCACTCTGCTTCTGAAACAGCAGCTTGCACATTCAACGACGTCATTCCAATTTAGCGCCGGACTGACGCACCCGGTTACCCCATTTCTCGCGCTCACTTTTGATAAACGCAGTGAACTCATCTGGTGTGCTTTTAATGATTTCGGCACCGAGAGCCAGTAACCGCTTCTGCGTCTCCGGTTCATCCAAAACCGCACTCAATTCACGGCTGAGTTTTTCAACAATCGGCTTCGGCGTTCCGGCAGGGGCGAGTAGTCCCAACCATGCCCCGGCGTCAAAATCAGTCACACCCAGCTCATTCAAAGTTGGGATTTCAGGCGAAAACTTGGAACGGGTCAGCGTGCTCACCGCCAAGGCCTTCAGCGTGCCGGCTTTAACGTGCGGCATGACGGAGACCATCGTGTCAAAGGTCATGTCAACATGACCTCCGATCAGGTCGGTCTGCGCCTGAGCACTGCCCTTGTACGGGACGTGGCTGATTTTGGTTCCGGTTTGATACATCAGCATGCTCATCAGTAAATGGCTGGTGGTGCCGTTACCAATGGATGCGTAGCTCAGCTTGCCAGGCTCGGCCTTAGCGCGCTCAAGCAGCTCCGCCAGCGTGTTGATCTTGAGGTTGGCATTGACCACCAGCGCATACGGTAGCCACGAGTGCAAACCAATCGGTGCAAAGTCACGCGAGCTGTCGTAGGGCAATTTTGCATACAGGTGGTGATTGGTCGCCATAGGCGCAGTGGCACTCACCAAAAGCGTATACCCGTCAGGCGGCGCTTTTGCAGCCGCTGCTGCACCGATGCTGCCGCCCTGCCCGGCCTTGTTTTCAATAACGAATGGCTTGCCAAGCCTTACCCCAAGGCGTTCACCGATGATGCGTCCGACGCTGTCAGTGGCAGTCCCCGGCGGGAAGCCGACGACCATCGTGACCGGTTTGCTGGGATAGTCGGCGGCGGACTGCGCCATGACGGCCGGAGCAGTCATGGCGGCCAACAAAACCATCAATCCGGAAACCGTTTGGGTCCAATTTTTCATCTTGTCATCTCCTGTCATTATTTATATCGTCGGGTCGAATACGCACGTCGCTGTCAGGCCCCGAATCCGTCAGCGACCAACACTTCAATCAGGTTCGGCGCACCGCTCTCAATCGCATCCTGCAACGCGCTGTCAAGGTCGCCTGGGTCAGTGACACAGCACGCCTTCAAGCCAAGTCCCGTTGCTAAAGAGACGAAGTCAATCGGCGGATCTTTCATGTCCATGGCAATGAAGCGATCGGTCTTACGGGATGCCAACAGTCGCTCCTTGATGATCCTGTAGCTGCGGTTGTTGATGATCACATAGGTGATCGGTAGCCGCAGGTGCGCGGCAGTCCAAAGCCCCTGTATGCCGTACATCGCGCTACCGTCGCCGATAGCAACAACCACCGGGCGACCCGGTTGTGCCAAGCTGATACCGATCGCGCCCGGCAAGCCAAAGCCCAAGCCACCGCTGGCGAGCCCATAAAAACTGTTAGCGTCTTGCATCGGCAAGAAGCTCGCCAGCGCCGGCGCCGCGGTCAGCGCTTCTTCCACCACGATCGCATTCTGGGGCAATGCGTTGACCAAGCGCATCATCAAATAGCGCGGGTCAATCGGCTTCGACAAGGCTGTTTCGCTTATCTGTTTGCGCGCGTTGTCACGCTGCGCACACCAGTTACGCGTTTCCAGTTCGCTGAGGCGTTGGCTGGCCCGACGCGCTTGTTCGGAGGATCGCTTGCTCCGCAACACCGGCAGCAACGCGCGCAAGGTCGTCTTGACGTCCGCTCGGATTGCAAATTCGGTCGGATAGTTTTTGCCCAGTTCCCAGTCGCGCTCGGTGATGTGCACCACCGGCATGTCTTCGGGAAGCGGATCGACAGGGCTGTATGGGGACATGCGCAGCAGGTCGGCACCAAGACACACCAGCAGGTCATATGGCTGAAGGGTTTCCCGCACTTTTGCCTGGTTGCGGGTCAGGTCCCCCATGCAAGCGCGATGCGTCGATGGAAAGCGGGCGTTGTACGGAACCGGCTCCTGATACACCGCAGCGCCAAGCAGCTCTGCCAGCTCGCTGGCCTCGCTGAAGGCATCGTGGTTGGCCAACTCGCGCCCGGCGATGATCACGGGATGTTGCGCATGGAGCAGACGATCCGCGAGACGGTCGAGGGCCTCATCGGAAGGCCGGTTGCTAGCGTCTACACGGGTCGGTTTCCCTAAGTCCAGCTCGGCTTCATCGTCCAAGATACTGCCGGGCAGGCTGATGAAGACCGGGCCGGTCGGCGGCGTGAGGGCGATCTTGGCAGCGCGGCGCACGATGCGCGGCAAATCCTGAATACGCGTCACCTCGACGGCCCACTTCACCAGAGGTTGTGCAAGCGGAACCAACGGTTCGTACAGCAAGGGTTCCTGCAGTCCATACCCCAGCTCGTACTGGCCGGCGGTGATGATCAATGGCGAGCCCGAAAACTTGGCACTGTACAAAGCACCCATGGCGTGACCGAGGCCAGGGGCGCAATGCAGATTGACGGCCACCAGCTTGTTCGATGCCCGCGCGAACCCATCCGCCATGCTCACCACAGCGGACTCTTGCAGGCCCAGTACATATGTGAGTTCGGGGAATTGCGGAACCGCCTCCATGATCGCGAGTTCGGTCGTACCGGGATTACCGAACAAATGCGTCACGCCCTCGTCAATCAGAAGCTGCATGAAGGCAGCGCGACCGGTGTAGCGTTTTTTCGGCATGTCTGAAGGACCTTGCATCAGGGTTGTTGTTTCGCTGCGGACAATCCCAAGCGTGGCGAAGACTGTCAGCAGCATAAACTTTTAAAACGCCATGCCGTCAAGGGTTAGCCCCCTTGTTCAGCTTGCAGGGCGTCAGGAACACCAGTGCAACAAACGTCCTTTCCGCTCTCGCTCTGCTGCCTCGCTGCAGGCTCAGGGTTACGCCAGAGGTTTTGTGGCATGCGGTCAGCGATGGTATTCAACTATTTAATATTAACTATATTAATAATAAATTTAAATGCCAATATTTATAGATCAGGGATAACGCCAAGAAGAAAAACAAATTCTCAGCAAAATTCGTTGTAAATTCCGCGGATGAGATTTGAACAACTTGCTTTATGGCTTTCAGGCCTAGATCCCTGGTGGATGATTTCACTGGGCATCTCGCTGGTGATATTAGACTTAAAAATTCTAACCAGTGAATACCTCACAACCGTTTCACTTGCGCTGATCATGATGGCATTCAGCAACATGGCCGGACTTCCGCCGACCCTGCAGCTTTGGTTTACTCCACTGCTTCTTTTGATTTCTTATTTCGCCACTAACAAGTTTTATTCAAAAATAGCATTGAAAGAACCTGCATACAAAGATGGTATAGATGTTCGGGTCGGCCAATATGGAAGTGTCCTCATCAAAGAAATAAAAAATGATACTTCGGATTTCTTTTATGGCTATAAAAAAAATATAGACATAGAAACAAAAGAGCCTCGCGAGGCAAGTATCGATAAAACATACAAAATAAAATTTGAAGATGGCGAGGTGCTGCCAATCAAAGAATTTAACGAGCCATTAATGCATGGTGATCGAGTTAAAGTTATTAGAATTTTTAACGGTGCGGCAGTAGTTTCAAAGGAGACTTGAAGTCATGGATGGTAAAACACTCACAATTTTGCTTTTGATCGCCCTCTTTTTTCTTTTTATCAAAGAAGGCATCAAAAAAGTCAGTGATGGGTACACACGTGTTGTAGAGCGAATGGGCCGGCGGCACAAGATACTTTTGCCAGGAATCAACATCATTATTCCGCTGGTTGATTCAATCAAAAAACCCAACATCACAAATAAACTTGAGACTTTTGTTAATAATGGCCAGAATCGAGTCTCTATATGGGATCCGTCGAATGGCAATATAACGATGGCCGAAACAAGGATGGATCCACCTGTGATCCATCTTTATACAAAAGACAATACTGAAGTCTCCATCAATTCGGTCGCCTACTTCAAAGTAGTCGATCCGTTCAAAGCGCTCTATGAGATCAGTTCCTTTGCTGATTCATTCAAGTCGTTGGTAGAGACCGCACTGCGCCAAGAAGTCGGAACGTATGACAGCGATGCCATCATCACGGCCAGAGAGTCCTTGAGCGAGAGTCTGCGAGAGTCATTACAAGAAGCGACGACCGCATGGGGGATACGCGTCATGCGTGTGGAAATTGAAGAAATCACCTTCAAAGACCGTGCCGTTGTGGATGCACTTTCAAACGCCCGTCGAAGTGAGCTAGAGCGGAGGGCCGCACTGGTGAGTGCTCAACAGCATGCAGACACGCTCATCATTGAATCCGAAGCGCTAAGAAAGAAAGCCATCAACGATGCGGAAGGCGTCAAGCAAAAACTCATCATTGAAGCTGAAGGCTACAAGCAAAAGAAAATTCTGGAAGCAGAAGGTGATTTTGAAACGAACAGACTCGAAGCTGAAGCAGAATTTTTGCTGGCCTCGCGTGAGCAAGAGGGTCGAGCCCAAGGATATTTGGCACTGAGCAAAGCCATGGAAAATAATTCACAAAGCATTATTGCCATTGAATCGGTAAGAGCTCAGATCGAAATTTCTAAACACCTTGGCAACTCAAACAACACCATGATTATTCCGACTGAAGTTGCGGGACTCATTGGCGCTGCATCTGCGGCCATCAGTAGCATCAAGTCACTGACAAAATGATGGCCCTAGCGCCATCAGGGCGCTTGGGTCAAACCACTAGGCCCATTGTCATCGCCATAGCAACGCCATAAACCAAATGGTTGGCCAACGCCACGCAACAGGCTTTGACGGGTGTGGCGGTGTGATGCGCCATCACACCTTTGCCGACGCAAGGCATGAAATAAAACCAAGGTACCGCCACGCTGAGGGCACCAAAAATCAAGCCATCGAACAGCGATGGTTTGAACACGGGCACAACCACCATCAGCATGTAAAACACCACCGCATAACCCACGCTCACAGCGTAATGCACCCACCAGCCCACGCGTAGCTCATTGGTTTCTGGCGGCTCTGCGTCAATCGTCGGCTGATACATGGTTTTGACTCGCCGGATGCGTAAGAACCAGCGCCCGACAACAGCCCAATTAGACGTGGGAATACCCATCCCGCGCTTGAGCAACTGCTGCCAAAGATCAAGCACCAAACAAGCCGCAACGCCCGAAATCACGATAGAAAAAACAAGATGAATCATGGTGCTACATCTTTCGGCTCTTCAGCGATCTCGGATTCCCGTTGAATTCCCAACAATTTTTTAGTCAATCGCTCTAGTGGACCGCCCACAATCAAGATGAACAGCATGGCTGACAGTGCGCACACGCCCAGCACGTAGAACCCTGAGCCGAAGGTTGCACCCAAAATCGCGCAGGACCAAATGCTGGCGGCTGTCGTCAGGCCGTGAATGTTTTGAGAATTGGCTTGATGGATGATCACACCGGCTCCGAGAAATCCAATGCCGGTGATCAAGCCTTGCAACACATGGCTTGCCGCTTGCACATCAGCGCCAGGAAAACTGCCGATCAACAGCATCACCAACGCGGCCCCCAACGCCACCAAAGAATGGGTTCGGATGCCCGCAGATTTGTGGTGTATCCAACGGTTCAACCCCAAGGTGACGCCTGCCAGCAAGGCCAATCCCAGTTTGAGAAAAATATCAGGATATGCGTTCATTTTTCTATCGCCCGTAGTTGAGTCTTGACGAAAATTTAGCTTAATTTCCTGCGCTACTCTTTTTGGCCGGAAAAGACAGCTAGGGGTACTTTGCCAGACAGCGCGTGCAGCAGATTGCTGGTCGCCATTTCGGCCATGGCATAGCGCGTCTCATGTGTTGCCGAGCCAATGTGCGGCAAGGCGGTGACCTTCGGATGCGTGCGCAGTGGTGAGTTCTGCGGCAAGGGCTCCGTGGCAAACACATCAAGCCCCGCGGCACGCAGCGTTCCATGATTCAGGGCGTGTAGCAAAGCTGGCTCCTGCACGATGGCACCTCGGGCGCCGTTGACAAATATTGCGCCAGGCTTCATCAGCGCAAACTCGCGCGCTCCGATCAAGCCGCGCGTTGCGTCAGACAAGGGCAGCACCACGGCGATGATGTCGGCCCGCTGGAACAGATCATCCATCGCAACAGACGCTACCTTGCCGAGCAGGTCAGGCACATCTTGCGCGACATTCACCGCGCTACGGTTGTGGAACAACACGGGCATGCCAAAGCCCAAGGCAGCACGCCGTGCAAGGGCTTGGCCAATGCGGCCAAAACCCAAAATCCCTAGCGTTTTGCCGTGAACGTCCCAGCCAAAAAGATCGGTATCAATGTTGCGCGTCCAACGCCCTTCGCGTACATGGTTGGAGAGCTCCACCAAACGTCGGCTAGACGCCATGATGAGTGCAAAAATAGTATCGGCCGTGGTCTCCGTCAGCACCCCGGGCGTGTGGCACAGCATGACGCCTCGTTCAGCCAACGCAGCCAGCGCGTAGTTGTCGACGCCGACCGACACGCTGGAGATCACTTTCAGATGTGGCGCGCTGGCCAGCAAAGCAGCATCCACTTGGAAGCTGGAGCCGATCATGCCTTCTGCCGTGGCTAGGGAGGCATAGAAAGCCGGTACTTGATCAGGAACGCGTGGGTTGGCCACTGTCACGTCGTGCTCGGCTTGTAGCCGTGCCAGTTGGTCAGGCGGCAACTCTCTGAAAACAAGGATTTTTTGGCGCGTCATGTCAGCGGTGGGTATTGGTTTGAATCAAAGTTTGGCCGCAAGCAATTCGGCGCGGGTCGGCAAACCTTCACTGTCGCCCAATACCTGCACCGCGCGAGCACCGATCCATGCGCCTCGCTTGACAGCGTCGGGCACACTCAAGCCGTCCAGCAGCGCACTGATCACGCCCACCGCAAAACCGTCGCCGGCGCCCACCGTGTCCACCACGTTGTCCACGGGAAAACCAGCGATGTATCCGTTGCCGGTTTCGCCGTCAAAAAAGGCACCTTCACTGCCGAGTTTGACGACCACCAACTGGGCACCACGCTGTCGATAAAAACGGGCGATGCCTTCGGGCGAAGACTCGCCTGTGAGGAGGCGCCCTTCTTCAAGACCGGGCAGCACCCAGTGGGCGCGTGTCGCCAAGTCGTTGATTTCCTCGCGCATTTTTTCAGGCGAGACCCAGAGCGTGGGGCGAAGATTCGGGTCAAACGACACGCTTCTGCCCGCGGTACGCATCAAGTCCATGGACTTGCGGGCCGCAGGCAAAGTCGTGGGGGAGATGGCTGCAAACACCCCGGTGGCATGCAGATGCCGCGCACTGAGCAACCAATCGACATCGATATCGGACACGCCCATGTGGCTGGCGGCAGAACCGGCGCGGTGGTATTCAACCGGCGGATCGGTGCCATCGCTGACTTGGCCCTTGAACTGGAAACCGGTTTTTTGTGTCGGGTCACACACCACGTGAGAGCAGTCGATACCTTCGTTTGACATGGCTGCGAGCAGATAGCGGCCCATGGAGTCGGTGCCCAAACGGCTGGCCCAACCCACCGTCAAACCCAGCCGCGCAAGTCCAACGGCAACATTGGTTTCGGCTCCTGCGGTTCGTTTATGAAATCCTTGCACCGACTCCAGCGGACCGGGCTGGTCAGCGACCAGCATCAGCATGGCTTCGCCGAAGGTAATGACGTCAGTGCGCATGCTGCGAATTCAGAATTTGTCCCAAGAAATTTCGCGTCGTTTCGTGTTGTGGGTTACTGAAGAACTGCTGCGGCGGCGCCTCTTCAATGATCTTGCCT